>NZ_LT906451.1:2171666-2515000 GCF_900187355.1 Legionella lansingensis | reverse complement strand
CCCGGAGATAGCTGGTTCTCCCCGAAAGCTATTTAGGTAGCGCCTTGTGGGTGATTGCTGGGGGTAGAGCACTGTTTCGGCTAGGGGGCTGTCATGGCTTACCAAACCGATGCAAACTCCGAATACCGGCCAATTGAACCACAGGAGACACACGGCGGGTGCTAACGTCCGTCGTGAAGAGGGAAACAACCCAGACCGCCAGCTAAGGTCCCGAAGTGATGGTTAAGTGGGAAACGATGTGGGAAGGCATAGACAGCCAGGAGGTTGGCTTAGAAGCAGCCATCCTTTAAAGAAAGCGTAATAGCTCACTGGTCGAGTCGGCCTGCGCGGAAGATGTAACGGGGCTAAAACCATCCACCGAAGCTGCGGATGTGTAGAGATACACGTGGTAGGGGAGCGTTCTGTAGGCTGATGAAGGCAGATTGAGAAGTTTGCTGGAGGTATCAGAAGTGCGAATGCTGACATGAGTAACGATAAAGGGGGTGAAAAACCCTCTCGCCGGAAGTCTGAGGATTCCTGCACGACGTTAATCGGAGCAGGGTGAGTCGGCTCCTAAGGTGAGGCTGAAGAGCGTAGCTGATGGGAACCAGGTTAATATTCCTGGACTTTCTATAAGTGGTGATGTGGGGACGAAGAAGGCTAGGTGAGCCGGGCGGTGGTTGTCCCGGTACTGGCATGTAGGCGGAGAGACCTGGCAAATCCGGTTTCTTGTTAACGCTGAGGTGCTGAGTGGTTCTGACCCTTCGGGGTGCAGAGAAGTCATTGATGCCCTGCTTCCAGGAAAAGCTGCTAGCCATAACTTATAGAGAACCGTACCGCAAACCGACACAGGTAGACAAGTAGAGAATACTAAGGCGCATGAGAGAACTCGGGTGAAGGAACTAGGCAAAATGGTACCGTAACTTCGGGAGAAGGTACGCCTTTTTTGGTGAGTTGCCTGCGCAATGAGCTGAAGAAGGCCGCAGAGACCAGGTGGCTGCGACTGTTTATTAAAAACACAGCACTCTGCCAATTCGAAAGAAGACGTATAGGGTGTGACGCCTGCCCGGTGCCGGAAGGTTAATTGATGGGGTTATCTTCGGAGAAGCTCTTGATCGAAGCCCCGGTAAACGGCGGCCGTAACTATAACGGTCCTAAGGTAGCGAAATTCCTTGTCGGGTAAGTTCCGACCTGCACGAATGGCGTAACGATGGCCACGCTGTCTCCACCCGAGACTCAGTGAAATTGAAATCGCTGTGAAGATGCAGTGTACCCGCGGCTAGACGGAAAGACCCCGTGAACCTTTACTACAGCTTTGCACTGGACTTTGATGATGACTGTGTAGGATAGGTGGGAGGCTAAGAAGTGCGGACGCTAGTTCGCATGGAGCCGACCTTGAAATACCACCCTGTTATTATTGAGGTTCTAACTTGGTCCAGTAATCCTGGATGAGGACAGTGTATGGTGGGTAGTTTGACTGGGGCGGTCTCCTCCCAAAGAGTAACGGAGGAGCACAAAGGTACCCTCGGTACGGTCGGACATCGTACCAAGAGTGTAAAGGCAAAAGGGTGCTTGACTGCGAGACTGACGGGTCGAGCAGGTACGAAAGTAGGTCTTAGTGATCCGGTGGTTCTGAATGGAAGGGCCATCGCTCAACGGATAAAAGGTACTCCGGGGATAACAGGCTGATACCGCCCAAGAGTTCATATCGACGGCGGTGTTTGGCACCTCGATGTCGGCTCATCACATCCTGGGGCTGAAGCAGGTCCCAAGGGTATGGCTGTTCGCCATTTAAAGTGGTACGCGAGCTGGGTTTAGAACGTCGTGAGACAGTTCGGTCCCTATCTGCCGTGGGCGTAGGAAAATTGAGAGGAGCTGCTCCTAGTACGAGAGGACCGGAGTGGACGAACCTCTGGTGTACCGGTTGTGACGCCAGTTGCATTGCCGGGTAGCTAAGTTCGGACGGGATAACCGCTGAAAGCATCTAAGCGGGAAGCCTCCCTCAAGATGAGTTTTCCCCTGAAGCCCGTTGAAGACGACGACGTTGATAGGCGAGGTGTGGAAGCACAGTAATGTGTGAAGCTAACTCGTACTAATTGGCTGATTGTCTTGACCATATAACCTGAATTGCTTTGGGTGTATGGCCAAACAATAAAAGACAGAAGAAAAGCTTGTGTTACCGAATATTATCTTTACCAACCTGACTGGTGATTAAACCAGCAGAATACCGTTTTTCCTGGCGACCATAGCGGTTTGGAACCACCTGACTCCATCTCGAACTCAGTAGTGAAACAGACCAGCGCCGATGATAGTGTGAGGTTTCCTCATGTGAAAGTAGGTCATCGCCAGGGCTTTTTACTAGCGGCCCTCGTGCCGCTTTTTTTTTCCAAAAAATACTTAACAAAGAACACTACTTAGCTTGCGGTGAAAAAAATGAATAATAATGATTCTCAATTTCATTGTTTGTGGTATGCTGCGAGAATAAAAAGAGTACACGAATGAAGCTCGTAAGTTTGTGATAAATACAATAGAATTAATTACCATTACAGGATGTAGAGCAGTATGTTAGTTAGTCGAGTTCATGAATTTATCAGCGCTTTGGTAAGCATTGAACAGCAATTAGGAACAGCAGACAAAGCTTTACTAATAGCCTTTCAAACTAAATATCCTTTATCTAGTAATGTCATTTCAGAGCAAACCCTTCCTGAACGCGATCCGAATGATAGTTTAAGTGAGGAGGAGCTTTGTTGGATTCGAGATCGTTTTGCTGAGCGATGGAAGGAAATAGCTGACAAGCAAGATGACTACACCTTCGATCCTAGAGGTAATAATGTAGAATGGATTCGTTTAGCTAAGGACTTAGCTCTTGAGCTCAAGCAGCAACATTATTTTGTCATACTCATTCCGGTGATTACCAATAAATCCGATCCTGATAATTTTTCTCGTTTGGAGCAAGATCAAGATCCTCGTTCTATTTATCTTTCCGATGATGGAACTTGGCATAGAATTCAGGGGCTCTTTGAAAGATTACAACAACCCGCAGCTGTATTTTTAACTTATGACCATAAAAAAACGAACCCTCGTGCATTGACACTAAAAGAAATGTTTAGAATTCGCTCTAAGAAAGGGGACGAATTAGCCAAACAAATCGACAATGAGATCTATGCCAATTTTTGGGACTATTTGATACGCCGCATTGCACCCACATGGCAACAAAAGGGTAAATGTCCAGAGCATTTGTTGCCTACTCTGCTAGGGGTGATTGAAAGTTATTTTGATGCCAAGGCGACAAGGAGTGATTCAGGAGAGTTTAAAAAGAAATTCGATGCTTTCATTAAGGAATTAGAGTCTTGTCCCTTGCAGGAAATTAATCACTTCTATGGGATAGAAATCTACGGTAAGAAACGTAATTATTACCTAATTGATGCTTTATTGGATTGCTTACAAAGTACTGAAGGCTTGGAAGAAAAGCTTATGGACGTAGCGAGATGGTTATGTCGACGCGATCCAACGCTAATCAGTCAATGTAAAAATTTAATGCCCATATATGAAACATTAAAAGTAGGACAATATTTGGATGTTACACATCTAACTCAATTGGTTTCCAAATTGGATTTAGGAATAGAACCGGTCAGACACAAAGTAAAACAACTGATAAAAGCTCTGCAGCAAACAGGACAAATAACAGAAGAAATTATTCAAAATATAAAGGAGATATATCGTTTACGCTGGGAGCATATTATCGATAGCCCAAAAGATTATCTGCGCAAACAAGATGGCGAAAATCGATCCTGGATTCGCTTAGCGCAGTATTTAGCGGGGGCTGGTTTTATTGATGGTAACTACTATAAACTGCTAATTCCGACCTTAAAACGGGATACTGATCCTGTGACGTTGGAAAATATAACCAGTTATCCTTTGTCTTATTTTATTTTATCCGAAGATCAAACTGAGCTAATTTATCTTCCAAATTGTGTTAGAAATCATCAGTCAAACGGTACTTTTTATTGTTGTACTGCCGATACACCTCGGATGTTATCCACGAAAGAGTTAAGTCGTTTGCCATTCGCAGCAGTGGAAGTGTATGAATATTATTTACAAGTTGTCGCTAACGAGGAAATTGCTCCTCCGATAAGTAAGCGGACAGTTCTTGCATTGAGAGATCTGGTTAATGGGACTTTAAATCCAAAGGCTCTTCGTTTGGGCCATAAGATCACAAAAGATCAAGAAAAAATTGCTGAGGCGTCATATCTTAAATTTGCGGAATTTGTTAATGCTCTGCCTGCTGATGAATTTGCGCGACTTTATGCACATACAGTTGTGTGGCGGGGTCAAAAAAAGCGTGTCTCTGAAATCATCGCAGCCATACAAGATCCTAACGAGGATCCCACTGAGAACTCTGAGGGACGTGAATGCATTGCTGTGGCAAGTCAATTTTTTGCCAAGCTAGTCATTGACTATGATCCTGAAATTAAATTCCGTCTGGATATAGAAGAAGCGCCCTTGGCAGCTCTTAATGAGATGCGTCTTGCTTCGGCTAAACATGTTTTTCGTGATTGGGATCATATTAGTGAAGAAGAGGCTACGAAGCGAGCTCTAAGCATTGTTGTTTCTTTGATGACACATAACTTTAGTTATTTGTGGCTTACTGGGGTTCCGCTTCATATTAGTGGTCATAGCAATACAACGACAGAAACAGGAAGCGAATTGCTGAAAGCCGTACAGTTGGCACTTGAGCTTGGTGACTTAAGTAAAATGCGCTTTATTTATACTTACGTTATCAATCGGATAGTTGAAAAAGCGCTTGCTCAAACGGATTTGAAGACTAAATATACACGTTATGAAGATACGATATCGTGGTTAAAATCGATCAAAGATGAAAGCATGTTTAAACCAGAAAAAAGTCTTTGTTTTGACCCTAAGCTTATTTTGGTTGTTCTTGTACCATCTCTAAGTAAAATTAAGGGCAAAGCCCTTGTAGAAAAATTCCTAGAGAGATTAATCCAAACGCTGCTACAACCGCAAAATGATTGTTTAAAATGGGTACATATTAATATTGAATTTAATAAATTGTTGAATTCTGATGTCTTATCGTTTAAGCATCGACAGGAGATACTTGGTACCTTAAGAAGAACCACTGGCCCTGTAAGTGAGGGTGATTTTATCCAACAGCTTAGCAATTTTTTAGTTCATAGATTATCGGCACTCGGTGTGCGTAATAATACGTCCCAAGGGCTATTTGGGGTGGATCCAGGAGTATACAATCTAAGCTTCAAGGCAATAAAAGGATTGTTGCACAGAAGCCTTTCTATGTCTCATACCATCGATGCGACACAGAAAGACGCCATCAATAAGGTGTTTGCATTATTAAGAGAGTGCATTCAACATCCGGAATTATTTGAGGCTAATTCGGCGTTGTGTGATTATTTAGATTCGTTTGATAAGAAGCGAGTCACTATTCCAAAAGCTGAGAAAAATATAACTGTGCCTGAACTTCCACTTGTTCAACAACTTTTTTAGAAGATAAGTTTATTGATTTAAGGACGTTATCTAATAATTTTTTTAAGGGAAATTCATGGCATGGATTTATTTGATTCTAGCTGGAGCTTTTGAGGTGGTGTGGGCAATAGAATTGAAATATACCGAAGGGTTTTCAAAGCTTTATCCTTCTTTAATAACAGTTTTTGCCATGTTATTAAGTTTTACATTTCTTGCTCAATCATTAAAAGAACTGCCTATTGGAACTGCTTATGCTATTTGGACGGGTATTGGAGCAGTTGGAACAGTACTTTATGGTATTTATTTTCTTGGCGAATCTACTAATTTCACGCGAATTTTCTGTATCGCTCTTATTGTTATTGCGATCATTGGGCTAAAATTTACTAGTCGCTCATAACTTAAAATAGCAGCAGGTGTGGCTACTGGACGAAGATCATTTATTTCATAAATTGTGCTGTGATCCTAACAAAATTCTCATAACGTTTTCGACCTATATCTCCTCTATCAAGAGCTGTAATGATGGCACAACCTGGGGTTTGTTTATGATCACAATTACGAAATTTACATTGTCTAAGAAAAGGCCTGAATTCTCGATATCCTTGCGCTATTTCGCCTAATGGCATATGCCACAGGCCTATTTCTCTTACTCCTGGTGAGTCGATCAGTGCTCCGCCGCTAGGAAGATGATATAGCCGCGAATTACTTGTGGTATGACAGCCTAATTCGGATCCTGAAGAGATCTCTGCAATTTGAATGTTTGATTCATGTGGCAAAATGGCAGCAATTAAGGAAGATTTGCCAACTCCTGACTGTCCAACAAATATGCTGATCTGCCCATTAAGTGCATTTTTCAACGGTTGGTGATGATCGCTCTGCTCCTTACTGGTCAGAATAATGGGGTAACCCAATGGCTGATAAACATTTAATAGCTCTTGTTGGATCGCATCACAAGGTAAATCAATTTTATTCAGTACAATACAAATTTTGAGTTGTAAGGATTCCGCCATGATGAGATAACTATCCAATAGCGTCCAGGATAATTCAGGCTTAGGAGCAACCACCACCATGAGTTGGGTAATGTTCGCAGCAGCGGGTTTAAAATCCCCTCTTTTATCGTGACGGCCAACGATTGATTCACGAGGAAATCGACTAACCACAACGCCTTGGTCAATGCCTTTAGGATGCCAGACAACCCGATCGCCAGCAACGATGGAGTCAATATTAGGACGGATGGAACAGTGAATTCGCTTTCCATCACTATCCTCAATTTCTGCATGTCGACTAAAACGTGTGAGCACTAATCCTTGTAGAGAAGAGGAGTCTGTCTCTGGTGATTGGCGATAGTTGGCTTGCATCTTTTGAATGCGTGCCGATTGCTGTTTATTTACTCGTCTTTTACTCATCGTTAATAAAAATAGTCTATAATTGCCAGCGATCCAAAGAGTTGGCCCTAATGATTTCTTCTGATAATTTTATCATACAAGTTGATTTCTTTGTTCAGTCCTTAATATATTGCATTTGTTAGCGGTTAAACCCGTCAAAACGTGAGGCAAAACCATTAAATGAAAGTGTATTTGGTAGGTGGAGCTGTTCGAGACAAATTATTAGGTTATCCAATCAAAGAACGTGATTGGGTTGTGGTTGGGGCAACTCCTGAACAGCTGTTGCAATTGGGTTATCAGCAAGTTGGACGTGATTTTCCCGTTTTTCTGCACCCCGAAACAAAAGAAGAATATGCTTTAGCCAGGACTGAACGAAAATCGGGTCCAGGGTATTACGGTTTTAAATGTGAGTTTCATCCTCACGTTAGTCTGAAGAATGACTTACTTCGCAGGGATTTAACGATTAATGCGATGGCCATGGATACAGACGGCCATTTGATTGATCCTTATCATGGACAGGCTGATCTACAAGCCAAGATCTTAAGACATGTGTCCCCCGCTTTTACGGAGGACCCTGTGCGTGTTCTGCGTATTGCTCGTTTTGCTGCACGCTATCATCATTTAGGATTTAAATTGGCGGATGAAACACGAGCGTTAATGTACGCTATGGTTAAACGGGGTGAATTGACACATTTGGTGGCTGAACGTGTGTGGCAAGAGTGGTATCGTAGTTTGCAAGAAAAAAATCCTGAAGTCTTTATTACCACCCTTAGAGACTGTGGTGCTCTTAAGATTGTTTTACCCGAGATAGACGCACTTTTTGGTGTGCCAAATTCAGTAAAATATCATGCTGAAATCGATAGCGGTGTCCATAGCCTCATGGCGCTAAACATGGCTGCTGCTCTTTCTTCAGACCCCATGATACGTTTTGCTGCCGTTGTACACGATCTTGGAAAAGCAGCAACCCCAATGAGCAAATGGCCAAGCCATATTCGGCATGAAGTGCGAGGTGTTGCTATTATTAAAGAATTATGTGAGCGCTTGCGCATCCCGGCGGATTATCGTAAGTTTGCCGAAACGGTTTCTCGCTTTCACTTAAGTATTCACCGTTTATTTGAGCTTCGCGCAAAAACCAAGATTAGAGTCCTTGAGCAAGCAGATGCTTTTCGGCGTCCATATTTGTTTGAGAAACTTCTGCTTGCGTGTGAAGCTGATGCCAGAGGACGAGGATTTGCAACAAAAGAGTACAAGCAAGCTGATGGTTGGCGCCATTTACTCAAAGAATGCACAAAAATATCAGCACAAGCATTAATTGCGCAAGGCTATCAAGGTGAAGCGATTAAGGACGCGCTTCATAAACAACGTGTTAGCTGTGCTGAACAAATTTGGAAACAAAATGAAAAACAATGACAATTTAATTTGGATTGATTTAGAAATGACGGGTCTAGATCCTGACAAGGATCATATTATTGAGATTGCCACAGTGGTTACTGATGCACAATTAAACATCTTGGCTGAAGGCCCCATGCTTGCAATCCACCAAGATGAAGCTTTACTTGCTGGTATGGATGAGTGGAACACAAAGCAACATAATCAATCTGGCTTGATAAAGCGAGTCAAAGAGTCACAAATAACTGAAGCAGAAGCGGAGCGCCAAACGCTTGATTTTCTAAAAAATTATTTGGACAAAGGGAAATCACCCATGTGTGGTAACAGCATTTGTCAAGACAGGCGCTTTCTTTATAAATACATGCCTGAATTAGCTGCTTATTTTCATTATCGCAACCTCGATGTGAGTACACTTAAAGAATTAGTAAAACGCTGGCGTCCAAAATTATTAAATGGTGTCATCAAGGAGTCAAAACATTTGGCGCTTGAAGACATCAAAGATTCAATTGCCGAGCTTGTCTATTATCGCCAACATTTTATTGTAGGTAACGACCAATGACTGAACGAGAAAAATTAGTACTGCCTCACGGGGCGGATAAATTATTGCTTCATTCCTGCTGTGCCCCTTGTTCTGGTGAAGTCATGGAGGCATTGCTATTCTCAGAAATCAACTTTTCGATTTTCTTTTACAATCCCAATATTCATCCTGTGCAAGAGTATGAAATAAGAAAGCAAGAGAATATCGCTTTTGCCCAAAAGCACCATATCCCCTTTATTGATGCCGATTATGATAAAGACAATTGGTTTGCGCGCATTAAAGGACTTGAATGGGAACCAGAGCGAGGTAAGCGTTGTACGGTTTGCTTCGATATGCGCTTTGAGCGCACCGCTCTTTACGCCTATGAGTATGGCTTTTCACTGATTAGTAGCTCCCTTGGGATCTCACGTTGGAAGGATATGAACCAAATTAACGATGCGGGGATCCGCGCGGCTAATCGATACCCAAATATGGAATACTGGACTTATAATTGGCGTAAGAATGGTGGTTCTGAACGCATGTATCAAATTGCTAAACGTGAAAATTTTTATAAGCAAGAATACTGTGGTTGCGTTTACTCCTTACGCGATACCAATTTGTGGCGCAAACAGAATGAACGAGAACGCATAAAGATAGGGATCAATTATTATGGGTCCGATGATTGCGAAAACCAGGAGAAGGAATGATTTTTGGTCAACAAGAAGAGGAAGAACATAGCCATTCACATGCTCATGGCCATCATCATGCTCCCGTCGAATTCAGTCGCGCGTTTTTGATTGCCATTATTGCTAATGGTGTATTTGTTCTCTTGCAAATTGTCTTTGCTTATATTGCCAATTCAACCAGTTTGCTTGCTGATGCCGTACATAATCTTGGGGATGTTCTAAGCTTGGTTCTAGCCTGGATTGCTAATAATTTATTAAAGAGGATTCCCACCAACCATACCACTTATGGCATGAAAAAAACGTCTATTCTTGCAGCTCTGGCTAACGGTGTACTTTTGGTGTTTAGCTGCGGGGTTATTGTCACCGAGGCGATGTATAAATTATTTTCACCAACAGACGTACAAGCGATCTCGGTAATCATTGTTGCCAGCATTGGTATTTTAGTCAATGGTGCAACTGCTGCCTTGTTTTTACGTGGCTCAGATGACTTGAATATTCGAGCAGCTTTCCTTCATTTGGTATATGATGCCTTAATTTCTGTTGGTGTGGTCGTTTCCGCAACCATTCTGTACTTTACCCACTGGCATTGGATAGATCCCGTGGTTGGTCTACTGATTGCTGTACTCATCATGAAAGGCACCTGGGCTCTATTTGCTGATAGCTTCAAGCTGATTATTGATGCCGTACCACGTGGTATCTCGTGGATGAAGGTTCGTGAATCTCTACAAGCTGTGCCTGGTGTCATAGAAGTTCATGATCTACATATTTGGGCTATAAGTACGAAGGAAAATGCTCTATCAGTGCATCTCTTGATGCCCGCAGAGCCACTAACAGATGAAGCTAGACAATCTATAGTAAAGATGCTCCATGATAAATATCAGATTCATCATGCGACTATTCAAGTAGAGCGTAACCTCGATTTTTGTGAGGATGCGTGCAAGCCGATATTGGAATAGTGGCAAAGCCCCATCTCGAAGGCCTTGTGCCGAGACTTCAAGACAGCGCTTCGCGCTTCCTCAGTCCGAACGATTCAAGCGTAGACTGGATCAAACGCATTTTTCAGTCTAAATTTTGTGAGGATCTCTCAGCCTCCTTCCGCGCCACCCCTCGTTTGAGATCGTTATCTGTCAAAATTAGTAGTACCGATTGATTAACCGTAATGTTGTTCTTTTTGGATACTTAATACCAACCCTTGCCGATATGCTTCACAAGCTCCAGGTTGATCATTGAGTTTTTCTAGTAGTTTCCCAAGCTCGGCATAAGCCTCTGGTGTTTGTCTTAGGCTAATGCTTTTTTCAAAGTAGCCCCTGGCTTTACCCCAAAGATGATTAGTTACACTTAAACGTCCAAGAGAGAGATAAAGGATGGATGAATCAGGATTTTTTTTAATCAAGGATTCAGCATAGATTAGAGGTGCATCGCCTAATTTGAGTTGGCCATATAAACCTATCAATTTTTCATTGAATTCCTTTTTTAAGCATTGATGTAGTATGTGCTCGGCTTTGGCATTTTCCCCTTGTGTGATTAGAAAGGAGGAATACACAGCCATGAGTTCTGGATCATAAACTAATGCCTTAGGTAATTTAGCAACCATCGTGGTTAAAGCTTTCGGATCGGAGGCTCTTGCAAGCTCTAACATGGCTTGAAGATAAGTGTTATGACGCAATTTTTCAAAATCCTCGCCTGAAATCACATGGTTTTTCTTTAATTCTGGTAACAAAGCGATTAATTGAGGCCAATCTTTAATTTCTTTGTAAAGACGCATTAATAATTTTAAAACATAGGGGTGTTGGGGGGCTAAATCTTGCAAATGCCTGAGCGTAGCTAAGGCTTGTTCCCATTGTTTGTTGGCAAGTTGCAATTGTGCCTGTGTTAATTCGACAGCAATTTTTGCGTCGGGCATGGATTGCTGGGCTTCACGCAGATAGTTATCGCGTAATTTGTTATCTCCCATTTCCTGGGCGGCACGTGCTGCAGTTAGATAATTCAGCAAAGGGGAATCAGTATCCGGGAGCGCTTTAATTAGGTGATTTTTAGCCTGCATCCAGTAGCCTTCGCTAAATTCAATTAAACCTTTTTGTGTTTTGGCTTGTGCTTTTTGCATGCGACGTTTGGCTTGCCAATCCCGTAAGGCGGCAGGACTTTTGATGACTTTTGCCAGGATTAATAAGAGCGCATGCAGTAAAAAAAAGATAAGAATTAAGCCTACTATTGCTACCCATAATGTTGTCTCTACAGTCCAATGATTGAGGGCAATGAGAAGGTATCCAGGATCGCGATTCAATTGAATCCCAACCAATACCGATGCAAGTAAAACTAAAAAAACAATCAATAGCCGTATCATTACTGATTATCTCCTTCCTTGGGCATAGATAATGTTGGAGAATGGTTACTCTCTATAACTTGGTTAAGTAGAGGAAGTGATTTATTGATGACAGGTCGCGACAATAGCAGCTTTTTCTGTTGTAGGTTTTGCAATTGCGTAAGTAAAGCTTGCGTGGGTGTAGCATCCACATCAAAAGCACGCTTGATGTTCTTTATGGCTTGTGTAAGAGCAGATTGATAAACAGCAGGGTTATTTTGCAAAATAGCCCATTGCGCTTCTTCCAAATTCATACGGATTGTTTCTTGCAGCATCGCTTGATGTAGTGGGGATAATAAGGGTTGAATACTTCCATCATGACGTCTAATGACGACCAATTTTTCGAGAGAATTAATGCTTGCACGCAATTGCTCTTTCCAGTCGGAGGAGCCCTGTTTCAGACCGTTTTGAGCCATATCAGGTTGCATGCTATTTAACGGTTGTTTTAAAGGCAATTTAGCGACCATGTCTTGTGCTGCATCAAGCTTACTCAAAAGACCAGTAATATCCGTCTTAGGTAGGGCTTGTAATTGCGCTATTTCTTGGGCAATGGCTTGGCGGACGGCAAAAAGCTGCTGACCGGATACATTCGTGAGCAAATCGTCAGCGGCTTTTAACATGGCAATGGTTGTTTGTTGATCATCGCTCCAGTGAGCGTTGATCTGTGCTAATTCTAGATAATAACGTGCTTTTAGCAAAAGCCAGTCTTCTTTTTTATACAGACGTTGCTGCATGGCGATTTGCAACCCTTTTTCGACAGTTTTGAGTTGATTTTGTAGCTTGGCCTGTGCTTGTTTTAAGCTTGTCACACTGTCTTCAATGCCTTGTGTCTGCAGTTGTTGCTGTCTGAGTGTATCCAATTCTGAAATAACGTTTTGAGTCTTTTCTGTTATTACTTCTTTTAAGTCACGGTTAGCCTTCAGACTGTAGAGGGAACAAAAAAGAGCAATTACTGCCAAGATGATTGCAACAGTAACAAGGGTATGAAAGGAAAAACCTTTGGTTGATGGTGTAGTGGCAATGGGAGCTGCTGGTTGAGTAACTTCCACTTTAGTTTTTGGCGAAGTTGGTGTTGGTTTTACAGAGGATTTTTTTTGTTGTTCTTCATTGCTATTTGCCATGAACTAGTCCTTGGTTGAAATGATGAAGCGTATCTATGATGGCCTCTGGTTTACTCACAATGATTTGTTGCATCCCTAGTAATGAGGCGGCTTTGGCCAAGCGCTTACTAATCACCAAACAGGGAGTAGTACAAAGCCAGCGATAAGCCGGTTCCCCAAACATGGCGAATATGTTTTGCATGGCTTGCTCACTTGTAAACAGTATAATATCGACGGCTTGTTCTTGCCACAAGGAATAAAGGTATTCCTTATCATGCTTGGGCATGATGCGTTTGTAAACCTCTAAGATACTTAACTGAGCACCCCGTTGAGTCAGGGTGTCTGCAATCAGGCCTCTACCTTCCTTACCTTTAACTAATAGAATATTTTTACCTTCTATTTTCTGTAGCGAGGGTAGTGTTAGTAAGGATTCGCTATTTGATTCTTCAGGAATGTCTGTGACTCCAACGCTGTATTGCCGAAGAGCATTAGCCGTACCCTGACCAACGGCTATCACATGATGAATCGTTGATGGCCAATGAATGTCTCGTTGCAACAATCTACTGAAACAATAAGCAACAGCATTGGCACTGATGAAAATGGCTTGTTCGAAATGTGTTAACACAGGGAGTAAAAACTCTACTCCTTCAATGGCGAGGGCAGGACATTCAATAGCAGTGCCGCCGGCGTTTTCAATGGCATAACTTAATGTCTTACCCTGAGGCAATGGCCGAGTGTTTAATATACGTAAACCTTGCAATGCATGGCTCATCATGACTCACAAAGCAATTTTTTAGCGCCTTTCGCGAGCAACGCCTGAACACAATGATCAGCTAGCAACATGGCTTCAGATTGTGAACCTCGTTGACTATCTTCGATGACTGTTTTGCCATCGAGACTCAATACTCTCGCGCGTAAAAAGACGTCTTGTTTATCAAGTGGCTTGCAGTAGACAGCAAGAGGAACATGACAATTCCCGCCTAAAAGGGCATTGACATGGCGTTCAGCACGCACACAAAGTGATGATAAAGGATCATTCACAGTAGCAAGGAGCTGTTGCAAAGCGACATCATCCTCTCGGCATTCGATTCCCAGCGCTCCTTGTCCGCAGGCGGGGATCATCACTTCTTCACTTAAAATTTCACTAATGACTGCTTCCATACCCAAACGCTCTAGACCTGCAAGTGCGAGCACAATAGCGTCGTATTCTCCATTATTTAGCTTCTCGAGGCGAGTATTTACATTGCCTCTCAAAGGTTTAATGGCTAGATCAGGACGAAAGGCCAAGAGCTGGGATTGTCGCCTTAGGCTTGTTGTACCAATCACAGCTCCTTTAGGTAATTCTTGTAATTTTTTATGATCCTTTGAAATCAGTGTGTCTGAAGGTTTGTGCCGTTCACTAATGACATTAAGACACAAACCCCCGGGAAAAGTGGCTGGAACATCTTTCATTGAATGCACAGCAATATCTGCTCGCTTATCAAGCAGAGCTTCTTCGAGTTCTTTAACAAATAATCCCTTGCCCCCGATGGCTTGTAATTTATCTTTTTGAAATTTATCGCCTGAAGTCACCATAGGCACTAATTCAATCCTTATTGCGGGGTGGAATTCTTTGATTTTGCCAGCGATAAAATTAGCCTGCCATAATGCAAGTGGACTTTTTCTCGTGGCAATACGTATTGTCTCTATGGTCATCATTATCTCTCAGTTACTTTGTGCCGCGATCATAGCACTAATTGACGCTCAAGAAACGGGCAAAAGTAGCTTATCCTTAAGCTCAGCTATACAATATAGTTATCAAGGACGTTCTGAAAATTTCAGGCATGAAAAACTTAAAAAAAATTATCAATTACCTCGATAATTCGATGCAGCGTAGTCTGTCCAATGCTGCGCATCAACTCGTTGCTGTAGGGGCAATTGCATTCTTTGGCTTTCCCTTGCTTTATTGGATATGGACAGAATGGTTCCCCCAGCCTTATGAAACGCTTTGGCTGCGTTTAGTAGGGAGCTTACTTGGTTTAGGTTTGATGTTAACCCCTTATTGGCCTAATGTGAGTAAGCCTTATCTTCCGGGCTATTGGTTTTTGACCATTTTATACACCCTTTCCTTCTTTTTTGCTTTCTCATTTTTAATGAATCAGGCCAGCGTGATTTCGGCAATGTCTTTGTTGTGTAGTGTTTTTTTACTTGTTTTATTGGTTGATCTGCTTAGTCTAATCGTGATTTTAGTCTTGGGATGGGGATTGGCTTTAATTTGTTATTATGTTGTTTCACCAGAACTTTATTTCGGTGAAGAACATGTTGAAATGACCCTTGTTTTGTTCTTCGTAATCATTGCAGGTTCTACGGTAAATTATAAAACGACGATGTTGCAACAGCAGCGTTTGGCGGGGATGGCAGCTGCAGCTGGTATGATAGCTCATGAACTGCGAACGCCTCTATTGGGGATCAAAAGTGGTGCAAAAGCAATGGCTCACTATTTGCCACAATTGTTTAAGGGGTATCAATTGGCAAAGGAGCATGGGCTATTAAACGTCACTATTAGGGAGAGTCGGTTACAGCAATTGGAAGAAATCAGTGATCGAATCATTTGTGAGATTAATTATGCAAATACCATCATTGATATGTTGTTAATTAAAGCCGGCCGCGAAAATTCTTTGCAGAATTGTATCTTAGAGTCGTGTTCAATGGCTGAATGTTTAACAGAAGCTATGAGTCGGTATCCTTTCAAGTCTCCGCACGAACGTTCCTTAATTACCTGGCAAGGGGATTTTAGTTTCACTGGCTCAAAATTATTGATGCAGCATGTTCTTTTTAATCTTTTAAAAAATGCTCTATATGTTATTGCTACTGCTCAAAAAGGAGAAATCAGTATATGGACTGAAAGAGGTGAGAAGTTTAATATCCTTTACTTCAGAGACTCGGCCAAGGGGATGACCTCCCAGCAACTCTCTAGATTGTTCAATCATTTTTACACAACAACGTTTATGGGGACTGGAATAGGCCTATCATTTTGTAAATTAGTAATGGATCGTTTTGGTGGCGATATTCGTTGTGAATCAGAGGAAGGAAGTTATACACAATTTGCCTTATTATTTCCTGCAATGGATTAACTCTAGGGAACGTCCCTAGTCATCTTTGGTGCGATTAAAAGTGCGGTTTTTTTAATTTAAGGTTTAATTCCCAATAATTCTCGACGTCCCGCGGCTTGACCGCGGGGCGTCGACCAAGAAAACCGCACTTTTAATCGCACCCGTCATTCTTGATTTATTTTGGAAAAAAATATACTCATGTTATTTTATAAAGATAAATGCTTGTTTGATCGATAGTTAATCCAAACTTTTGCATATAGGAACGCCGCTCAGGAGGAGCTATGCAACATTTCTCTATACCAACCTGCTATTTTCCGAGCACGGCCTTGTTTATCGACGATAGCCGTGATTTTTTATTAAATTTTGTATTGCAATTGGATGAAGGCCTGGCTTATCGTGTTTTTGACTCTCCTTTTGATGCACTGGAATGTATCCATAAGAATGGCTGTGAACTTGACATGCTTAGTCAACGCTGTCTGACTGAATATACTGAAGCCCAAAATTGCCCATTAACTAATCATACAGTGAATCTAAATTTAGCGGCGATCCATGCTGAAGTATATAATCCTCGGCGGTTTTCCGAGATTTCAGTCGTTGTTGTGGATTATGCTATGCCTGGAATGGATGGCATTGAGTTTTGTCGTCGTATTGACAATACAAAAATCAAAAAAATTCTTTTGACGGGGCAAGCAGACGAAAAGCTTGCTATTGAAGCCTTTAATGAAGGATTAATTCATCGCTATATTCAAAAAAGTGATCCCCATGCATCTGAATTGATTACTAAGAGTATTTATGATCTGCAACTGCAGTATTTTCAGGTTATGTCAGATACGATTGTGCGCATGTTGTCAGTCACATCCCCAAGTTGTTTATATGATAAAAAATTTGCGGAATTTTTTTTGCAATTGTGTCAGGAAAGAAGAATTGTTGAATATTATTTGGCTGATAATTCAGGGAGCTTTTTGCTGTTAGATGAAGATGCCAATGTGAGTTTCCTTATCGTCAAAAGTGAATCGGATATGCAATTACACTATGATTTAGCTCTAGATAATGGTGCTAGTGATGAAGTGCTTGATCAACTTGCTAATGGTGAAAAGATTCCTTGCTTTTGGCAAGCAAATACCCAAACTCCTGCGTGGGATGATTGGTCAAGTTGCTTGGTTCCTGCTCAGCGTTTTGTTTCTGATGAAGTCTACTTCTATGCCTACGCATCGGGACCTGCTCTATTTGAAGTACAACAGAATAAAATCCGTTCTTATCATCACCATCTGGAAGAATTAGATGCTGAGGAATTGCTTCTTGTTTAGATCCAATCGTAGATAAACTGGAAATACACTCTACTTGTCGGTATGATTTTTCAATTCCGAAGTAAAAAGGTTAGATATGCATTTTCGTGTATTGGCATTGCTCTTTTTTGCAGCAGCATCCCTCTATGCTAGTGAGGATTTTGATCGTCAGCAGATTGAGCAACGAATTAAACCTATTGGTAGAGTAAATATAGAAGGACAAAAAACATCTGTGCCTAGTTCCACACCACCTAAAGAAGAAACTCAAACTGTCGCGCAAACGGCTAAAGACGAGCCTCCAGGGAAAGCAACCTATGAGCGCTATTGTTCGGTTTGTCATCGAGATGGGGTTGCTGGGGCACCAAAATTTCGTGATGCTGCACAATGGAAGTCACGTTTAGACGCAAAGAAACTTGCAGGCCTGACCACTACAGCAATCAAAGGTCTAAATGCTATGCCTCCCAAAGGGACCTGCATGGATTGTAGCGATGAAGAAATTAAAAACGCGGTTCAATACATGTTGCCACAATCATGACAAAAGTTAATTTTCAGCGTTGGCAAATTTTACTTTTCTCTCTGAGCCTGGTAATCCTGGCTAGCTCTTTTTATTTTCAATATGTACAGGGATTACAACCATGTCCCCTATGTTTAATGCAACGTTTTTGTGTCTTTTTATTAGTGATAATTGGTCTTTTAGGCATGTATAGCAAGCAAATAACTAAGGTTAGAATTCTAGCTATTTCGCAAATCATTGTGGCTGCTGCTGGATTATTTTTTGCTGGCCGCCAGCTTTGGCTGCAATCTTTGCCAATGAGCCAGGTTCCATCCTGTTTGCCGGATCTAGAGGTGTTGCTCCGTTATTTTCCCTGGAGAGACGTATTTCATGCTCTTTTTTGGGGAGCAGGTGATTGCGCTGAAGTAAACTGGGAATGGCTTGGCTTATCGATGCCTGCCTGGTCAGGTTTATATTTCATTTTCATGTTTCTAACCGGTGTATTCTTCTTTTGGACTCTACGCCGGGAAACGTCGGCTTCTGACTACTCAGGTTAGCAAAATGTCAACAAACGCTAGTAAATAAACAATCACTTGGCTATCATCCATTTCCAAATGGCGTTAAGTTAGGCGATTTCGAATCCCCGCGGCATCGACCGCGGGGCCCATCGTGTCAATCTGGTTATGGATACCGCGGTCAAGCCGCGGTAATTCGAGGATAGATAAATCGTTAATGCATCCATTCCCCACAGTCAAGAAAGCAGGCTATGAGCAATACATTTCGTTGTGAAGTTGTAAAAAATCATTCCCGAACCCAATCGCGGGTAGTTCGTGTTACTACTCCACATGGGGTTTTTCTCACGCCTACGTTTATGCCGGTGGGTACGCGTGCAGGGGTTAATAATATGATGCCCCAGGAATTGTTAGCCGCTGGCAGTCAAATTATTCTGGGGGGCAATACTTACCATATGCTCTGCTCTCCTGGTATGAAAGTTATTCAAGAGGCTGGGGGGATGCATCCCTTTATGGGCTGGCATGGTCCTATGTTGACAGACAGCGGCGGTTTTCAGGTGTTTAGTTTGTCTAAAAATAAGGAAATTTGCACCATTGATGAAGAGGGTGCTCATTTTAAATTACCCGGTGGTGAGCGCTTGATTCACATGACCCCAGAAATGTCTATGGAAACGCAAAAGATTATAGGTGCTGATATCATCATGGCTTTTGATCAATGCACACCCGATCATTGTTCGCGAGATGAAGTGCAGCACATCATGGCTCGTACACATCGTTGGCTTAAACAGTCGGTTGCTTATCATCAACAATACCCTACGTCTCATTATGGTTTACCTCAAGCCTTGTTTGGTATTATTCAAGGCGGGGTGTTCGCAGATCTGCGCCGCGAAAGTGCAGAGTTTATAGCTTCTATGAACACCGATGGTATTGCCATTGGTGGGGAAACAATAGGCTTTAACATGGAAACAACCGTTGAGGTCATTCGTTGGGTACGTTCTGTCCTCCCTGAAAACAAGGTGCGTTATACCATGGGTGTAGGTATGTCTCCTCAAGATCTGCTTGCGGTAGTTGCTGAGGGAATTGATATATTTGATTGTGTCGCTCCAACACGCAATGCACGCCACGGGGCTTTATACTGTGGCGAAATTGTTAAACATGGCAATTGGTTAAAATTTGAAAGCCCTTACGAAAATGAACGAATTCAGATTAAAAAAGCTTGCTTTGCAAACGACTTAGAGCCCGTCATGGCCAATTGTTTATGTTATACTTGCAAAAATTATTCTAGAGCTTTTTTACATCACTTGGCTAAGCAAAAGGCTAGCTCATTTACCGCATTGGCAAGTATACATAATATCCATGTAATGCATGATGTTTGTGCTAAGATGCGCGATCTGATCCTGACCGAAATTTAAAAATATAGGAGATTTTTAATGATTTTAATTAGCACTTCAAAAGGCGATATTCGTTTACAGCTGGATGAAGAAAATACCCCCACGACAGCTCAGAACTTTCTTAGCTATGCTCGTAGCGGATTTTACAATGATACAATTTTTCATCGTGTCATTGATGGTTTTATGATCCAAGGTGGTGGTTTGACTTCGGATATGATGCAAAAACCAACTCAAGCAGCTATCCAGAATGAAGCTAAACATGCTAAACCAAATAAACGCGGTACCATAGCCATGGCAAGAACCATGGATCCTCACTCTGCAACGTCACAATTTTTTATCAATGTTGCTGACAATGCCTTTCTTAATTTTACTGGAGAGCATGCGCAAGGTTATGGTTATTGTGTATTCGGAGAGGTCGTTGAAGGCATGGATGTTGTGGATGCGATTGTGAAGGTCAAAACAGGCCAACGTATGGGGCATGCTGATGTACCTCTCGAAGAAATTGTTATTCATGAAGTTCGTGAAATTTGACATCGTTTGGCAAACATTCTCCGGTTTAAGGCAGCTTTCTTAGCTGCCCTTGTTAGGACGCTCCCCTAATATATTTAATCCAATTTTCGTCGCCGTTTGCGCAAGCTTTTTGAATAGTCAAATTTTGGTATTTCAATGTGAAATGTAATTGCTAAGACTCGCGTAGTAAAAATGGCAAGTAGAGTAATTACAATATTGATATCCCTGGGAACATTCAAGTGTGTCAAAATAATAAATAATAATGCTCCGCCCAAGGCGATGACTGCATATAATTCTTTACGCAATACCAAGGGAATATTGTTGCAAAGAATATCCCTTAACATGCCTCCACAAATTCCAGTGGTCATGCCACTGATGATCGCTACGCCTGGGGAGTAACCATTCGCTAACATTTTTTGAGTGCCCAGAATCACAAAAGCTGATAATCCTAGGGCATCAAGAATAAGAAAAACCTTCATAATGCGCGCTAAGGAATGGGCAATAAAAATGGTTAAAAAGGCAAATCCAGAGGTATAAAGTAAATACTGTGGATGAGCGACCCAGGTGAGAGGATATGTATTAAAAAGCACATCGCGCACAGTCCCCCCTCCGAGGGCTGCAACACAAGCAATAAGCATAACTCCAAAAAAGTCCATTTTTTTTCGGCCCGCTGCGATAGCACCTGTGATTGCTTCCACACAAATGCCCATGATAAAAAGATAATGTAACAACATGATTGTGCATGGCGCTGAAAAAATGCAATGATAGCATCCTTTGCACGCTTGGCGAAATATAGTCGATACGCTAGGCTTATACTAATAAGCTATGAGAGGGGATAATTAATGAGTGATGAACATAAAGAGTTTACATTTTTAGACTCTATTGATGATGAAATGCATGAGAATATCCTGCGGTTGGATCAAAAGCTTAAAGGATTACAAGCTGAAATTGCTGTAAAAATTGATGCGCTAGCAACCCCCAAAGATGAAGCCGCTAGTGAGCGAAAAGCCCAATTAATTATGCTCTCAGAAGAGGTAAACAAAGCTATTGATAGTATCAAAACATTGGTAAATACGGTTATTGCTGAAGATATATCTCCTAAAGAATTTCAGAAAATAAACCAGGAGACTTTAGATAGTTTACGAGAGATGTTTAAAGACAATGTTGACAAGATATCAAAAATAAAAGAGAAGTTTTGAAAAAAGCTACTCACAAAATGCTTTCTCGTGAAATAATGAACTCCAGGCTTTATGCCCCCCTCATCGATGATGTAAATTTATGATTAGTAGCAAACGATCTATGAATAAAAATTGGTACTTAGTCTTAGTGATTTGCGTTCTTTTTTTCCCGCTGAAAATGATAGGCGCTGCTTCACCAGAAATAGAGCAAGGCATTGATAAAATTATCACATCCAACATGCAGCAATATCGAATTCCAGGCCTAGCTATTGCTATTCTAAAAGATGGCAAACCCTGGCTTATCAAAGGCTATGGTTATGCTGATGTCCAATCGCAGCAACCAGTGACACCGCAAACGTTGTTTGGGCTTGGTTCAGTTTCCAAAGTGATTACTGCATTTGCCTTGATGACCCTAGTACAACAAGGCCAGATTGATCTGGATGCTTCCGTTTTAAGATATATCCCAGAAGCACCACAGCAATGGCAGAATGTCACCATCCGGCAATTGCTTTCACATTCCAGTGGTATCCCTCAGCACCAAGGGCCTTACCTGCCTTGGGAAAATATTTGGCGTGTCATGGCCAACAAGCCAATGCAATTTTCTCCTGGTACAGCGGTCAAATATAACAATTTTGGCTACATCGTTCTTGGACGGGTCATTGAAAAAGTAAGTCAGCAAAATTTGGGAACTTATTTGGAGCAAACAATCTTTAGCCCTCTACATATGACACAGACAGGATTCCCCGCGAGTCCATTCCCACAGGGTTTAGCACTGGGGTATCGCTCTAAGTCTGGTGTGATTACACCAAGCCCAAACAAAAAACCTTGGGTACAAATGTGGGGTTCTGGAGGGATAGTTTCCAATGTTGCTGATATGGCAAAATGGGATGCAGCGATGTCTGCAGGTAAAATCCTTACGCCTTCAAGCTATAGGCAAATGTGGACGCCAGTATTTTTAACAAATGGTGATCCTGCGGGACATAAAAATTGGGCCTGGTCATTAGGATGGCAGGTTTCTTACGTGAGAGATCAATTGGTTGCTCGAAAAAATGGTGCTATAAGAGGTTACAGTAGTTGGATGGTGCGTCGTATCGATAACCATGTCAGTATCATTATTTTGGCTAATACGAATAAAGTGCCATTAAAACGGATCGCAAATATGGTTTTCAAGTACATGGTTCAAAGCGGTATACGCTCATGAATCTTAGCTCATGGTATTATCCTTCTCTTGTTGCACTCTTCCTTTATGGTGCCTGGGGATATTGGGGTACAAGGGCTTCAACCTTAATCAATCCTCTTTCCATTACCTTCTATTCAAGTTTGGGTGTATTAATTTCGGGTATTATTGCCTTGGCACTGCTCGATTTTAAACTCGAGTTTTCTGTAAAGGGTGGTTTCTATGGGTTTTTAAATGGCTTAGCTAATGGTATCGCCTGTATTTTTTTTATTGTGGCCTTGCGCAGGGGCCCGGCTATGCCTGTTGTCTTAATTACATCCATGTACCCACTAATTACATTGGCACTGTGCATGTTTTTCTTAAAACAAGGTTTAACGTTAAAACAATGCATTGGGATGATTTTTGCAGTTGTTGCTCTCATTTTATTGGCTAGTGATTAGGAGTCCCTGTCATCCCGAGCATAGTGAGAGATCTCCACAAGATTCAAGAGATTTTTCGCCGTGCTCAGAATGGCAGGAAAAATGATCGGGGGTTAACAATCTTTTCGATGCTTTGCAAAAATCAATCAATAAGGTTGAAAAAAATGCAATATTAGGGTAAAATTCTTCGTCTTTTGGTAATAAAATCCGTCATTTAAAGAAAAAACATTTTTATAGTTTAAATTTTCAAAATTTTGGTGCACACTACAGTGAGCCTACTAATGTTACTTTAAATGATTTTAAGTCCGAACTAACAAGAAGGGTCTTTGAATGAAAAAATTAGCAATAGTAATCAGTTGTTTATTTCCTTTATTATCATTCGCTGCCAATGTCGATAGCGACAGAGCTTTAGATACGGTTCAAGAGTTATGTGCTAAAGAAAAAGATCCTGTTAAGCGGCAAAATTATTGCAACATTCTTGATCAACAAAGCCACTCTCAAGCTAATCTTGTTGATCTTGCAACGGATACAGTTATCGTTTGATTATTGCCCCATCTTGACACCAAGGCTCATATTCAATCACGGGAATCATTCGCTGAATTTGAGCTTAGTGTCATCTTATCATTGATTTTTTGAACACCCTTGACTGCTTTAACAACCTTCATAATTAATGCTTTTTCCTTGACTGAAGCCACTTGTCCAGATAAGTAAACTTGTCCATTTTTGGTTTCAATATCCAACGTCCAAGCAAGAATATCTCTTCCCATGATATCTTCTCGAATAAGAGCTCCTCTAACTTTTGCAGTTATATAGCTGTCATGTAAAGGTTGCTTGCTGCCTTTTACACTCAAGTCGTCAACATTGACGTCTTTGACTCCTTGCGTAGATTCCACTAAAGTGACGACTTTTTCGTAATCAGTCTTGGAGTCTAATTGGCCTGAAAGATAAACAATCCCATTCGAAACCTTCATCTTTATCTTACTCATTGAATCCTCTTTGCACCACACGCGCTTAGGGACGTTCCCTAATTCTTATCGCTTATTATATCCTTGTTATCAGCTTTACCCGCATAATATTCAGAGGTGGATAAGCTGTTTTGATTTGTGGTTGTTGGGTGAGCTTGAAGCAATTGTTGGCGTTTTTTGCTCATCGCGTTATTCTCTCATTAGTAAATGGCAATTGATGAGTGACAAAGAGTTTTTTCATCCAACATGCGTATAAATCGACCGACCGAACACTTAGGGAAAAAACAGAATGATAAAGGATATCTTATATTGTTTATGGTTGTCGTGCCTTGTTATGGCTGTTTCTCATGCAGCGGAGACGGTTTATCATGGTGATAATCAGCAACTTATTGAACAGATGCTGGAACATCATAATGCAGGTTTTGTTGGGCTTGAACACCAAGAATATGGGGATACAGTACAGTTACATTGGGAGCCGTTAACAAAACCTCACCCCTTAGGGAGATTACACTTACCCAATGGTCTTGAATTGAGTTATGGAGATATTGTCGCACTGGGTGGTGATTTATTTGGCGATCCATCTTGTGTCATTTCAGATAGTAAGCCTGAGCAACGAAACAGTTGTTTCAAACGTCACTTTGCCGATTTGGCTTTACCACAAGATACGAACAACCCAACAGTGCAAGCTATTGCTTTGCTCTCTTATTTTTCTGCTCTGAGCAAACAACTTGAGTATGCTCGTGAACAAGGTCAAAGCGATTGGCAATTTTACGGAGAGTTGGGTTCAGAGTTTAATAAGCAATTGAATCGTCTTACTGGTGGCGGAAGCCTCATCAGTTCCTATTTGCCTTTTGGTCAATATCTAAAACTTGCTCAGGTAAATTTTGATCATTTTGTCCCTGACTCTCTCATTGCCTATCAGGTAGGGCACCGTGTTGCCCTGGGGACGGCTCAGCACGCGCATGCGTTATTCATCGAAGGAAAACTCTCTGACGCAAGCCTGGCTTTACAGCTTGCTTATGCACAAAATGCGTTTGCCAATCATTACTTAACTGATTCCATGTCTTCCGGCCACATGCGTACTCCGAGACGTGCTATTCATAATGAGCTTTTTCTTCCTGCTATCCTCAAATTGTTGATTGCCAATTTAATGCATGATGAAGACTCTCAATTCGGTTTGATGGTGTGGCTTAAGTTGGCAAGCCTATGGCGATGCATATTTAAGGCACCCCGATGCTGTTACCCAGCGAGAAATTTTAAAAAAAATCATGCAACTCTCAGTTGACAGTATCTATGAAACGTTTCGAAGCGGCAGCCTCCCCACCATTTATGAGGAGCTGAGCTGGTTACCCAATTATGACAATATAGAGCAACTTGGGAATTATTCACCCTTATTTAAATATGAGAATGGGGTTTTGCTTAAACGTGCTAAAAACTACGATCGCTATGATTATCATTGGACTCCCTATTGGAGCGGTTTGATTACTTTACTTGAGTTCACCACGAACTCAAAGAAGTCATAACCAGAATATTTACGTGGGAAACAGCGTACTTAGGCGATTAACACAATACTCACCTATCTGATGAATATTCTCGATCTGTTCCCTGAATACTTGGTGCAGATGCTCACTATAACCTTTGCTAGCGAAAGAATAGATAAAATTCGTCCCATCAATTGTTGTCCCAAGCGAATAAGCAATGGGGTATTGATGTTTAATTTGTTTAATATAATAAAGTTCGTCATAACGCTCTGGTGTATATAATGTGGACCATTCGCTATGCTTACCTGAGAGAAACCATGAGGGCGTATACATTTGGTCAAAGGACCAAAGCTTATCCTTAAAAAGATTAAATTCTAGAGCAGGGGTGGAGGAAAAAGCTAGGATCTCACCAGCTTCAGTAATTCGCGTGATTGCAATGTGATTGGTGTCATGAAGACCAAGCACATCATTAAACACACTAAAGATCTTGCCTCTCGCAGTGAAAAGTAACTCAAGGAATTGCGGATGGGGTCTAACATTCATGCTACTTCTTTCCATAATCAATGTTTAAATATCCATGTTATCGAAAATGCCTGGCTGAGGCTAAGGCTAAGTCGATGATTTGTTTTGATTGTTCTTCAGTTGTATTCATTTGACTAATGTTATCAATCAAATCCAGGAGAAAATCAGGGGTATCATCACCTAAGCGAGGGTTATTATATAGAGCCGCTGCTTGACTGAAAATATAATGTAACAGATGTTTGGAAATAGTGATTTTGTTCCTTTCAAATCCTTGGTGATTATGACTTTCCCCAAATAACAGCCATCCAGGCGAAACATTAAGTTTCGTTGCTATCTCTACCAGCTTGACTGGCTCGGGTATGACTTCTCCGCGCAGATATTTCCTACAAATTTGCACAGAATGGCCGGTAATTTCCGCTAATTTATGGATGCAAACACCTGAAGTTGACCGTTGAGAGTTAAACCCAGCTGCAATCATGGCATCTCGCAGACGATGGGCAAACTGCTTTGTTAAGTCAACTTTTTCCATGAAAGGCATACCAGAACGTAAATTATTGTTAGTCTAACAAAGCATCTATTATACTTCAATTAAAACATTTAGAAATAATTTGTTTCTAATAGAAACCAATAGTTGACATTAAAATGTAATATGCAATAATGCATAACGAAACAAAAAGGAAATTGTTTCAAGTCCACAAAAAAGGAAAACCTGATCACCTCTGATGGATCAGTGGGTGTCAGAGAGTCCGAACGGAAGGAAGTGGTGTAACCATAGTAGTTGACCTCGCAATTGGCTTGAACAGTTATAACTGTTCAAGCCTTCCTTTACGTTTTTTGCCGAAAACTTAGCTTGTTACCGCTCTGAAGACTCATGGGTCAGTAAGGATTCCTGAAAATACCTATCAGACATTGCTTTGTGGTTACGGCTTTTATATAATCAACGCCTATTGTGAATTCAGAACGAATAATAGGCACGTAGCTCAGTGGTAGAGCACCACCTTGACATGGTGGTGGTCGGTGGTTCGATCCCACTCGTGCCTACCAGCTAACCCTGCTCGACAGGGTTTTTTTTTCTGCGTTTGACAGTGGATATAGGGCTGGCTATCCATAGCTATTGCAACTATGATTAGACTTCTTTTCGAGACTCGCTGCGGTAGAGTTTCGAAATAAGTCTATTGATGAATTTATCTGCCATGAGGGATGGAGATTCCAAAGATGCCAAACATTCAATTGCCCGATGGGGGCGTTAAACATTTTGAGCATGCTATATCAGTTCATGATGTTGCCCAAAGCATCAGTGCAGGCTTGGCAAAGGCCGCGCTTGCAGGAAAAGTAGATGGCAAATTAGTGGATACCAGTTACGTGATAGAACGAGACTGCGATTTGGTCATCATTACTGAGAAGCAAGAAGAAAGTCTTGAAGTCATTCGTCATTCCACAGCTCATCTTTTAGCACAAGCTGTTAAAATTTTATTCCCTAGTGCTCAAGTAACCATAGGTCCCGTTATTGAGGATGGGTTTTATTATGATTTTGCTTTTGGAAGAGCATTTACACCTGAAGATTTAGAACTTATCGAAGCCAAAATGTACGAATTGGCTAAAGCTGATTATCCTATCACTCGACGAGAAATACCGCGCGATGAAGCGATCGCTTATTTCCGTAGTTTAGGTGAGGAATATAAAGCAAAAATTATTACCGATATTCCTAAGGATGAAGTTCTTTCTTTATATAAACAAGGTGATTTTGAGGATCTTTGTCGTGGTCCTCATGTTCCTTCGACAGGTTATTTGAAGGCATTTAAGTTAACCAAAGTAGCTGGCGCTTATTGGCGTGGTGATTCAAATAATGAAATGCTCCAACGGATTTATGGTACCGCCTGGAATGACAGAAAATCACTTGCCGCTTATTTGAACCGTCTGGAAGAGGCAGAAAAACGGGATCACCGCAAATTGGGCAAGGCTTTGGATCTTTTTCATTTTCAAGAAATCGCTCCTGGCATGGTTTTTTGGCATCCCAAAGGATGGCAAGTTTATCAGATATTAGAGCAGTATATGCGTGGTAGACTTGCAGAGTTTGGTTACCAAGAGATTAGAACACCGCAATTAGTTGATAAAGCATTATGGGAAAAATCAGGTCATTGGGCTAATTTCCGTGATGAAATGTTCGTAACTGAAACTGAGAATCGTGAATATGCAGTGAAACCGATGAATTGTCCTTGCCATATTCAGATCTATAACCAAGGATTACGAAGTTACCGTGAATTACCCATGCGTCTGGCAGAGTTCGGTAATTGTCATCGTTGTGAGCCTTCAGGAGCCTTGCATGGTCTGATGCGTGTTCGTAATATGGTGCAAGATGATGCCCATATTTTTTGTACCGAGGAACAAATTCAATCTGAAGTGGCAATGATGCTGGAGTTAGTACAATCGGTTTATGCTGATTTTGGTTTTACGGAGATAAAATATCGCTTGGCTCTGCGCCCGGAAAAACGTGTGGGTGGTGATGCGGTTTGGGATAAAGCTGAAGATTCCTTAAAACGTGCTATGCTTGACAGAGGTATTGCATGGGTGGATGCTCCCGGCGAAGGCGCATTTTATGGACCAAAGATAGAATGTTCATTATCCGATTGCCTAGGTAGAATTTGGCAATGTGGGACAATTCAAGTTGATTTTTCCATGCCAGAGAGACTTGAAGCGCAATATGTTGCTGAAAATGGAAGTCGGAAAACGCCAGTCATGTTGCACAGGGCCATCCTGGGTTCATTTGAACGTTTTATGGGGATTTTGATCGAGCATTATGCAGGGCGTTTCCCATTATGGTTGGCACCTACTCAGGCAATGGTGCTTACTATCAGTGAAAAACAACAGGAATTTGCCACAAAAGTAACGCAAATTTTGCAAAAGAAAGGCATTCGTGCAAATTTTGACTTGAGAAATGAGAAGATTGGCTTTAAAATCCGCGAGCACACTTTGCAAAAAGTACCTTACCTTCTGGTTATAGGTGATAAAGAAGTTGAAAATAACTCTGTAGCTGTGCGTACGCGTGACGGTAAGGACCTGGGTGTGATGAATATTGATACAATTTGTAATACCTTGCGCCAAGAAATTGCCGAAAAAGGTTAAATTTAACGTTTGGAGGATTGAACTATTACTGCATCAAATAAGCGTGATAACGATCGCGCGCGAGTTAATGAACAGATTAATGTACCTGAGGTACGCTTAATTGATGTCGATGGCAACCAGGTGGGAATTGTATCAACGCGAGAAGCTCTGCGGGCAGCAGAAGAAAGTGGTTATGATTTGGTGGAAATTTCGCCAACAGCTAAACCTCCTGTTTGTCGCATTATGGATTATGGTAAATTTCTCTTTGAATTGAGTAAGAAACAAGCTGAAGCAAGAAAGAAGCAGAAGCAAATTCAAGTTAAAGAGCTGAAATTCCGTCCAACGACGGAAACTGGAGATTATCAGGTCAAGCTACGCAACCTGATTCGTTTCCTAAATCATGGTGATAAAGTCAAAGTCACGTTACGGTTTCGTGGACGTGAAATGGCACATCAAGAAATTGGCATGAAACTCATGGAGCGGCTGTTGCAGGATACCGCGGAATATGCTGTGGTGGAACAGCAGGCCAAACGTGAGGGACGTCAATTATTGATGGTTTTAGCACCCAAGAAAAAATAGGGTTTGTTGACAAGCCTTGGTAGTTATAGAACAGCTACATTTTGTTTCAGTAGCAGAACAAATGCGGAGTAATATGTTATGCCAAAATTAAAATCCCATCGTGGAGCACAAAAGCGCTTCCGTAAGACAGCTAGTGGTGCTGTCAAGCGTCGTGGTGCTTATAGAAACCATATCCTCACCAAAAAAACCACCAAACAAAAACGCCAACTTCGTGTTAGTTCAGGCACATTGCAACCATGTGATGCGCGCTTAGCCAAGCGTATGTTGCACGGTAGTTAAGAGGAGGATAAAAAATGCCAAGAGTTAAACGTGGTGTGACGGCTAAAGCACGTCATAAGAAGATTTTAGATCAAGCCAAAGGTTATTATGGTGCTCGAAGTCGGACCTACCGTGTTGCCAAGCAAGCTGTAATTAAAGCTGGCCAATATGCCTATCGTGATCGTCGTCAAAGAAAGCGCCAATTCCGTGCATTATGGATTACTCGTATCAATGCACAAGCACGTGAGTGTGGTTTATCTTACAGCCGGTTGATTGCTGGTTTAAAAAAAGCTGCAATTGAGTTAGATCGTAAGGTATTGGCTGATATGGCGGTATACGATAAGCCTGCTTTTGCAGCGATCGCTGAAAAAGCAAAAGCAGCACTTGCATAATAATGATTGTCGTGGTAACTAAGAACTTATTAGCATTCTCAATTGATTAAACAACACCTCTCAGAGACGTAGTCATCCCGAACGTAGTGAGGATCTCCCAAGAATCAGGAGCTCCTTCATTCCTTTCAGGATGACAGATGCCCTGGAAAAGGGCCGAGATCAATTGGTTGTTAAAGCTAACAAGGAGGCACTTTGGCCTCCTTTTTTACATGTGGGTTTGATCATGCAAGATATTATTCTGTTACAGCAGCAGGCTACTAATGCTATTGCTCAGGCAAAAGATCTTCCAACCCTGGAAGCGATTCGCGTTGATTATTTAGGAAAAAAAGGACAACTCACCGAAATTCTAAAAGGATTGGTTGACTTAACAGCAGAGGAAAGGCCTAAAGTAGGTCAGTTGGTTAACCAAGCTAAGAGAGAGATCAGTTCCTTAATCGAAGAGAAAATGCTTAAGATTAAGGAAGCCGGGTTGCAGAGCAAACTTCATGCTGAACGAATTGATGTGACTTTACCTGGACGTCAGTCTAAACATGGCTCATTACACCCCGTTACCCAAGTTAAGCAAACTGTCAACGATTATTTTAGTCGTTTAGGTTTTGATATTGTTACAGGCCCAGAGATTGAGAGCGAGTTTTATAACTTTGAGGCATTAAATATCCCAAGTCACCACCCTGCTAGAGCCATGCATGATACATTCTATTTTGGTGATGGTCGCTTATTACGAACGCATACGTCTCCGGTACAAATACGAACCATGGAAGCACGCACACCTCCCTTGCGATTAATTGCACCTGGTCGAGTATACCGCTGTGATTCGGATGTCACACATACACCAATGTTTCATCAAGTTGAAGGTTTGTTGATAGATAAACAGGCTACGCTTGCTGGTCTTAAAGGACTGCTACAGGATTTTTTTGCCTACTTTTTTGGTCGTGAGCTTGCGCTTCGTTTTAGACCTTCCTATTTTCCATTTACAGAGCCATCGGCGGAAGTAGACATTGAGTGTACACAGTGCTTAGGTGTAGGTTGTCGCTCTTGTAAATTTACTGGATGGTTAGAGGTATTAGGCTGTGGCATGGTTCATCCTAATGTACTGACAGCAGTTAATATCTCTCCTGATGAATATCAAGGTTGGGCTTTTGGTATGGGTATAGATAGACTTGCCATGCTTTATTTCGGTATTGATGATCTGCGTATGATGTTTGAAAACGATGTGACCTTTTTAAGGCAATTTTAGTTAACTTAGCGGAGCATATAAATTTATTTACTAAATCGATAAGGTCCACAAGACCAAACGTCTTGTTACTAAACAACCGATGTGCAATTTTTCTGAAACCACGAATTGCCGCGGCTTGACCGCGGCATCCAAATGACTAGGGCGCAATTTATGGACCCCGTGGTCAAGCCACGGGGATTCGAAAAGTTGCACATCACGTTAAGCAGGTATTTGCAATGAAAGTTAGTGAATTATGGTTACGTGAATGGGTAAATCCTTCATTATACGGGCAGCAGCTGGCTGCACTACTAACTATGGCAGGGCTGGAAGTGGATTCCGTTAGCCCTGTTGCTGGTGAGTTTAATGGCGTCATCGTTGCAGAGGTGACTAAGACGGCTCCTCACCCTCAGGCAGATAAATTGACATTGTGTGAGGTAAATAATGGAACCGGAAAATTTTTGCAAGTGGTTTGTGGAGCGACAAATGTTCGTGCTGGATTAAAAGTAGCTCTTGCTCAAACTGGTGCTAATTTACCTGGTGGTTTAATAATAAAAGAATCCATGCTACGAGGTGAATTATCTCAAGGCATGCTATGCTCTCTTGCTGAGTTGGGGCTGGCCGAGCATGCTGACGGAATAATGGAGTTAGAATCCGATGCCCCTGTGGGCACTGATTTAAGAAGTTATCTCGCTTTAAATGATTTAGTCTTTGATATTGATTTAACACCGAATCGTGCTGATTGCTTTAGTGTGCTTGGGGTTGCTCGCGAAATAGCAGCATTAACACAATTATCAGTGAAGTCTATCCCTAACAATGTTGTACAACCCTCGATTGATGAAAAAATTTTGATTAAATTATCAGTAGCTGAGGGATGTCCGCAATATGCTGGACGAGTTATTCATAACATTAATCCGCAGGCGCGCACACCGACATGGATGGCTGAGCGATTACGGCGCTCAGGCGTTCGACCTATACACCCGGTGGTTGATGTAACCAATTATGTCATGTTGGAGATTGGCCAACCTATGCATGCTTTCGATTTGGCTGCCCTTCAAGGGAATATTACCGTACGCTTTGCTAAGGCAAATGAAACACTGGAATTACTTGACGGCCAAAAGGTGGCTTTGGATGAAAAGGTTTTGGTTATTGCTGATGATGAAAAAGCACTGGCCATGGCTGGAATCATGGGCGGTGAAGCCAGTGCAGTCCAAGAGCATACCACGGATGTCTTTCTTGAAAGTGCATTTTTTAATCCGATCATGATTGCTGGTGTAGCAAGAAAATATGGTTTGTGTACGGACTCCTCACAGCGTTTTGAACGAGGTGTTGATCCTGAGTTACAAGTACTAGCACTGGAGCGAGCAACCGCTCTCCTGCTTGACATTGTCGGAGGTGTGGCTGGACCTGTTTCAATGGTCAGAAAAGCAGAAGCATTGCCACAAAAGCGAACGGTTGCATTCAATCCCGCCAAGGTTGAACAAGTAACAGGATTAAAAATAACTCAAGATGAAATGGCCCATATGCTTGAAGCCTTGCATATACGGGTCGACAGAAGTTCTGTAATCTGGAAAGTGGCGGTACCTTCTCATCGCTTTGATGTCAGCTTAGATGTTGATTTGGTTGAAGAGATAGCGCGCTTGTATGGCTACGACAAGCTTACTGGTCAAAATATGGTTACTGAGGTGCAGGCTGGGACCATTAACCCTCTTGAAGTTCAAGCTTTACGTGTTTCACAATTCTTTATTTCTCGAGGTTACCATGAAACCATTAGTTATAGTTTTGTGGATCCAGAGCTACAAAATGCTCTTTACCCCGAAGTAGATACAATGCAGCTACTCAATCCCATTTCTTCGGAGTTATCACAAATGCGAGTGGGAATGTGGCCAGGATTATTGGCTTCAATGATTTACAATGTCCACCGACAACAAACTGCCATTAAATTTTTTGAATCTGGAGTGATATTTGATTTACAGGGTGGGAGTTTAAAAGAATATCCTTGTGTTGCTGGTTTATTAATAGGGGAACAAGGCGCGCTGAATTGGAGTGAAAAAACAGCAAAATTTGATTTCTTTGATGCCAAGGGGGATTTGCAAGCGCTTTTCGCTTTATTGCAGTTAACAGATGTTTATTTTGTTGCAGCCGAACATCCTGCGCTGCATCCAGGTAAATCAGCCCAAATCAATATGGCTAATGAGCTAGTTGGCTGGTGTGGGGTTTTGCATCCAAGAATCGCAGATGCTTTGGACATCCATGAGGAGGTAGTCCTGTTTGATCTTCGTTTAGCTTCACTTATTAATAAAATTCCACCAAGATATCAAGCCATTTCCAAATTTCCCCAAATACGTCGGGATTTATCTTTAGTGGTTGATGAGGAAATAAGTGCCGCAGCAATAGAGAAGGCTATACGGGAGGTAGTGAGCGCGGAACAATTGAAGTCATTTGACGTTTTTGATGTATATAAAGGCGAAACTATTCCTCAAGGCAAGAAAAGTCTGGCTATTGCGCTTACTTTGCAGGATGATAAACGAACGATGATTGATACCGAGATTAATACAATAATCAGTGCTATAATCAAAAAACTTAATGAAGAATTTGCCATTATATTGAGGGACTAATCGTGAATGCTCTGAGTAAAGCAATGATTGCGGAAACTTTATGTAATGAACTAGGATTGGGTAAACCCGACGCCAGAGAAATGGTAGAGCAGTTCTTTGAAACCTTAAAACATGCTCTTGAAAGCGGACAACATGTGAAGCTATCTGGCTTTGGTAACTTCATATTACGAGACAAACCTCAGCGTCCTGGAAGAAATCCTAAAACAGGACAGGCTATCCCTGTAGTTGCTCGACGTGTGGTGACGTTTAAACCAGGCCTGAAATTAAAAACAAAGATAGAAGAGCGAAAATAACGGATTAGATGGGTAATTGAGAATCTCGGTAAACGGTCGGATTTGAGTGCAGGTTGAACGGAAATAAGTCTTCAAAAAGCGGAGCATAGATGGCTATGTGAGCATTTTGAAGGCTTATTTCCGTTCAAGATGCATCAAATGCGGCCGTTCCAGACAGGGGTTGACTTATTAGGAGCGGGGGTAAGTAGTTCGTTGGCGCATTATACTAAACACGTTTTTTTATGCACAAATCAAAAAATGGCTGGCAAACAGTGTTGTGCAAACACTGGTGGCGAGCCATTTTTTGATTACATGAAAACCAGGTTATTGGAACTGGACTTGCATGGGCCAGGGAAGGTGAGAGTGAGTAAATCTGGATGCTTGGGGCGCTGTAGCATGGGGCCCTGTATTGTCATTTATCCTGAGGGAATATGGTATACTTACGCGACCATGGCGGATATTGATGAGATTATAAATACTCATTTAATTGCTGGTCGTAGGGTTGAACGTTTGTTAATCCCTAATTGAATTTTAAAGAGTTCGAAGTTTCTCAAGTTAATTTGATGATTTAAGAGGAGAAATGATTTAGGTCTTATTGTCTAGGCGATAGATTTTTACCTCATCAAGTAAAATTAGCATAGAAAAATGGCAAAAGCTTACAAGAATTTACGGTATTAGACTTGTAGGTTCTTAAGGTTTTGGTTAAAATCGCCCGCTCATGATTGAAAGAATACCAATGAAGGCGGTACGGAGTTAATTTAATGAAGACATTTAGCGCCAAGACACATGAAGTCAAACGTGACTGGTATGTGATCGATGCTAGCGACAAAGTTTTAGGTCGTCTTGCCAGCGAGATTGCTCGTCGGTTACGTGGCAAGCATAAGGCTGAGTATACCCCCCACGTTGATACAGGTGATTATATTATTGTAACCAATGCGGAAAAAGTAACTGTTACTGGCCGTAAATTTAAAGAAAAGATGTATTACCACCATTCTGGTTTTCCTGGTGGTATCAAATCAATTTCTTTTGATAAGTTGCAGAAGAAAAATCCTGTTCGAATCATTGAGCTCGCAGTGAAAGGAATGCTTCCTAAAAATCCTTTGGGTAGAGAAATGTATCGTAAGCTGAAGGTTTATGCGGGTAGTGAGCATCCGCATGCAGCGCAGCAACCTAAGCAACTTGAGATTGAGGAATAAGTATTATGGCTGAAAGACAGCAATACTATGGTACTGGTCGTAGAAAAAGTTCAACGGCTAGAGTATTTTTACGCCCTGGTAAAGGTGAGATTAAAATTAATAACCGTTCGCCAGAAGATTATTTTGGTCGTGAAACGGCATGTATGATCGTGCGTCAACCTTTAGAAACCGTTGATGTAGTTGGCAAGTTTGATATTTATATAACTGTAGCTGGCGGCGGAATTTCTGGTCAAGCAGGTGCTGTCCGTTTAGGTATAGCCCGAGCATTAGTGGCTTATGATGAATACGATTTAGCTGAAGATGCTGAGCCAAACCCGCATTCATATCGCAGGAAACTGCGCGCGCGTGGTCTATTGACTCGTGACTCAAGACGCGTAGAAAGAAAGAAAGTTGGTTTGCACAAGGCGCGCCGCGCGACCCAGTACTCAAAACGATAATTCAATTTTCTTACCCCTCTGGGGTACTGTCATTAAGTTAAGCGATTTCGAATTCCCGCTCCCGGACTTTATCCGGGATCAGGCGGCGGGATCCATCCTGTCAGTCTGAACATGGATACCGCCACAGTAATTCGGTTTTTGATTTGTCAAAATTAAAACTTGAGATCGAGTTAAAGTATTCTTTTCATCTTTTTTTTCACTGAGCTTGTAAGCTGTCATTTTCAAATGCCTAATTCTTTGTTATAACTGAATTAAATTTTTTAGCAGGTTAGGGACAAACCAGGACAAGAAACGTGATTGATAATGATCCCACCACTAATGAGAATGTGACCGAAGAAGAAATTGATGAGCAAAGGCGGAAGTTTTTATTAACAACCACAGGCATCTTAGGCGGTGTAGGTGTGGCCTGTGCATTAACTCCTTTTATTTCTTCTTGGCTACCCAGTGCACAGGCAGAGGCTGCTGGGGCTCCCGTAGAAGTTGACTTGAGTAAGTTGGAACCCGGTCAACAAGTGACAGTTGAATGGCGAGGAAAGCCTGTCTGGATAATCAGGCGCACAAAAGAGATGTTGCAAACCCTAAGTGGCAAGGAAAATGAGTTACGTGATCCTGAGTCATTGGTTGAGCAACAACCCTCATATGCGAAGAACAAATTCCGTTCGATCAATCCCGAATACTTGGTTTTGGTTGGCATTTGCACACATTTGGGGTGCTCACCAAAATATATGCCCATCCCTAATGAACTTGGTCCATACTGGCCTGGAGGTTTTTACTGTCCTTGTCATGGATCCACCTTTGATTTGGCTGGTAGGGTATTCAAAGGAGTTCCTGCGCCCATTAATTTAGAAGTTCCTCCTTACTATTTCGTTAATGAGCACGTGATTGTAATCGGTGAAGAGAAGAAACAAGGATAATGCGGTATGAATGGATTGATAAATTGGCTTGATTCGCGTTTTCCACTGCTTAGTACTTGGCGAGCGCATGCCAGTGAGTATTATGCCCCTAAAAACTTCAATTTCTATTATTATTTTGGCTCTCTAGCTCTCGTTGTTCTTATTAATCAATTGGTAACTGGTTTATGGTTGACAATGTTCTACACGCCCACCGCCGCTCAAGCCTTTAATTCCATTGAATACATTATGCGTGACGTGAATTATGGTTGGCTACTGCGCTATATGCATTCCACAGGAGCTTCAGCATTTTTTATTGTTATCTATCTACACATGTTTAGAGCGTTGCTTTATGGTTCCTACCAAAAACCAAGAGAGCTACTTTGGATTATAGGCATGGTCATTTTTATATTGCTAATGGCTGAAGCTTTTTTTGGTTATTTATTACCTTGGGGACAGATGTCTTATTGGGGAGCCCAGGTTATTACTTCGCTTTTTGGCGCCATTCCCTATTTGGGCGAGACAATAACAACTTGGTTGCGTGGTGATTTCAATGTGGCTAATGCTACCTTACAGCGCTTCTTTGCCTTGCACGTTATCGGTGTGCCTTTATTGCTGCTTGTACTCGTTTTTTTACATATCGTTGCTTTGCATAAGGTAGGGTCTAATAACCCAGAAGGAATAGAAATTAAAAAGTCCCTCGGCGCTGATGGCAGACCGTTAGACGGTATCCCGTTTCATCCTTATTATACGGTCAAAGATTTTGTTGGTATTATCCTATTTTTGATACTTTTTTTTGCTGTTGTTTTTTTTATACCTGAGTTGGGTGGTTATTTTTTAGAACACGCTAACTTTACACCAGCAAATCCTCTAGTTACCCCAGATCATATTGCCCCTGTATGGTATTTGACCCCATTCTATGCCATGTTGAGAGCTATCCCCGATAAATTACTGGGGGTTATCATTATGGCAGCGGCTATCTTCATTTTGTTTTTCATGCCTTGGTTGGATAGAAGCCCTGTGCGATCGATGCGCTATAAAGGTTATTATTCAAAATATGCTTTGGCAGCCTTTGTCATTAGCTTTTTTCTTCTAGGCTATCTTGGTACGGTGATTATGACGCCGGCTAAGCAATATCTAGCACGAATTTGCACCGCAATTTATTTTGCTTATTTTTTATTTATGCCGCTGTATACGCGTTACGAAGGTCACAAAAGAGTGCCCGAGAGGATAGGCGTATGAATAAAAATCCATTTTACTGTCTTTTGGGATTAATGCTGACTTCGCTAGTATGGGCTGACACCAATGTTGCCATGCTCCCTGTGCACATCGATGTGCAAGATCCAGCAAAGTTGCAGCGTGGTGCAAAAATATACATGAATTACTGCTCGGGCTGCCATTCTTTGCGTTATATGCGTTATAACCGCATGGCAAAAGACTTAGGGTTGACTACATTTGCTGGTGATATTGACCAAGACTTATTATTCAATAATCTCGTATTTACGAGTGGGAAAATCCACGACCCTATTCAAATCGCTATGCCTAAAACAGATGCTATTCAATGGTTTGGGGTGGTGCCACCCGATCTGTCGTTAACGGCCCGCGAACGTGGTCCTTCATGGATTTACACCTACTTGAAAAGTTTTTATGTAGATAAAAAGAGGCCTTTTGGCACGAATAATTTATTGGTACCTGATGTGGCCATGCCAAATATTTTTGAACCTCTTATAGGCCAAGTAGAGGCAGTCACTGAGGGTCAGAAACCAGGAGCACCAATATCACATCTTGTTCTGGTGAAACAAGGTGAAATGAATTCAAGACAATTTGATAGCACCCTAGAGGATTTGATTACTTTTCTCACCTATGTGGCTGAACCAGCAAGATTAGAACGCTATCATATCGGAGCTATTGTGCTTGTATTTTTGTTTATTTTCCTTATCGTGGCTTATCAGTTAAAGAGGGTATACTGGACAAAAATACATTAGGTAAAACAACGAGTAAGAAAATTGTCTTATATCTATCATCACCCTGAGCAAATTTGTGATAAAATGAAACCCCTTTGACATACCGAAAAGTATGATTAACAGCTGACGAGGAGTTTGTTGATGGCTATTGTGGCAAAACGCACGATTATGTCTTTATATTCTGATAACGATGATATTTATAGTCATCAGGTTCGTATCGTTTTGGCTGAAAAAGGGGTAAACGTCGAAATTCTTCATGCCAAACAAGGTGATGTTTCCAGCGATCTGCTTGCTATTAATCCTTATGGAACTATTCCTACACTTCTAGATAGAGAATTAGTGCTGTATGAAGCTCGTATTATCATGGAGTATTTGGATGAACGCTTTCCTCATCCGCCGTTATTACCGGTTTATCCTGTTGCACGAGCAGAAGCGCGAAAAATGATGCATCGAATTGAGCAGGATTGGTATTATTTATTGCAAAATATTAAAGCAGGTCGCGAAGTTGAGCAATCACGTCAATACTTGCTTGAAAGCTTGACTAATCTTGAACCAGTCTTTGCTGACAAAGCTTATTTTTTAAGTGATGAGTTTTCTTTATTAGATTGTGCCTTAGCTCCATTATTATGGCGTTTACCTCAGTTGGGCATAGACATCCCAGCAAAGGTAAAAGGCTTGAATGCCTATATGCAGCGTTTGTTTAAGCGCGACTCTTTTCAAACCAGCCTGACCGACGCTGAGAGGCAATTAAGGGCAGCCTAATGATGAAAATGACTTCTAACAGGCCTTATCTTATTCGTGCGATATACGATTGGATCGTCGATAATGAGTTGACTCCTTACATCCTTGTAAATGCCAGTTATCCTGGTGTTCAAGTCCCGCAAGAATATGTCAAAGGCGATCGAATCGTATTGAATATTTCTCCTAAAGCGTGTCGCGGCTTACATCTTGAGAATGACAGAATTATCTTTACGGCTCGTTTCTCTGGTGAAAGTATGCAAATCTTTATTGTCCCTGCGGCGGTTTTGGCTATTTATGCCAAGGAAAATGGGCAAGGCATGGAATTTGGTGAGGACCTCAATGAGCCACCTCCGCCAGCAAAGACAGGAACAGACTCCAAAGCACGCAAACCTGCTTTAACTCTGGTAAAAAAGAAGGAGTAGCGTTCAATGACGCGATGCCCTTCAAATAGTTTATAAACATGACTGAGGATCAGTCTGAATCTAAGAAGAGTTTTTGGTAGGGCATAATGGAGTATATGAAGACTATGACAAGTGCAAAGATTCCTCTATACCAGGTAGAGCATATTCGCTTATGCGAGCAATTAGTAACTGCCGATCTAGGTCTTTCAGAAGATGAGCTCATGGAGCGTGCAGGTTCTGGTGCTTTTTTTACGCTGACCCAGCTTTTTCCAAAAGCAAAACATTTGACGATATTTTGTGGCAGCGGAAATAATGCTGGTGATGGTTATGTGCTTGCTCGCCTTGCTCATGAGCAAGGCTATTCTGTGATTGTCAATCAGCATAAAACAGCAGAAAACTTACCTCCCGCTGCATGTCATGCAGCTCTAGCTGCAATAGCTGCAGGTGTGCATTGCCAACCCCTTGATGAACCAATTGACGGTGATACTGACTTGGTTATTGATGCCTTATTAGGTATAGGCTTGCAAGGGGATGTTAAAGGACCTATTGCGACCGCAATCAATCAGATTAATGATAGCCAAATTCCTGTACTCGCTTTGGATATTCCATCCGGTTTGAATGCTGATACAGGAAGTGTTTTAGGAGTATGCGTTCGTGCTACAACAACGGTTACTTTTATAGGACGAAAATTAGGTCTGTTCACCTTGGATGGTCCTGATTATTGCGGGACAATCGTTTGTCATAGTCTAATGTTGGATCATCATTTATCAACAATTCCGGTAGCAGCTTATTTGCTCGATCAGAGTTTGCAACTGGTGTTACCCAAACGCCCAAAAAACTCGCACAAGGGGCATTTTGGGCATGTCTTAATCATAGGTGGTGGCCATGGCATGCCGGGTTCTGTTTGTCTGGCAGCAAAAGCTGCATTACGTGTAGGAGCAGGGCTTGTTACGATAGCCACAAGACCAGAATATGCCAGTCATGTTTTACCTTCTTTGCCTGAAGCCATGCTTTATGGTATTGATGAAATTAAACAGCTGTCTTCTTTGATCACTCGTGCCACGATATGCATTATTGGGCCTGGATTGGGAGAGGACGAGTGGGCTCAAGCCTTATTTACTAAGGCAATTAGTTCCCAATTGCCCATGGTTATTGATGCTCAAGCGCTACGCATTTTAGCAAACAACCATCAGCATGATGATAATTGGATTTTGACACCGCATCCAGGTGAGGCAGCGTCGCTGTTACATTGCTCGACTGCTGAGGTTCAAAAAGATCGCTATCAGGCGGCAGTCTTATTACAAAACCAGTATGGAGGAAACGTCGTTCTTAAGGGAGTTGGAACAATTATCTGTTCTGATGAGTCGAAGGTTTATTTATGTAGTGCTGGCAATCCGGGTATGGCAAGTGCTGGGATGGGAGATGTTTTGAGTGGAGTCATTGCTGGTTTAGCCGCTCAAGGACTCTCTCTTGCCGAGGCAGCCAGATTGGGGGTATGGATTCATGCCATGGCGGGTGATGCAGCAGCAGCAACTTTGGGAGAGCGCGGTCTTTTGGCCAGTGATTTAATGCCCTACTTACACCAGCACGTGAATCAACCAATAGGTAGTAGCGAATGAGCCAACTTGATGTCATTCTTCCTCATGAGACTCACAGTGAATTGTTAGCTGCTAGCTTGGCCAACTGCTTAACTCCTCCATTGATTTTAACGTTTAGTGGGGAAATTGGCACAGGAAAAACCACTTTTATAAGAGCCATGCTAAGAGCTCTAGGAATCGAGTCAGCAGTGAAAAGTCCCACTTTTTCTCTTATTGAAAGCTACCAATGTAATAACGCCCAAATACATCATTTTGATCTTTATCGTATTCACGATGAGGCAGAGCTGGAGTATATTGGTTTCAGAGATTATTTTCGTGAAGATTCCGTATGTTGTATTGAATGGCCAGAGCGGGCTTGGAATTTCTTGAGGGCGAGTGATATTAACTTTAATTTTGCCATCAAGGGGAGTGGGCGTTTGCTAACAATAAAAGCATTAAGTCCCACTGGAGAAAGAATTTTGTCATGCCTTGCAGGTGAGAGATGAGTGTGCGCATTCTTGGATTCTGTTTACTTTTGGCAGTCTCCTCCATCGCCATGGCCGCAAAATTGCTGTCTATAGACATAAAGCAACAAGGAGCCCAGCCTACAGTGCTTTTCACTCTTGATAGTGCAGTGGCTCACAAAGTATTTACGTTGACAAACCCTAATCGAGTTGTTATTGATTTCGAAAATACGGATTTAGCTGTTAACTTAAATCGTGTTAATCTTGGTAAGGAGTTAATCAAATATATCCGCAGTGGACATCCTAACCCTCACACGTTGCGATTGGTCTTTGAGGTCAATCGGCTCGTTACTACCAAAACCAAGCCATTACATAAGTCAGCCGCGGCAAGACACAGTTTTTCTTTGGACCTAACGGCCAATGATAAGTTAAGAAGAACACCTGCTGCTATCAACCCAACTATAAAAGGTTCGGCCATAAAAAAAGCGTCTAATCCAATCGTGGTAAAGCATGCCCCGCAAAAAGCATTGCGCGATGTTATTGTGGTCCTCGACCCTGGTCATGGGGGGAAAGATCCTGGTGCCAGTGGACCAAGGAGAACGGCAGAGAAAAATGTGACCCTGGCGATAGCTCGCAGACTCAAGCAAATTATTGACAGGCAACCCGGGATGAGGGCTGTATTGACGCGTAATGGCGATTATTATATCGGATTGCGTGAGCGCCTGAATATTGCCAGGAAGTATAATGCGGATATTTTTATCTCTATCCATGCTGATGCTTTTATTAACCAGCATTCAAGCGGGGCATCCGTGTTTGCTTTATCACAATCAGGGGCAACGAGTGAAGCGGCCCGTTGGCTTGCTGAGAAAGAAAACTATTCTGAATTGGGGGGGGTCAATTTAGCACAACTGGATGATCAAAGTGGCCTAGTACGTACGGTGCTAATCGATTTATCTCAAACAGCTACAATAGGCGCCAGTTTGCATATGGGAGAGCGCGTATTGCGTCATTTGAATCGAATCACCCATTTACATAATCAGAGAGTGGAGCAAGCACGATTTATGGTATTGAAATCCCCTGATATTCCTTCCATTTTAATCGAAACAGGCTTTATCTCTAATCCACGAGAAGAAAGGAATTTAACCAATCCCAATTATCAGATACGTTTAACCCAGGCTATTTTTGAGGGGTTAAAACGTTATTTCTGGGATTATCCTCCTCATGGAACACGTATTGAAGCATTAGCTGGCAGTGGTCCTGATAGGGGTAATATTCATTTGGTACAAAAGGGGGAGTCTCTTGCAAAAATTGCAGCCAGGTATCATGTTTCAGTTACTGCTATCCAGGCAGCCAATCATTTGTCAGGAGACCAACTTAAAGCTGGTCAACGATTGATTATTCCTGCTGTCACATGAGAATCCAGCAACTACCAGTGGCAGTGGCTAACCAAATTGCTGCGGGAGAAGTGATCGAACGCCCTGCGTCTGTAGTAAAGGAATTACTAGAAAATGCACTCGATGCTGGCGCCAGCATTATTCATATTGACATCAGTCATGGGGGAGTGAATCAAATTAAAGTCAGTGACAATGGTGTAGGCATCATTGCTGAGGATTTGCCACTCGCTATTGCCCCGCATGCCACAAGCAAAATCCGCAAACTACAAGATTTATATTCAATCGCAAGTATGGGCTTCAGAGGAGAGGCCTTAGCTAGTATAGCCTCAGTTTCACGTCTGACTATCAGTTCAAAACCCCCAGAGCAACAAGATGCCATGAGACTAGTGAGTGACGGCCAAACAATAAACATTCAGCCTTGTGCAAGATCTCAAGGAACTACGGTTGATGTTCGTGATCTTTTTTTTAATGCTCCAGTTAGAAAAAAATTCTTAAAAACTGAACGTCTTGAATTACAAGCAATAGAAACAGTCGTGAAACGTTTTGCACTGAGTGCTCCTGAAATTACAATAACCTTGAATCATAATGATAAAAAATTATTACATTTGCCTGGTGCTCATAACGATCAAAGCAAGCAAGCTCGTATTCGCAGGATATTTGGTAAAAGCTTTCTCGAACAATCAGCATATATCGAAGTAGAGCATCTGAAGATGCGGCTCTTTGGATGGATAGGTAGGGGAGAATTCCAACGGAGTCAAAATGATAAACAATGGATTTATATTAATCTGAGGATGGTGAAAGACAAATTGCTTAGCCATGCTGTTAAGCAAGCGTATGAGGGCTTATTACACCCCGGTCGTTATCCAGCCTATTTGTTATACTTAAGCCTTAACCCAGAAGACGTTGACGTCAATGTTCATCCTACCAAGCATGAGGTGCGTTTTCAGCAACCGAGATTAGTGCATGATTTTGTGAGTTCTCAAATCCAGCGGGTATTACAAGCACCGGAACAAATAGACTCATATAAGATAATAGAACAAACGATAGAAGATAGATTTTCAATTAGAGAGCCACGTTTTTCATCCTCAATCAAAGATCATAAAAATGATTTGGATACCCTTATATGCAAAAAATGGATTACTTTACATGACTCTTTTGCTTTGGTGATGATAAATGAAAAACCGTACTTGATCGATGTCTTGTCCTTACAACACGCTTGGTTAAAGTCTATTCTAATGAAGCAAAAATGGCCCTTGGTGCGACGTCCCTTATTGGTTCCAGTTACACACAGTATTGAACCATCTAAGGCAAATCATTTTCATCGGTATGAAAGTCAACTAAACCAGATTGGGATTGAGATCGATTTAATGAGCGAAAATACCTTTTTAATCCGTTCTTTACCGATCGTGGTTCCCTATTTGAACCTTAAACAACTCTTAACTGCTATATTTAAAGAATATAACTTGACGAATTTGGAATTAATGGAGTTATTGATTACACATCAAAATTTTGAGCCAAAACTTGCTTCTCAAGAAGAAAAGGAAGCATTGCTTGTTTATATGCACAGCGAAGAAGCGGATGCTCAGCGGCATAAGTGGAGCAAGCATTTGTCCACAAAACTCTGTTGGGATTTGTTCAATGCCTAAGACTGTTTTTTGTTTAATGGGGCCAACAGCTTCAGGTAAAACAGCATTGGCCTGCGAATTACTGCGATTGTTCCCCTTTGAGATCATTAGCGTTGATTCAGCCATGATTTACAAAGAAATGAATATTGGCACAGCGAAGCCATGTCCTGAGGAATTGAAAGTCGCCCATCATCATTTGATTGATATTTTAGACCCCCCGGAAAGTTATTCAGCCGCTCAATTTTGTGAAGATACAGTAGAGCTTATTGAGGCCATTTATGATCGAGGTAACCTTCCTTTATTGGTGGGTGGGACGATGATGTATTTCAATGCTCTACAGCAAGGTCTAGCCATTTTACCGCAAGCTGATGAGGCTATTCGAGTGGAGCTTCTGCGGCAGGCTGAAGATCATGGATGGTCTTATTTGCATGAGCAATTAAAGAAAATTGACCCCTTATCAGCAGAGCGGATTCATCCCAATGACACGCAGCGAGTTCAACGGGCTTTAGAAGTATTCCAATTAACGGGTAAGCCTTTATCTTTTTTCTGGTCTGAGCAAAAAGGAGCGGCTAAATATCGTTTTGTAAATATTATCTTATTCCCTGAATCCCGGGATTGGCTACACCAACGGATCGCTTTGCGTTTTGAGGAGATGTTAGCAAAAGATTTTGTTAGTGAAGTTGCCCAATTATTGCAAAAATGGCAGTTACCGCCGACTTGCCCATCCATGCGTAGTGTTGGTTATCGACAGGTTATTAATTACCTTGCTGGCGATTATGATTATGACACGCTACGCCATAAAGGCATTGTGGCCACACGTCAACTGGCAAAAAGGCAGTTGACTTGGCTTAGGAACTGGCCACATGGGGTTTTTTTTGATTGTGAGGACTACGTAGACATTAAAAGCAAAATCATAGCACTTCTTCATGAAATATTGGATAATAAGACTCCGGATTCCTGATAGCAATCTTGAGATTTAGAGGAACAACGATGTCTAAAGCGAAAAAAAAACCGGCGAGTACAAAAAAAAATTATACTGTTCGTCACCGTGATTTACCGTTGAGTTGTCCGACGAATGAGATGGAATTATGGAATGCCCATCCCAAGGTTTATTTACCTATTGAGAAAACAGGAACTGAAGTTTGCCCTTATTGTGGCGCCTGCTTTGTCCTGAAAAATGATTAAATCGATTTGTGTTGTGCGCTTATCAGCATTGGGTGATGCGCTGATGCTAGTGCCATTAATTCGCACTTTGCAAGCCAATTTACCCAATGCTTCAATTACCTGGGTTATCTCTCGCCCTGCTTATGATCTCGTTGAGGGAATGGATGGCATTGATTTTATCGTTATCAACAAGCCAAATAATTTGGCTGACTATTGGCGATTTAAGAAACAATTAAGGGGACGGTCGTTTGATGTGCTTCTAGCAGCGCAAGCAAGTTTGCGTGCTAATCTTTTATACCCATTCATTCGCGCATCGCGAAAAATCGGCTTTGATGCACATCGGGGGAAAGATGGACATCGGTGGTTCATTAAAGAAACGATCGCAGCAGGAAACGATCATACGCTCGAAGCTTTTTTGAAATTCGCTCAAGTTTTGGGCTTCCAGGATTTAAAGCTACACTGGGATTTACCCATTACGCAGGCAGACTGTGAGTGGGCAAGAGCTCATTTACCTGCACAGGGGCCTATTCTACTTATAAATCCTGCAGCGAGTAAGCCAGAAAGAACTTGGTCTGTGGAGCGTTACGTTGCTGTGATAAAAGAGGCACAGCAACGTTGGCAAGCTCAAGTTGTTTTAACGGGTGGACCTGGCTCTTTTGATAGGACATTGGCTGATGAAATACTCAAACAAGTGTCTTGCCATGATCTCGTAGGCAAAACGAAGCCAAAACAATTACTGGCTGTTATTAAACAATCTCAAGCTGTGCTATGTCCCGATACAGGGCCATCTCATATGGCGACAGCAGTGGGAACACCTGTGGTGGCATTACATGCGGTTACCAATCCTGAAATTTCAGGACCCTATACGTTTAAGCACCTTGTTGTTAACTGTTACCCGCAAGCAGTAGCTACGATTCTTCATCAATCTAAAGATAACTCGTGGGGTACCAAAGTTCATGGGGAAGATGCGATGAAATTAATCCAGGTTGATGACGTGCTAGACAAGCTTGCTATAGTGATGTCTTGAGTGTTGCAACAACGCGGTCAAGAATGAAGCAGCTTTTGCAATTAATTAACAATTTATCGGTTGCCTTTAATGCTGTAGTAGCTTATTTTTTAAGCATAGATGGTATTTCTTGTCCGGCTAACAGGATTATCTAGGGGCCAGACTTGTAGATGTGGTGTGCAAGCTTAGAGTTTATTAAGAAGCCTAAAGCATCTCAGGAGGCGTCCATCGTTCTAAAATAGAACTGAGACAAGAATACTATCTATTTTTTTAAGCTCAGCATCAAAACGCTCTTAGTCCTTGCGATTCCTCCATCCTAGTTAAAATTACTACAAATATTCGCATGGTAAAAAAGAGTTTACTGTTGTCCCTTTTGTCTTGCAAACTAGCAGAATATCCGTATGTAAATTAATAGTGAATCTAGAGTTATTTGGAGGATATGTGCCGGGGCAACTGGAGGGGCGGTTTCGTGATTATTTTACTCGCTGGCGCTTAAAAGAGGCTAAAAATGAAGAATTAAGATTAAAGACTGCTGTTGAAATCGCTAACTATGTGAGTAGCGCTCTTAATATAGAAAAAATCAATCAAGAGCTGAAGGACAGCTATTCCCCTCCATATAAAAAGTTTGCTTCTTATGGGGAACTAAATTATGGTTCTTTGCTTTACTGCAAGCTCATACTGGAAGTTTATATAGAGGATTCAGGACTCTTACGTCTCGAAGAGTCTGAGGAAAAGATTCTATTAGAAAAAATCACGTACAATATTGCAGGACTTTATCTTGAAAGTCGTGTTCAAACACAAGAAAAATTAGAGGGATTGGTAAAAAACTCAACATTATGGCTGGAAAAATTCACCGCAAATCGCAATAACCCTGAGCATGTAAAATACCTATGCTGTGCTTTCTATGTTTTCTTAAAAACATTAACTATTTCGTTAAGTCAGTATTACCCTTGGGCAAAAAAAGCAACTGCTAAATTAGTAGGTATTGAACTGGACGTATTTGAGGAGGCACTTAAAGATTTGCTTGAGCAAATCAGCAAGAAGGTTAGTCAGCTCCAAACAGAGATTTTACCTACTGTACTTTCTTCACCCCAGACAGTAGCTGAATATCTCAATGAACGGTATTTGCAACTTCTAAAGCAAGAGTCCATGGAGGATGCGGATTCTGTTTTGCAAAAGATAGATACGCTGAAAGACTATGTGCTAAAAGTGATGACATTAGTTACCACCCTTCAAAGAAATCACGAACTTAGATCACAAATCGCTCTTGCTCAGACAATCCTTACTATCTTACATACAAACGAACATCAGGTCACCGGAAGAAAATACTTTTTAGAACTTTTACAGAATAACGAAGATAGCTTTAAGCTATTTATAGCTAACCTTGAAGAAGACTCAAGAAGAGAAGTACTTAAAAAAATTGATCAATTAAAGAAACCGGATGGCTATCAACAAATGTCTGCTTCTATTCAGTATGTAGGAAGTTGGTTGACAGCACTGCCTGCTTCAACAATGCGTTTGACCATGTCTGAACAAACGCAAGATGCAGTGATTAGTATTCTTCCTCAGACCTTGGATAGTGAGTGCAAAGCTTATGTGAAATCTTTGGCCACAAGCTACATACATAATCTAGGGCAAGCGTTAAATCAAAACGAGGACCAGCTTAAAAAGTTAATAAAGACATTGTCTGCTGGTCAATCGGAGTTTGAGAAATTATTAACTAATCTCTCGGCTGAAGTACTCCCCTTAAGAGCGGCTACTGAAGGTACGATAGCTAGCTTAGAAGCGTATAAGCAATTACTGCAACTTGCTAGTAATAGACAGGAGAAGCTTAGAGAGATTGAAAGCTTGGATATAAAAGCTGCAGCGTTTCTAAGTGCACATGATAGCTTTCTAATAAAACTCTGCAAATTTCTATCACAGTTCTTTGGCTGTTTTGCTATAAAAGAAGTTGAGCAAGTTGATGTAATTAAAGAAATTAAGCGAAAACTAGGGTTATTACGGGAAGAATATCACGACTTTTTTATGAAAGAAATTGAGACATTTAAAGAGACGTCTACGTTGAGCTTAAATTTAAAGAACCACATCGTAAAGCAGCTTGAAATGAGGAATTCAATAAATCCTGGTGAACCCGTAACTAACTTATTGAGTGAAGACTGTACACGATCATATACAGCCATTACGCAAAGGTTTTTTAAGCTAAGGCAAGAGCTCTCGGAGGATGATAAGGAAATGAGAAATGATTCGAACATGGGGATCCTAGACTAGCTACATGGAACTCACATGTCGACTCTGTTTTCACTGTTTAGGGAACGATCCTAAGGGACTTATTTGCTTCCATTAGGAGTAAAAGGCACTAAACCATATTTTTCATCAAAAACCTGTTGAGCAGTCTTTGACTCACCCTTAATTTGTTCGAGCTGTTCTTGTGGCAAGGATTTTAAAAATTCGACGATTTCTCTATGTTCTTTGGCCGGAAGGTTATCTGCCGCTTTTGCAAGCAACTGCAAATTTTTTTCCATCATCAATTTTTCAAGACGATTCATTGAAGGCACAAAGAAAGAATAAGGGCCTTTGCCAACACAGTTGGGGGCAACAGTTTGCAAATAGGTAGGTGTTACTGCCACATGAACTATTGCTAGGCTTGAGCTTTGAAGATGCTCAACAGGCAATTTAGCAAGTTGTAGTGGATTAGAATGTAATTCACTTACCGTACATCGAAATAAGATGATACATAATTGATTTCCAGCAGCATTATTAGGAATGAGCTGTGCTAATATTTTGACTGAACGCGCACCTTCTTTGAGCTCCCCATCCAGAGCAGCTTTTAAAACCGCATTATAGTAATTAACAAGAATTTTCATACATAAATGAGTATCTTGCTTACTTACAAATAGATTACGTGCATACTCAGCACCAGTAAAATAATCTTTTGTTTGAGAAGAATACCTCTGTTTGGTTTCGTCCGCATGCCAACTTGGTAAATTGGTAAATACTCTCACCAGGCTTTTAAAATGATAATAACCATATTGAACGCCGTTAATTTCAACTTCCAGAGCTGGTTTTTTATCATTATTAGCTAAGGTTAAGCCGCCAGTTAATTCTACTACAACAGGATCTGGAGGCGCCATGCCTGCACGCCAACTTTCTCGTTGGCAGGCGATAACCAAAGGCATGAGTTTATAACGAGGATCCTGTAATTTTGCGGGATAAAAATCGAAAGTCTTACCTTTGTTATACTTGTCCTCAACCCTAACTCTGAAAGTAAGTCCGTGCTGACACATGCCTTCACAGAAAGCAATATCGTAGACTCCATTACAATTCGCATTTTTATGCCATGGGTCGGAATTATAATTAAGACAATATTCGGTTAACGTTTTTTCAAAAATAGAAGGAAGATCACTGTTAGAGCCTGTAAACACCAATTTGTTATGAGCAGAAACATATACTTCAGAACATCGGCTTGCGTTAAAAGCATCCTCGTCTTGCTCAAAAGTTAATTCATATAGCTTATCAAAATCATTATTAGCCCAGGTCACATTAGAATCGGTTTGCAAGCAGGGACGACCCTTACTATCAATGATAGTTCGGGTTTTTAAGATATCTGCAACACTCCCCATAGATTCGCAATTTCTTAAGAAATCAAGCTCTGCTTTTGAAACCTTTGTCTGTAGAAAATCTTTAATGAGAATTCCTTCTCCGTAAAATTTCCTGGCTTCATCAAGCATTTTTTGTTTTGTTTCTAGATAAGATGGTGATGTATAGTCTTCTCCCTTCCTCCAGTCTGGAACAAGAAATAAAGTAATTTCCACCTGAGGCAGTGTCTTCCCTCTTTTTGTAGCAGCAAGTTCCAGGCCTTCCTTTAACCGCAAAATATCTTTTTTGTTAGCTGCGCTAAAAATTCCTGTATGGTATCCAGGATTATTATCAATTCGCCTAGAATAGAATGTAATTGCCACCACTGGGGATTTTTTATTTGATTGGACACGAAACATAATCATTACCCAAATTCGAAAGTTAATCCAAATTTTTGCCCATTTCATGTCCAGTTAGGGCGTTATCCATTCACAAACTTCCTTTGCTTTGATTATATATGTCGTATATTATGTAAACATTAAGAGCGCGAAGTAATCACCATTTTCATTGAGAAGCGTTTTAACAATTTGATAATGCATTGAGGAACACGATTCATCAGAAAGAGGAATAAATTATGAGACGTAAAACCGACTTAATGGACCAAAGTTTATGCGAGGCTGTTTTGGATGGAAACCTTGATCAGGTTAAGTGGATTATTAAACATCATGATAATGTGAATGCTCAAAACCAATACGGATTTACACCAGCATTGATCGCTGCAAAACAAAATAACTTAGACATGTTAAAATTTTTAGTGGGGAATGGTGCGGATTTAAATCTCAGTGATGGCATGGGTCAAACACCTATGAATTGGGCTGAAATTAACAATAATCAAGAAATGATAGATTTCATAAAAGACCAAGGATCAAACAGTTCATTAAAGCCTAAATAATTTCTGCAAGCTCCATCTTATAACCTCTTTAAGTGACTTGGATTTGGCGTGCGTGATATCCCTCTAAAATTTTAATAGCTTCATCCATTTGCTCATCAGTAGTCACGGTTATCCAAAGTACGAAACCTCCTTTTCTTTCTTGTTTTCTTATCTGTTCGATCTGATGATTTCTTACGAACTTTGCGAGAAGAGCTCCACTAATCGCACCGATTATTGCGCCCAGAAGCCCGTAAAATAAATTATCAGAGGGGGAGCGTACATCGCCAATGAGAAAAACGCCAATGACTACACAGATAAAGACCGGGATAGCAAAGGAAAAACCAATAACCCAACCAAAATCATCGCGAAGGAAAGATTCTCTCTTGGGCGGATGAGAACTTTTCTGGATCTCCTCAGGTCCTACATAGGCTTCTCCATATTCACTAGCAACTGCTGCTGGAGAACCCTGGACACTTATATCGTGACGAGCGACAGTTTTTTCCGTTAATTTATTGATAATCAATTCTAATACGCCTTCACTGCTGACAATGGCACTTATCGTTTTAGTAGGTAAGCTAGCCATAGTAATCTCCCTTTAATGCACTCAAACTGCACTATCCTATTAATAAGGATAGTTGCTTTCCTTGCAACACTGAAATTTATCAGCTGGAATTTCTTTGCTTTTGCAATACGATAAGACATTCTGGCTTTAAGTTGAGTATAATTTGGATGACATTTTGCTTTAAATAGCCAGCAAGGGTAAGGCTAATTGATATAGTTATTCGCTAATTTTTCATTAGGGAGCGCTGCAATGGAAAAGGATTTCAGAGTGGAGCGCATGACCCAAGAGGAGCTCGGCTGTGCAATAGAATGGGCTACTCAGGAGGGTTGGAATCCTGGTTTGCATGATCTTGCATGCTTTTATCAAACAGATCCAAAAGGCTTTTTTGCTGGTAAATTAAATGATCAAATCATCGCTGTTGGTTCTGCGGTAGTCTATGATGCACAATTTGCGTTCTGTGGTTTTTATATGGTTAATAAAACTTACCGAGGGCATGGCTATGGATTGGCATTAACACAGGCACGTTTAGCTTATATAGGCCAACGCAATGCAGGACTAGATGGGGTTATCAATATGCTCGATAAATATGCCCGTCTTGGCTATAGAATTGCGCATTACAATAATCGTTATCTTGTAAAGAATATACCTACTCTTGAACATGTTGATGAGAAGATCATTCCGTTGTCAGCTATTGATTTTAATAGGCTTTGTACTTATGACCGCCTGCATTTTCCAGCCCCACGTGAAGTTTTCTTGAAATGTTGGATCAAACAGCCAGAGGGTGCTAGCCTGGGTTATGTTAGTGGAGGGAAGCTTTGTGGTTATGGTGTACTAAGAGCTTGTCAAAATGGGTTTAAAATCGGACCTTTATTTGCGGATAATCCAAATATAGCAGAAACATTGTTCTTAACGTTAGTACATCATGCTCAAGGTGAGGACGTTTTTATCGATATCCCTGACAATAACCCTAATGCTACTGAGGTCTTGATTAAGCGCTATCCATTAAAAAAAGTATTCCAAACCGCAAGAATGTATTTGAGAGGGCAACCGGCGGACCTTCCAAGTAAGCAGATTTATGGCATAACTTCACTAGAATTAGGATAGATGATGATTCGCGACATGGTGGGGTATGGACGAGAGACACCAATCATATACTGGCCCAATCAAGCCAAGATCGCTGTTAATTTTGTGTTGAATTATGAAGAAGGGGCTGAGCTTACCCCTTTAAATGGGGACAAACAGGCTGAAGTTTATGGGGGTGAATTTCCTCTGGCAAAGAAACCGGCAGGAATGCGTAACTTAAGCATGGAATCTTTGTTCGAATATGGTAGTCGTGCTGGTGTGTGGCGTTTACTTAGGTTATTCGATAAAGAGAACATCCCGCTCACCTTTTTTGCAACGGGGCTAGCGCTAAATTTGAATGACGAGTTATGCAATTACTTAAAGACCGCAAACCATGAGATTGCTGGGCATGGATGGCGATGGATAGATTATACTCGCGTCCCTAAAGAAGAAGAAAAAAAACATATTCTACAATGCAAGGAAACCATACAAGAACATACAGGCAAATCCATACAAGGTTGGTACACCGGAAGGCGAAGTAAGAACACTCGCAACTTGTTATTAGAGATTGGCGGCTTTGTTTATGATTCAGAAAGTTATGCTGACGATCTACCTTACTTTGAAGGTCAGCATTTGATCATTCCTTATACTCTAGATTGTAATGATTTTCGTTTCAGCACCTCCCCAGGCTTTTCCCATGGGGAGGAATTTTTTAAACATCTCAAATATACATTTGACTACTTATACCAGGAAGAAAGGACAGCTATGATGACGATAGGCCTTCATGCCAGAATATCTGGGCACCCTGGACGTTGCATGGCTGTTAAACAGTTCATTGATTATTTAAAACAATTTTCCAATATATGGCTAACGCGACGCATTGATATCGCTAATTATTGGCTCCATCATGAAGTTAAGAACGAAGGAAAAGGAACGTCATAGACGTTCCACAATGGGTTTACTCTGCCTCAGCAAGCTCCAGAGTAGCCGTTATTTCTTCATGCATCTCGCTGTTTATAAGGACGTGTTGTGATAAATAAAGGATGAGGATACTTAGTGGAAGAATCAAAATAATATCTAAAGGAAATTGCAATTGTTTTGTGCCCCCAAATGAACCAAAGTAAGAAAGAACTAACATTGAAATCATATAGAAAGCAAACCAATAAAGACTACGGCTGCAATCGCTAAATCGGCGTTTTTGGTAGATAAGATTGATAATAAAACCAATAAGAAGTGCTAAATCCAATTTCCATAAAATATCAAAGCCACACCAATATAACATCAGATTACAGACATAAAAGGCGACATGGCAAAAAAATAAACTAGCCCAAAGTTTGAAAGGACGGTTTCGATGCGGCTTAAGTTTTCGCATAGCCAATAGACAAATAGGTCCTATCCCATAAGATAAGATGCTGCAGGATGATAAGAAGGCTACCATCTTTTGCCAGCCAGGAAACGGCAAGAAAGATAAAATTCCAACCAGGAAATTGGCATATAGGGTGACATAAGGAATTTTATGCTTATTTAACTTTAAAAAGAGTTTGGGTAAATGTTTGTTTAAAGCCATGCCGTATAGTATACGAGAAGTAGCAGCTGTATAGACCAAGGTGGTTCCAAAAGGTGAAAATGCGGCATCAAACATAAGCAACATGGCAACAACCCCCAAGCCCACCAATAAGGTTAATCCAACCAATGGTCCACTATCACCGGGAAAGCTTAAATTTTGCCACCCCTGGGCTAAATAGGATGAAGGTATTGCTGCCAGGAAACTTAACTGCAGCATAAAATATAATACGAAACCAACAAACACTGCCCCTAAAATAGCAATGGGGATATTGCGTTGTGGATTTTGTACTTCACCCGCCAACATCAACCCATTTTGGAATCCGGTAAAAGCAAAGGCAATCCCTCCTGCGGAAAGTGCGGTGAAAATCTGTACCCAGGCGTTTTTATTATTTAGATTCACTTCGATATTACTCATGGAGGGTGCGCTAGAGAGCAGGGCGATAATGGCAATACTGGGAACCAAGAATTTGATAATACTGGCGATTTTATTGCATTCCGCAAGCATTTTAATGCCATAAGAATTTAATAAAACCACAAACAACATAATTCCCATCGCCACTACATACCCAGTGCCTGACAACGTAAATGCTGTGGTGTCTTTAACGATCAAACTGGGAAAAAAGTGACTTGAATACTGCAAGATAGCTTGAATTTCAATGGGCGTCATAACCACATAAGATAACCAAGATGTCCAGGCAAACAGAAAACCCACGTCATTGCCATGTGTAAAACTCGGATAGTTAGTCATACCCCCTGAGATAGGGAACATAGCACCGAGTTCGCATAAGGGTAAAGCAATAAATAGCATAAACAAAGCAGCAATAATCCAACTAATCAAGGCATTGCTACCAGCCATCTGAGCACTAATAAAAGGACTAAATAACCAGCCAGACCCTATCATGCCGCCAGCGGCGGCAATTAATACGTTTGTGCGGGAGATATCGCGTTTCAGCATAGCTTTATTCCTTGCTAGCTAGTGTGAGTGCAAAAGGGGAATTATATACTCTCCCAGAGAAGACGTCATCTTGAACGTAGTGATAGATCCTCTCAAGATACAGGGGATTCTTCGCTGTGCTCTGAGTGACAAGTTTGTTGTCATCCCGAAACGTAGAGAGAAAACTTCCTAACCCGGGAAAATTGCTACGAAAAAAAAGAACAGCAGCTTAGATGCTGCTGTTCGAAACCTAGGAGACGGTAAGTCAGGCTCAGTATTATTGAGTACCGGCTGCAGTGGTTGAGGTTGAGGCGCTTGCTTGACCTGTTGCCGCTAGAGCTCCGGTGGGTTGAGAAGCTCTGGCATTCTGCAGCAACAACATGCTATTGGTTAAGAGAAGCCGTTCTTCTTGTTGACGATTGAGATAGAGCTGGTAGTTAATTTCAGCAAGCAGGATTGCGATTTCTTTTTGAATAGTGGCTGCCGAAGCCTGATTTAAATTTGTTATCCATTGCGTTGTTGTCGGTTGACCCGGTTGGCCTTGAGTTTGAGACGCTGTGGTTGGATTAAAAAGCCGCCACGTGGCCATATTATACTCGCTAAGAGCCTGACTGGTAGTTGTGCTTTCAGTGGTTTGTGTTCCTTGGATTGGCTGAGGCATTCTTTTTGACAAAATATAATACAGATTGCCAATACCTACAGAAGCTTGTGCAGCATAAACTCTTAAGTTCGCAAGGTAGTTAGCAATGGTGGAGGCCGCTTGCCATTTTTGTACGGCTGTATACTTATTCGTAGTATCTATGATTTGCAGATACAAATTACCATAGTCATTGTAACTAGGAAGGGCAAGTGGAGCCACTGCTGATGTAGCATAGCGAATAAAATTTAGCGCCTGTTGCGCTTGAGTTTGCGCTTGTAGAGGACCACTGGGTGTCGTACCTGAGGGTGCTCCGATTGTCGCAGTGTTTACAAAATTAGATCCACTCTGTGTTTGGTCAGTACCAAGTGAGGTACTAGAGTACATCAAGGGTGCAATAAGACTATTACTATTGAGTTGTGGTATCACATTTTGATTAAATTGGGGGGTAAAAAAGGTTACTGGATTTGGGAGGGCACCAATGACATTTTGCATGATCTGAGCTTCATTTTTTAGCCCGGAGGGATAGTTGCACTGTTGGATAAAATTAGCACCCGCATTATCCAAGCAATAGCTATAATCAGGTGTTGTCAAAATATTAGCAACAGCTTGGCTGACTGGATCAGATTGGTATTGCTGTCCTTGGCTGGTGGTAGTAGCACCTACATTGGGTTGATCGATTAATGTGGATACTGAAATCCCGCTGGAAGGTGTGTAGAATTGAGAAGACATAAATGTGCTGTTAGCAGCGGCATTAAGTTGCGAATAGGTTTGGACATTCGCTGGAACAAAAATGGGATTAACTGTGCCGCTTAACATGTTAAGTCCAGCTGTATTCACAGGAAGAGCGCCCCATAGGCTTTGAAAGGCAGGTAATAATGTGGCTGTTAGTGCTTGTGTCGTTACCTGCATCAATGTGTCGCTGACTGGATTATCTTCAGTTTGCGGACTTTGGTCGATGTTGTAGCCTAAATACTGACCTAAATTTAGTAAATAAGTCTTGATGGTACTGAGAGAGTCATCGTCCGTGCTTCCGTTACTCCCTCCTTGAGAAGCAAAGATGGAGGTAGTAAAAAGTAATATACTTGATAAAACTAAGTGACGACTAAGTGATTTCATCTATTCTTCCCCTTCAAGAGCGCGAGCTACAAGTTTTAAACGATACTCGGAAAAAACACGGGCGAGCAGACGTAGCCGCTCAAAAACGATATTTCTTTTCAGAAAGAAACCAGCTGGATCATGACTGCCTGTACTGGTTTCTTCAGCATGTATTAAAATTCGTGAGGCACTTCCAGGATGAACGGTGTCAATGGCTTGCAAAAGTCGCAAACCCCTTCCGGATTTAATATTCCCAACCAAACGTATAAAATTATCTTCCTGACCTAAGGTACTCATGTCAATTTTTTCGATATCATCAAGTTCCTTACCCAGGCGGTTGATTGCTTCTTCTAACTCAGGGTTCCCATCCAAGGTCCAGTCTTCTACACTTTCCATAAACGTGATGACCCTGTAAATCATCGGATCAACATACTCAAACCAATACCTGGATGAGGCTTCATGACTAAGATCGGGCATTTTTTACTCTTTTTTTACGGTATAACTCATTGATGAACTGCGTATATTCTAACTACTATAGTATAGTAAGAAGAGTAAAAGTCCATTAGCAAAAAGTAAATTTTATGAAAATCAAAAAAAGCACCCGACTCGTTAATATTTTCAAGCAGGTTTTCAATGTGCGGGCATGGTCTGATTTTGATCGTACCAGATCGTTTACCAATTATTTGGTAGCTGGTTTTTTTAGAATGTTTGTTCCTCAAGGGAAAGCAGACAAAGGAGAGTCTTTTGATGCAGCAATCGCAAGAATGAATTTAAGTGATCAAGATTTGCAGGCTAAGCAATCTGCCTTGTATCGTCTGAGTATACTTATGTGTACAGCAGCGATATTTATCTTTGGATATGCTATATACCATCTTTATTACGGAAGTTATAGAGCAGTAATAATTAGTTTCATTTTGATGTTAATTGCGTTGGCCTTAGCCTTTCGCTATCACTTTTGGTACTTTCAGATCAAAACGCGAAAGTTAGGTTGCTCAATTAGCGAGTGGTACAGGCAGGGCCTGAAAGGTGATAAATGATGAATAAAATAGCATTTATTTTGCTGGGTATAATATTCCCTGGTCTGGTTCTCGCTTCAGATGGTGGTTCCTCTCTAAACTTCTCGCCACCACCGCAGGATTATTCTGTGGTTTTCTTAGGAAATATTTTCGGTATTGTTGACGGCATATTGCATGGTACAGGTAGCCAAATTATGGGGACGATGTTTGGAGTGTTTAACTCCGCAGTCCTTGCCATAGGCGGCCTCATCATCATGTATACCCTGACAGTGTCTACCATGAATACGGCACATGAGGGGCAAATGTTAGGGCAAAAATGGTCTTCCATTTGGGTTCCATTGCGTTCTGTCCTTGGTCTTGCCCTTTTATTCCCAAAAGCATCTGGCTACTGTGTAATGCAGATTTTTGTGATGTGGATTGTTGTTCAAGGCGTGGGGGCCGCAGATAAAGTTTGGCAAGCAGCCCTTGGTTATCTAAATCGTGGTGGAGCGATTATTCAGACCCAAATGAAACCTGCTGTCTCATTGGGGGCTGCTGGTAATGAAGTTGCTACCGGGGCTGAAACGATTCTGACTGGTCAGGTTTGTATGTTAGGCATTCAATCGGCACTAGAAACGCAACGCCAATCTTTTCTTGCTGCTAAAGAAAAGCAAGTTGGACCTTGTTTTAACGCTACGGGTGACATGCAGGATTTTTGTAATACCCCTGTACCGGATTTCTTAAGTAGCGTAAATGTGATTTCTTATGAGAATAACGCGAAAAAAGACAAATCTTTTTCTATACCTATGCCGAATCTTACCGTTAAGCCCTATAGTCAGCTTAACGGTATCTGTGGCAACATCGCGTGGAACAAATTTACTGGTGCAGATGGCTTGGATCAGCAGAATCCCAGTGGGGTAACGATTACCAAGGATGAACTTCAAACGACGCAAATGTCGAGAGCTATCGCTGTTCAGCAAATGTACATTGATCTAGGTATTGTTGCCCAAATCATGGTCAATAATGATCCCGGTTTAAACCCAACTAACCAAACAAACACGGATGACTCATCCGGGCAAAAAAACTTCTCAATAAATGCAGTACAGCAATTCGGTGTTCCTTTGCAGGCTAATGGCCAAACGGTCTGTACTAGTCAAACCGGGTCTGGTAATTGTATTAATTGGGGTTCAGATCCAGGAAGTTCAAACAAATCAGCACCTCTTTTTAATGGTACTGAATTCCAGGGCGCTATTGCCGATTACAACGGTATCATGCTACCAGCCCTTAATTTACTTGAGCAGGTTAAAAAAGGTTCTGCTGCGGCTAATGCACGGGCATTTATCCAAGATGCTAACAACTACGGCTGGATATTAGCAGGCAGTTACTTTTTTAACCTAGCGCAATTGAATTCTACCTCAATGCTCAACCCTGATAAAACGGATACAGGAACAGGTTTAAATGGAAGTAAAGTCGATCTGTCTCAACTAAATAATGCGTTTGTTGGTGGAAAATGCAGCACCGGAGAAACACCCTCCGTTTATCTATGTAATTGGATGAATGGTGATCCAACATTGATTAATCAAGTCATTGGTTTAATCAATGGCGCTAACCTTGGAAGTCCTCTTGATATGCCTGGCTCTAGTGCCATACCTGGTTTACAAGCTGGAACTTCAGATGCACAAACGGGGGCATTTTCTTCTACGGTGTATGGATTTCTACAAAACTCCATGATGGTTCAGTTGCCTGATCAACCTGGACAAAGTCCGCCACAATTCACAATGAAGTTCAATATCAATATTGATATGGGTAAATTCCAATTACCCGAGCAGAACTTCCCTTGTGGGGAACTTAAGATCATGTTCTGGAAGACTTGTTTCGGTCAGATGATGGGAAATCTTTTCTACAATTATATTATTAGAAATATTTATAACTTCTTCTTGAACATCGTGGCTCAAATAATAAATGCGGTAGTGCTGACTTTCCTTTCTGTGCCATTGATGGGTATCGCGGGCACATTTCGGGCCGGGGTAGCTCTGATTCAGCAGCCTGCTGTCAATCCCGTGATAGCCTTGGCTAATATGGGGGTGAACTATATTAACTATGCTAATGAGTTATGGATTGTCTTGCTGACCGTAGCCATTATGACCTCGTTGATCCCACTTTTTGGAATTTTCATATTCGCCCTGATAGCAATGGTATTTCCGCTGTTATTTGCCTGGATGGCAGTAATGGTGAGTATTGGCTTTGTAACGGCCTACTATATACCATTTGTGCCTTATATGATTTTCACCTTCGGCTCCATTGCGTGGTTGATGGTGGTCATCGAAGCAATGGTTGCAGCACCTATTGTGGCATTGGGAGTTACGCATCCTGAGGGTCATGAGGCCTTTGGTAAAGGTGAGCAGGCTATCATGATTCTCTTTAATGTTTTTCTGCGCCCAGCGATGATGATCATCGGTTACATTGCTGCAATTGCTCTCACTTATGTATCCGTTTGGATAATTAATGCTGGATTTGCAAATGCAATGTCCTTTATCCAAGGTAGCGCAAGTGGCATGACGTATAACTACACTTCAAACTGGGATCCGAATTCAAATGTACAGGCACAGGCTGGTAACATAGATACCACTCAAGGTTATTCGGGTTGGGCTGGTATTTATGGTTTCTTCTTCTCAATCCTCGTATATACCACAATGTATTTGATCGTTGTGCAGAAGGCCTTTACGTTGATTACCGTTCTGCCTGATAAAGTATTACGCTGGATTGGTGGGCAAGCTGAAACTGTTGGTTCAGAGGCTGCTCAGTGGGGTGAAGAAGCCAAAGGACAGGTAAAAGAAGGTGGGGGGGCTACAACGAAGGCTCAACAACAAATTGATTCTCAATTGTCTAGTCAAGGTCAAAAAGCCTGGTCTAAGGTCAAGGGAGCCTTTGGCGGCGGTGCCAAATTGGGAGCAGAGGGACAAACTCCTGAATCTACTCCAAGTAAAGAGGATCAATAAAGCGAATTTCGAAAGGTCTATAATCTCTCAAAGGGGAGCAATTTTGCTCCTTTTTTATTTTGCAGTAGGAGTTTAACGTTGGTATTCCTTGGTACCGGCAATAATTATCTTATAGGTTCTTTCACTAATGAGCCCTTGTTCGAATTTTTCTCTGGCATCAACAGTCATTAATTGTCCTCGTTGACGAACAAGTTTACGCGTCGTCGAAGTCACTTCATTTGGGTCGCCTTCTAGTAAGATATCACGAACTTCTTCATTGAAGACGAGGTATTCTCGTAATGCCACACGTTTGCCGTCCACTGTAGGCACGAGCTTTTGCCAAATACAAAGTCGAATAGTCTCCAAAATATCAATGGTTCTCCCAATTCGTTCTTCTCCAGCAAACGATGTAACCAAACGTCGCATGGTTTCAGCAACTCCAGATGTGTGGAGTGTAGTATAAACGGGGTGGCCGGTTAGGGCTGCCTCAAGTGCTGCGCTAATGGTTTCGGCATCACGGCACTCTCCAACCATGATTAATCTTGGTTTGCGGCGAAGGGCATTACGCACCCCATCGGCAAAATCTGGCAAATGACGTGGGATCTCGGATTGGCTCACAATAGCAGATATGGTTTCGATCTCATCGTAGACAAATTCGATAGGTGCTTCGTAAGTTAAAACCTTACGATGTGATTCTTCTTTCTCTATTAATTCGCGAATGATCGAGGCTAACAGGGTCGATTTACCTGAGCCAGTAGCTCCAGTAATAAATACAATGCCTTCTTGGGGAGCTATCGCCTCAAGAATGTCATCAGGTAAGCCCATGGTTTCCAGTTTTGGTGGTGTGGTCGGAATTGTTCTTAGCGTGATTTGTATAGCATCATGACCTTCAACTAGGCAAGAGGTAGCATTTACCCGATACCTGTAACGTACACCGCGGGTGGGTCTGAATTCATAATGGGTATCAATGTCCTTACCCGATAGCAATTGCGTAGTGGCATTTGGGCCATAAATTGCATTGATTAAATCACCTAACTCTGTGTTAGAGAGTCGCCGATTAGTAATCTTATAGAGACGGCCATAAACTTCAGCAAAAATAGGCTCACCTGTTTGAATGGTGATATCTGAAGCTTTTAAGCGTTCAGCATGTTCCAGCATTTTATCCATAAACACTGGAGAAAAACGCGTTGGTTCATCGGGCATTAAATTAACATTAGTACTACTCATAATTCTTACATCAACTTAAGAAATTGGTTTATCGTTAATGGGGGCAATAACAGGTTGCCATGCTTTACTAGTAATAGTAATTTTAGTGCTCTGTGCTAATTTTTCCATGTTTCTGAAGTGCTCCAATGCGTCTTCATCTTTGGCCACGGCAGCTACCCATTCTTTGCTATTAACATTAAGTCTGGGCAAGGCTGTAATACGTAAGACCCTATCATCAATATGCATTTCGGCTTCATCGCCAGTTACCCCTAAATCCGTGTGGGAAACAAAGGGTGGTGACACCATATTCATAGCAAGTAATTTGCGGTAAAGGATCATTCCTGCAAAATCTTCTTTAATTCGAGCAATACTTTCTTCAAGAATAACACCCGCTTGGTCAATACCGTTTTTCCAGCCTTTTTCAACATAATAGCACCACAGCTGTTTTTCTTGCTTTGTCTTTGGTAGGAGAGTCATATGGGGAGGATCAGGTTTCTTGTAGTCCATCCATAAATATTGCCGCCAGTTAGGAGGAGTCGTAACAAAACGTGCTTGCTTGGCCACTTTATAAGTACGATCAGAGATACGAATGGTTTGTGCATCTGCCAAATTCAAGGTATTGCGGCCCTCAAGTAAAACAGGGGGCAAAATATTATGTTCAAGAATTAAGGAATTGAAGTCAAAAATAGCATCAAGATTACGGGCTTGTTTAACCAGATGCTCATCAATTATTTTGGCACGCCAGGCAAGACCGGCTTGTGCTCCTAAACTTAGAGCAGTTTCTTTCAGTGCCATTTCCCGGATTTTACCCATACTGGCTTTACTGCGTTTTTTGGCGCTTTTAGTATTTGCCATGGCTTGCAGACCAGCAAGAGAACCTGTATCTGGGACGACTACCATTCTGTGGCAGGCAATCAACAGAGCCATGCATAAGATACAAAAACTAAGAATAAATTTTCGCATAGCGCAATTCAACAACTTGACTGTTAGGGTACACATAAATGCTTGCTTTCTTACCGGCCTGATAATCAATATCACGTAGGATTTCAGCTAAGCTCATATCTTTATAATTCAGACTAACCAGGATAGGCACAGCGGGCTCCTTTCCTATAACGCGCAAGCGAAAATGTGCTGCCCTAGCAACTCGTAACGTTACCTCTTCTATTGGACCAGACCAATCCACGGAAGCTCGTATCTGAAAATTATAAGCGTTGGGTATGGTCAACGTATTATCTTTATTTTGTGGGATGATGACTTTTTCTATCCGCTGAATTTCAAGCATCGAATCACTGACAGATGAAGCAGCTTGTGCAAGTTTTATGGTGGCATCGTCACTTGGGTCATTGATTGGTGGTTTCATGAAAATTTTGCTACCGCGACATCCTGTCAATAATATGGCAACAATGATAAGCAAAACCAGCTTGTTGGTCATCTTTTGGGCTTTGTATAGAGTGTGTATTCCGGTGATTGAAACAGGAGCCTTAGCCCTTGTCAAGGGAAAGGCGGGACCTTTCAGGATGTTAGTTCTTTTTATAAAGGCCATAGATTACTTGTCCTGCTTGTTTTGATTTTTTTTCTTCCCAGCGCTCTGGATCAACTGAAAGTTTATCAGGTGATTCAAGATAAACCAAGCCACCAGACACTAACAAATTGGAGTGAGACAAGATATCCAAACATTTCGGAAGAAGATAACTTTTCGCAAAAGGAGGGTCTAAAAAAACAATGTCAAAGGATTCGCTACTTTTTTGCATGTAGTCTTCGGCATTGCCATGAATGATCAATAAATTAGGGGAGTTAAAAGAGTGGGCAATTTTTTTGAGATTCACATAAACCTTGGACGAAGCTTCTACAAGAACAACGCTCCTGGCGCCCCGTGAATACGCTTCAAACCCAAGAGCGCCACTTCCTGCAAACGCATCAAGACAGTGCGCACCCCCGATATCGTGCATTAACCAGTTAAAGAGCGTTTCTCGCACTCTGTCTGGGGTTGGCCTTAGGCCTTCAATATTGGGAAAAGACAGTTTTTTGCCACGATATTGCCCCCCAATGATACGAACAGTCTGCTTCACAATTTTCCTACTGAAACCAAAAGCATTTTGTTTGGATTTACTTGCTTTTGAAAAGCTTTTTTTATGTCTGCAATACTGACGGCATTGACTCGTGCAATGTAAGTGTCTAAATAATCATCCGGTAAATGAAAAAATGCGATACGCAATAACATACTAGCAATACTGCTATTACTTGCCAGGGATAAAGGGAAGCTCCCTGTTAGATATTGCTTGGCAGCAGTAAGCTCGGCTTCATTAGGACCTTCGGTGATGAATTGTACTAGGGTGTCTTCTGTTATCTTTAGTGCTGTAATAGCCTGTTTATTCTCTGTAGCTAAGCTAATTAAAAAAGGTCCATCACCAGGCATCGGCATAAATTGGCTAACGACACCATAGGTTAATCCCCGCTTTTCTCGCACTTCATTAGCCAGTCTTGAAACCAGAGTCCCCCCACCTAAGATATAATTTCCTACTGTAAGAGGAAAATAATCAAGGGAGTGGTGATTGATGCCAATTTGTCCTAATCGTAAGATAGTTTGCGATGATGGAAAATTAACGGTTAGCTTTTCACTTGCGCTTAATTGGGGCGCTTTAGGGATAGTGGGTGCTGCTTGACCTCGGGGGAGTGCTTTGGTTAGTTGCTCCGCAAGTTGGCGGGCTTTTTCTTTATCGATGGCCCCAACCATAACAACCACTGTATTTGAGGCAACAAAATAGTGTTTGTAGAAGTTGCGGACATCTTGAGGCTCAATAGCCTTAACACTTTCTTCCGTTCCTATGACGGGGTGAGCATAGGGATGATCCCCATATAATTTATTAAAGAAAAGGATATTGGCGACATCCTCAGGGGATTCTTGTTTTTGCGCGATGGCTAAGAGCTGTTGACTCTTTGCCCGATGGAATGCATCTTGTGGGAAATCGGGTTTGGTCAGAATTAATGTAAACGTATCTAGAGCTTGTTTAAGGGCTTCCTGAGTGGTTAGCGTCTTTAATCTCAGCACCACCATATCGCGACTACTTTCCCCTTCAAACTGAGCACCAATATTTGCAAGTCTTTCTGCGATAGTGGTAGCGTCCAAACCTGCATTCCCTTGATTTAACAGATCTGTGGTTAAGCTACTTAAGCCAAAATGTTTCCCATCGTAGGCTGAACCTGCCGCAAAAGCCACACTAATATCCAACATGGGGACTTCTAGAGCCTGGTAAAATATAACGCGTGCGCCATTAGCAGTCTGCCATTTCTCTGTCTTAAACGTATCCGCAGTTGCCGCTTGCGGTAGCAACAATATGGCAAGGGCAAATAAGAGTTCTAAGATTTTCATGCGCTTTCCTCTTCGGGTATCGGAATCAATAATGCTTCGGTTTCTGCTGTTTCTTTGAAATAACGCTGCGCGACTTCTCGTATTTGTTCGGGGGTAATGCTGTTTATTTTGTTAGTGTAAGTATCTGCCGTTTCCCAACCAAGGCCGATTGTTTCCAGTAGTCCTAACTCCATAGCTTGACCAAAAATTGAATCTTTTTCAAAGGTCTTTTGTGCAATAATTTGTGTTTTGACTCGTTGTAACTCAGCATCCGGAACCAAGTTATTTTTTAAGTTGTCTACCTCTTTAACCATGGCGGTTTTCAACTGATCTACCGTGTGTGATTGAGAAGGGGTGCCAAAGACAACAAATTGGGTTTGATAACGAGCATATAAATTATAATAGATATCCACGCCACTCGCGATATGCTCCCCACGCACGAGATTCTTTGCAAATCTTGCGCTTTCGCCCGCATCTAAAATACCGGCAATAAGTTCTAGAGCATAAGGCTCCCAAGTATTTTTTGCCGTGTTTACACTGGGTACTGTATAGCCAAACATGAGCATAGGTAATTTGGCAGGTGCATAAACCTCAACTAATTTGGGACCAAATGTCGGGGGTTCAACCTGTAATCTGCGAGTGTAATGCGCTTTTTTTGTTATCTTGCCAAAGTATTGAATGGCTAATTGATGCACTTTTTCAGCATCCACATCCCCTACAACAACCAAGGTGGCATTATCAGGCGCATAAAATCGCCGGTACCAATCTCTAAGATCATCAATACTTATTTGATGCAAATCACTCATCCAACCAATGACAGGGTGATGATAAGGAGCTGCTAAATGAGCCGTAGCTAAATAGCGTTCAAAGGCAAGGGATTGGGGGTTATCGTCAGTTCGTAGACGGCGCTCCTCGCGAATGACTTTAATTTCTTTGGCAAACTCTTCTTTATCGAGAAGTAGATTTTGCATACGATCAGCTTCTAGCTCAAAGGCTATGGGCAATTGTGAGGCAGCAACTTTTTCAAAATAAGTGGTATAATCAAAATTAGTAAACGCGTTTTCTTGCCCGCCGCGAGCTGCGACGGTTTTAGAGAAGACGCCGAGCGGATATTTAGGTGTTCCTTTAAACATCATATGTTCTAAAGCATGCGAAACTCCGGTCAATCCACCAGGTTCATCAGCTGAGCCTACGTTATACCAAAGCATGGATACGGCAACAGGTGCGCGGTGATCTTCCTTAACGAGTACTTTCAAACCGTTTTCTAGAGTGAATTCTCGTACTTGGCTCATGACTTGACAGGAAAGTGCAGTCAAAAGCACCATTAAAGCTATCCGCATGGATTAACTCCGAAACAAAAAAAGTGATAGAATTCCACATTTCTTCTGTTTTGTATACTTATGATTAAATGGTTTAAGCGAAATCAAAATGAGACGGATTCAGTTGCGAACCCGCCCGAACTATCGACTACCGCCTCCGAAGAAGGAGCACGAAAAGAGGAGGTTGGTGAGCAAGATAATGTTCATGGTAATGAAAAACAAGGCTTTTTTGCGCGTTTTAAACGAGGACTAACAAAAACTCGACAGCAATTTGGTGATGGTATTGGTCGGTTGTTACTAGGCAAAAAAGAAATTGACAATACCATTCTTGAAGAGTTGGAAGTCCTATTGTTGGGCGCTGATTTAGGGGTTGAAACTTCGCAAACGGTCCTAAAGCAACTGATTGATGGTTTGGCAAGACATCAATTAACAGATGGTAATGCTGTTTTTGCGGCCCTTAAAAAGCGCTTGGAAGAGATATTACTCCCTTGTGAAAAACCGTTACAGATAGAAAGCTCAGCTACAACGCCCTTTGTCATCTTGACGGTGGGAGTTAATGGGGCAGGAAAGACGACGTCTATTGGAAAAATAGCCAAGCAATTTCAACAGCAGGGTAAAAAAGTCATGCTTGCTGCGGGTGATACCTTCCGTGCAGCAGCGGTCGAACAGCTACAAGTATGGGGCGAACGTAATCAAATACCGGTCATTGCTCAACACACCGGAGCTGATAGTGCTTCGGTGATTTACGATGCCCTGCAGGCAGCGAAAGCACGCGGTATGGATATTTTGATAGCAGACACAGCTGGTCGTCTTCATACGCAAGGTAATTTAATGGAAGAGCTAAAAAAAGTTAAACGTGTGATACAAAAATTGGATGCCGAAGCGCCACAAGAAGTTCTTTTAGTTTTGGATGCCAGCATAGGCCAGAATGCCCTTAATCAGGCTCGACAGTTTCATCAAGCTATAGGTTTAACAGGTATCATGATGACCAAGCTTGATGGTACAGCAAAAGGGGGAATTTTGTTTGCAATTGCCAATGAATTAAGAATACCATTTCGCTATCTGGGGATTGGCGAAGGAATTGATGACCTTCGTCCCTTCAATGCCTCACAATTTGTTAGAGCCATATTTAATGATGATTAAATTTGATCACGTCAGTAAGCGCTATCCAGGTGGTTTTGAAGCCCTAAGCAATGTTAATTTCTCCCTGCAAAAAGGGGAAATGGTTTTTTTGACAGGACATTCAGGCGCGGGAAAAAGCACGTTACTTAAGTTAATTGCCATGCTGGAGCAGCCCTCATCAGGGCAGATCGTTATTAATGGTGTGCGCTTAAACCAACTTAAAAAGAAAGATATTGCTGGATATCGCAGCCGTTTAGGAATTACTTTTCAGTCTCCTCACTTGTTAAATGACCGAACTGTTTTTGATAACGTTGCTCTTCCTTTGCAAATTCAAGGTCTTGCTCCTGCGATGATTAGCAAACGGGTGCGTGCTGCTCTTGATATGGTTGATTTACTAAGCAAGGAGAAAATGTTGCCTATCCATTTATCAGGTGGTGAGCAACAACGGGTAGGGATTGCACGTGCGGTCGTTCATAAACCAGCTCTTCTCCTTGCTGATGAGCCAACAGGCAACCTTGATCCAAGCTTATCTTCAGAAATCATGAAGCTTTTTGCGCAATTTAATCAGGTGGGAGTGAGTATTCTTATTGCTACTCATGATCTTGCCCTAATAGCAGGGATGAAACATCGCATCGTTATGCTTAAAGGGGGGCGGATGTGTTAAAGACGATTCGATCATTGGTTTCATATCATCTACAAGCCGCGAATGGTAGTCTTACTTTGCTTATGCGACAGCCTATGGCAACAATGATGACTGTCATTGTCATTGCCATTACGTTAACTTTACCGGCATTGTTTTGGGTGTTTAGTGACAATCTGCAAAACATTACTAAACATTGGCAACGAGGCGGGCATATTTCCCTTTACTTAAAGACCGCATTATCGGCTACAGAAGAGCAAGGTCTCTTGGAACAGGTGAGAGCCATGGATGGGGTGGGAAAGGCAAGTTTGAAATCGTCCGCGGAGGGATTGACTGAACTCCAGAAGCAAGAGGGGATGCATGATATTATGCGTTACCTACCTGAAAATCCTCTCCCTGCGGTCATTGAAGTTATCCCGGCTCTTGCGCTTAGTCAGCCATTTCAAGTTCAGCAACTATTTACAAGGTTGCAAACGTTGCCTCAGGTGGAGCAAGCCAAATTGGATATGGAGTGGATAACTCGTTTGCATGCTATTCTTGGTTTTGCTAGCAAAGCAGCTCAGGCTATTATGGCGTTGTTGGCCTCAGCTGTCGTCCTTATTATTGGCAACACATTACGTCTTGCGATTCATAATCGCCAAGAAGAAATTCGGGTGTTGAAGCTCATTGGAGCTACTGATCCCTTTATTGCTCGCCCCTTCTTATACTCGGGAGTCTGGTATAGTCTTGCTGGTGCAATACTCGCGGTACTTTTTGTGAACATATTTATGCTAGCTTTTGCTGTAGCTATCAAACAGCTTGCCTCGGCTTATCAAATGCATTACCCAATTATGGGGTTGACAGTTAAACAAGCTTACTTGCTTGTATTGGTATCTAGTATACTTGGTTGGTTAGGGGCTCGGTTATCAGTAAACCAACAACTTGCTTCAATTGAGCCCTATAATTAGTTATAATAAGGAAATTTTACCAATCAAACCGTGTCATTCCCGCGTAGGCGGGAATCCACTCAGGACGGATCCAAGTCCTGAGTGGGGATGACCGTTGGATTTAATACGATGTTGGTAATTGGAGGATGTATATGAATCAGCAGTTACAATTGGCATCATTGACACTACCTATTGGTAGCCTGGATGCTTATATTCATCGTGTCAATCAAATACCGGTACTGTCTGCTGAAGAAGAGTATGACTACGCCGAACGTTTCCAGAATGAGGGTGATCTGGAGGCTGCTCGTCAGTTGGTGCTCGCTCATTTACGCTATGTTGTGCGTGTTGCCCGGGGCTATTTAGGTTATGGTTTACCCCTCAATGACTTAATCCAGGAAGGAAATATTGGTTTGATGAAGGCAGTTAAACGTTTTGATCCTAAAATGGGTGTTCGTTTAGTTTCCTTTGCTGTTCATTGGATTAAAGCTGAAATCCATGAATTTGTATTGCGCAATTGGCGCATCGTGAAAGTGGCTACAACAAAAGCTCAGCGCAAGTTATTTTTTAATCTTCGTCATATGAAAAATCGCCTGGGCTGGTTGAGTCACGAAGAAGTGGATGCTGTAGCCAGGGATTTGGGGGTTAGTCGCGAAGATGTTTTGGTAATGGAGCAGCGCCTTAGTGCCATGGATGCCTCTTATGATGCCCCAGCTTCTAACGATGAAGACGACGCATATAAAGCACCTGAGAATTATCTGCATGATGCGAATAATGATCCTGCTTATTTGATTGAACAAGAAGTTAGTGGTGAGCATGGTCGTGAACAATTGTTCCTGGCTTTGGAACAATTAGACGAACGCAGTCAGGATATCTTGCAGCAACGTTGGTTGACAGATGATAAAGCAACTTTGCATGATTTGGCTGCCAAGTATGGTGTTTCGGCAGAGCGGGTGCGCCAGCTTGAGAAAAATGCGATGAAAAAACTTCGTCAATACATGGAAGTTGCTTCATCTTGATGGCATTGTCTATGCCATGTAGCCCGTATTAGCGCAGCGTAATACGGGAAAGCACACAAGACATGCGCCTAGACTTCCCGGATTACGACTTCGTCTAATCCGGGCTACATTTTTCTAACTACTCCAGCCAACGTAAGGCGCTGGGTTTTTCCTGTCGAAGATTTTCTGTGTGCTCTCTGAGATTAAAAATGTCGCTTAAGGTCATGCCTTGTTGTAATTTATCTAGAGCCTTTATTTCTCTAGCTTTAATTTCTGTGGCAATAGGTAAAATTTTGTCCATTTCATCAGCACTCATTGCAATAAGACCGCTGTCATCACCAAAAATAATATCTTCAGGATAAACGCTGACGTTGCTACACATGATGGGGACATTAAGTTGACCCAGCCTAAGTTTTGCTCCGGCTGCAGGGTAAGATCCTTTAGCATAAAAAGGTAAAGCAAAATTGCGAATGGCCTCTACATCACGACAATAACCATCCAACACAACCCCCTTTACTCCTTTTCGCATAGCAGCTGTTGAAAGTATTTCTCCTGCTAACGCTGTTTTTACGCCACCTGAGGAAATAACTAACACATCACCAGGCTCAGCCAATTCGATCGCCTGCATAATGGGGAGTAAATCACCGTCTGTTTGCACAGTCAACGCTTTACCTATCATGCGTACATTCTCAGAAATACAACGAAGGTCTGAATCAAAAATCTTAACATTGGGAGAGGCGTCACAAAAATGAGTGGTGCTTAGTAATGCCAGTTTGGCAGTTAGGTCCTGTGGCTTCATGGGATAGCGTCCTTGTTATAAAAAGATAAAATAATATCATCTTTTTTTATTTATTACAGGAAGGCATTGCGATTAAGGTTAACTGTTTTAAGGGAGATGTACCTGGATGGTCGCGTTAGCGAACCTCCAGGTTATCTAAAGAGAAAAATTGATCAGAATCTTATATTTCAAGTTTTTTTGCAGACGCGAATAACTCATGTAAATCGTCAACCCCCATGCTCACTAAATTTATGGAAATCAAATTTTTTAGTTTGGGATCATTATAGATTGGATTTTTCAAGAATGCAGTGTCGTCGACAGCTTCGTCTTTCGATAAATGCTCAAGCGCCTTTTTAAGAGCCTCTGCAGCTTTTATCTTATCTGAATTAGAAAAACTATAAAAGTTAAAACGCGAAATCTCTGGTTCTTCTTTTAGTTGGGTCAGATAGCCTTCCATGTCTTTAATAAATTTGCCTAGGTTTTCTTTATTGATTTCGGGAGGTTTGGGTTCAATAAAAATAATAGAGCGCATTAAGGTAGACGTAGACAAATCTTCATTTATTACACGTGGGGATTCAGAAGTCTGCGCTTTAGGCTCTATCATCTCCCTAAATTCAAGATCCGTTATACTAAATGTTAGCAAATCCGGTTGTGGCGTTTTAAACTTACCAAAATGTATGGTGGATTGCATTAGCTGACTCTCTTCTACTGTTTTTATACTTAATAATTGCTTCAATTCCAGTTGATAGTCTTCTAATAATTTATCTGCAGCTGCAAGCTCTTTAGATTTTAAAACCTCGTCTTTCTCGGTCGTTTTCTTAGGTACTGCCTCATCGCATTTTACGATTTGTTGACGTAAGGCCATAATTTCATTATGACAATCGTAGATGTAACACGCTAAAGCCCCCGTTTGCTTTAAAGTATTTCTCTCCCCCATTGCTTTGAGAAACTCTTTTGTTGTAGCAATCGTTTGCCTTATCTTTTCAACGTATTCGGGGGTTGGTTCTGGAGTCAACTGAGCTTTTGAGTTTTCGTAAGAAAACATGGTTCGCTCGGTATCAGCTTTCTTAATTAAGAAGTCTTTTGCTTCTGGTGCAATCATCATTCTTGGCGTAACCGCTTTGGAAGCGTAAGCTAAATCCACGCGGATAGCATCAGCGATATACTCCAGATCGCTTAGCGGACGTTTGACACCCAATGGGTCTTCGATACTGGGACCAGATTTATCGCGCTCAATAAATAAAGCTTGCTGCATGACATTGTCGAATACAACTTTGGGATCAATGTGCAGTTTTTCTCGTGCAAATGTTTCAATTTCACGTCGTACCAAATCATCAACGCGAAGGTTGTTTGGATCATACAAGCTTGCTAGTTGTTTAATAAGCAGTGTTCTATATAAAATGAATTCCATACTGTTTTCGAAGGGCTCATCCAACTTGGAGGATTCATAGGTTTGTACGCTTCGATTAAGAGAATAAAGAAAATCAAAGGAATGATTTAAATATTGCTTAATATTTCCAGCATTGATTTTATTTTCGATTCGCTCACTAGGACTAGTAACACTTAAGCCAAGCATGTCACGATAACCATCATCACCTCTTAAAATAAAGTCTCTATTTTCAGCTTGCGTCAAGGCATAATTAAATCGTTGTGCCGTAACCAATATTTTATTATAGGGATGGAATTTATTCGCTGGCGCGTCAGTTATAGGAGCTAAAGCTCTTACTTGCTCGAGATCTTGTTTTAAACCACCCAAACCACCTTCTGCAATAGGGGCTGTATAGAAAGCTATCAGTTCTTCTGGTAAGGGGCTTTCTTTATCCTCTTCTGGAAGCGCGGCAACGATCTCTAATACCTGTTGCTTAATTTTCTCAACCAGTTTAAATCTTTGAATAAAATCGCGATGTTCAGGTGTACGTAAGTATTCTTGCGTGTGCTCAATAAAATGTTGCAATTTAGGAGCTTTCTTGTTATGTACTGCGTCTTTTAATTGTGCCTGCATTTCTTCAGTTTGTCTTAATCCATTGTCGATAATGCCTGTATGTTGTTCAGATAAATCGATTTCCACGAATTTGCTGTGGCGATAGCGAGAAGCATGCTCTCTAATCCATGCGGTGTTAGCCCCCATGGCAACTTGTTTTTTCCCTTGGCTAAAAATGTTGAAATAAGATAAAAATCCCTCTGGCACACCTTCTTTTTTATACTCCGCTAATCGTTCTACATCCTCCGGTGTCGTGTGAACCACGTCTTGAATTAAACGCTCCAGGCGCTCACTTTCTTTGGTGACATCATCAATGGCTTGTTGAATGGCAGTGCGGTTTTCTTTACTACGTTTGAAATGTAAGCTGTCAATATTATTCACTGCCCAATAAGTAGCAACGGCAGTCACGCAAGCGATAACCAAACCGATGCTTAAGATCCCCAAGGTGATTGGGCCACCAATGATGGCTGCGGCCAATCCCAAAGCAATCGCGCCAGCTATTAAGCCGCTCATACTTGCCGTAGCATAAGGGTATTTAGCAAAGAAGCTGGGCTCAGCCATTTGGGCTTCGAGATAATTTAAGCATTGCTCCATGAAGCGAAGTTGCAACTGCTGACTAAACTCTTGTCTCTTTTCCTTATTTTCAAAAAAACTTCTTAACCATCTGACGACTCTATACTGAGCACTATCTTCTTCTATTTCTTCATCATGAATGGCGTAAATTTCTTTGAAGGCATTGTTAAATAGCTCATTTAACTGGGCCAAAAAATAGACCTCAATGGCGGCATTGAGTGCTTCCTCATTGTAGGGCTCGCTATCAGGCGCATATTTTTCTTTGAATTCCTCGCGCATATTCATACCAGCGGTATCTTTCAGACCTAACAAAAGACATTCTCTGAAATGGAATAACTTCACTATCTCTTCGGATAGTTTTTCATATTTCTTATTGGTGAATCCTGCCTTTTCCATGGCCTCTTTAAACATTTTTTCATCAGCTTCTGCGGGTTTTTCAGTCCATTTTTCAAAGGCGTTGTAGGCTAAGTAACTGACGCCTACTCCTATTACAGCGCTAAAAAGACCTGCTGCGGTATTTTGTACCCCTGCTAAGGGATTGATTGCGTCGGTAATAGAACTGCTTTTTTGAGCATAAAAAGCAAGCCCACCCGCACCAACCCCGAAAAGGGCGGCCAATGCACCATGACCTACTTTAGTAGCCAATGAGGCTTGTTCAATCGCACGATTTAAATAACGTTGTTTCTTTCCATGGTAAGAACCTATTTTTTTAGTATATTCATCAACTAACTTGGCCTGTTTTAGATCGCCTGTCAGCTCAAGATGGGTAACCATATTTTCTTCTAAATACTTTCTATGGTTTTCTTTGATAATTTCAAAATATTTGGCTGTCGGTAACTTCTTAGGCATTTTGGGTTCTCGTTTAACTTAGCTACATGAAGTATAACAATTAAACATTAAGGGGAAATTAAGGATCTTGTTGCGGGGAGAATGCGCGAATTGCCTCAAATTATCTGTTGCCGAAGGATGACGTAAATAAGTCCATAAATTGCTTCGTTGCCTCAATATGGCTGTTGCCGAGCGAGAGGAACAGAAATGGGGCAAGTGAATATGGATTTGTATCTAAAAATACAGCGTATCCGCTATCAACGAGGCAATAGAGCGTTAAAAAAACGCATTCTGGAGGAATTTTGCGAGACGCATCATTATCATCGCAAAGCAGCAGCTCGTTTATTAAGACAGTTACCCATTTCTGATAAAAGTCCGAAGAAAGTTGGAAAAAAGAAGACCTATGACCCATCCATATTGCTGGAGCCTTTAAAAAAGATATGGCTTGGCACGGATCAGATGTGTGGTAAACGATTAAAGAGAGCTCTTCCCTTATGGTTACCTCATTATCAAAATCATTATGAGCCTTTAGCGGCGGAGATATCCTCTCAACTGCTAACCATGAGCGCTGCTACAATTGATCGCTTACTCAAGCCTGTTAAAACTCGCTATGGAAAAGGCTTAAGTGGAACAAAGCCTGGAAGTATTCTCAGGAATCAAATTCCAGTCAATACGAATCAGTGGAATACTAACGAAGTGGGTTTTATGGAGGCCGACAGCGTTGCGCATTGTGGAGCATCACTAGCCGGTGATTTTGTTTGGTCTATTACGCTGACGGATATTTTCAGTGGCTGGACAGAAATGCGGGCCACTTGGAATAAAGGAGCTCATGGTGTCTTGGGGGGTATTCAAGACATAGAAAAAAATTTACCTTTTGAAATCAAAGGGTTTGATTGTGATAACGGCTCAGAGTTTCTCAATTGGCATCTCATTCATTATTTTACTGAGCGGGACCCACAAAAAGCGGTTCAATTTACTCACTCTCGTCCTTATAAAAAAGACGATAATGCACATGTTGAACAAAAGAACTGGACTCATGTGCGTCAACTGTTTGGTTATCATCGTTTTGGTAATCCAAAGCTCGTTGAGCTTATGAATGACTTATATTCTAACGAAGTCTCCTTGTTATTTAATTTTTTCTATCCTTGCATTAAGCTCATTGACAAAGTACGAATTCAATCCCGTGTAATCAAAAAATATGATCAACCCCAAACGCCCTATCAGCGACTGATGACGTCGAATGGTCTTACTCTCGCTCAGAAAACAAAATTACAAGAGACCTTTAATACACTCGACCCGTTTGACTTGCAAAAAAAGATTCAAAAAAAGCTAAAATTAATATTTAGATTAGTGAATATTCAACATGTAAAACAAAGAAAGGCTCTTTAATGAAAGTCTTATTCAATATTGTAAAAAGACAGGAACATAAAGCCTGTGGATATGATGGACGAGTCCTTCGGACCAGCCTGTGCCCTATGGGACGTGTGGACAAAACCATGAATAACAAAAAGACGTTATTCACAGTTATTGCCCACACTCACAGGCTTCTCGCCCACACACCCACCAGGCTCAATAGCAATTATTTTTTAATCGCAACAAAACCTCTCAAAAGCAACACCTATTCTGAGGCAACGACTCAGTATATTTTTTGTCCTTCGGCAACAGGTTCTATTGAGGCAACAGGTGCGCCTTTGTATTGGACAATTTTTAAAAGGCAGTCTACATGAGAGAATTTCAATCATTTAGAATGATTAATGAATGATTTGCATACTTGACGATTATTGAGCTCACGAGTATCGAGAGACCTACTTGAAAGAGGCTGCTTTGAGGTCTTTATCTCTCTAGTTGTTTCTTAAGTTTTGCTTTGGTGTTGTCATCAGCAAAACTCGATTCAATAGCCATTACCGTAAAATTCTTCATTTGTTCATCCGTGTATTGATAACTCTGCTGTACACGCTCGTATTCTTTGGCAAGGTCGGTACGAAAAAAGGGAGGATCATCAGAACCTAAGCTAATGGTAATGCCAGCGTTCACAAACTGCGGGAGAGGATGAGCTAGCATATCTTTAAAAAGTCCTAGGGTAATATTGCTGGAGGGACATATTTCCAAGGCAATGTTCTTATCCTTTAGTTTTGCCAGGGTTTCGGGACAATGAATAGCCTGAACACCATGCCCAATCCGTTTGACTGGCAAGTGTTGTATGGCTTCAAGCACGCCGCTAGCAGGGGCAAACTCTCCTGCGTGTACTGTACAATGAAGACCGCCAGCAGCAGCGATTTCATAGGCTTTCTTGAATAATTTTGGTGGGAAATTAATCTCATCTCCTCCCAAGCCAAAACCAACAATACAGGATTCTTTCTCTTTAGTAGCTTGTTTTGCTACCTTGGTAACGGCTTCTATGCCAAAGTGACGTACTCCAGTAATAATAATTCGTCCAATAATGTTAAATTTCTCCTCAGCATCATCTATGGCCTGCTGGATTGCTTTTAAATGTTCACAGGAATGAATTCCGCTTGCTTGTTCAGCATGATCGGGTGAATACATCATTTCTATGTAAATGGTATCGTTTTCAGCATTCATTTTCAGATATTCGAAGGTAATGTCATAGTAATCTTCAGGCATTCTGATGACCTCGGCTACCTTATCGAAAGTCTTTAAGAAATCCAGGAAATCTTGATACTGATAGCTATGCTCATCATCCGAAAAAAGCGCAGGTGGCAAAGTCATTTTATTGCGTTTGGCCAGTTTTTTTGCTAGCCAGGGAGGAATAGTTCCTTCGAGATGACTGTGTAGTTCTGCCTTTTTTATTGTCATAATAATTTCCACCTGGCTGCTATAATGATCTTGATGGTAACTAAGTGCAAAAACCGATAAAATGCTTCGTTTATACTATTATACCTCAAGCAGGATGATTCAATGAGCAAACAAACAAGAAAACCAGATATTGATAAGGCTTATGTAAGTCCTTACGATAAATTTTTATCTAAGTTTGATGCTACACATAAAAAATCAGCATCACAATTAAAAGAAATTAAAAAGCATCAACGTATTTTTTACCTCCGTGACAACCCCAACCCTAAAGACGAGGAAGGCGAAATCTGGGAAGGTTTCTAGAGGGGGCCGGTTGAAAAGTGTAGGTTTAAGTTATTCCTTACGTCGACACGCCGACTTCCCGCGGCTTGACCGCGGGCTCCAGGATCTATTAGCATCACTGGGTTCCGCGGTCAAGCCGCGGAACGTCGAGCCTACACTTTAAACAGCTCCTCCATCTCCATGATGTTTCCTTACCCAATAAGAATATGCAAGGCTTTATAAGAAAGAATAGTGAGCAATGATGCGGCAGGTAGGGTTAAAATCCAGGATGTGAAGATATTACGGATAACAATTAAATTTAATGCACCAATACCTCGAGCCAAACCTACGCCAAGTACAGCACCCACCAAGGTCTGTGTCGCGGAAACCGGTATTCCTGTGCTTGTGGCCACTACGACCGTGGTTGCAGCAGCAAGAGTCGCTGCAAAAGCGCGGCTTGGTGTTAACGCAGTGATTGAACTTCCCACTGTTTCTATTACTTTTCTACCATACATGAGAAAACCAATAACAACACCAGCAGAGCCAAGAAAAATAATCCATGCAGGATAATTGGCCGCTGCCATGGGCTGATCTCCATTCATGAGCAAACTGTATATGATGGTTAAAGGGCCGACTGCCAGAGCTACATCATTGGAACCATGGGCAAAAACCATGGCACAGGCTGTCAATCCCATGAGAACAGCAAAATACTTCTCTACTTGCAGAAAACGTTCACGTCGTCGGATACGTGGTACTTCAGGAATACGTTTGATAAAAATCATACCGATAATGGTAAGGCTAATACTCGTAGCTAGAGTTACTGCTAAATCCTGCTTTAAATTCAGGTGGATATCGAAATGATTCAGACCTTTAAAAACAGTAATAAAAGACAAGACTGATCCCACTAAAAAGAGGTAAATGGGGACATACCATTTGGCTTTTTCTAATGGATCACTTTTAATAAAGATGGTTTGCTGGATACTTATAAATAAAGCATAACCTGTGAATCCAGCAATCAATGGGGAAGTAAACCAGCCAATGGCAATATGATAAACTTGCTGCCAATGAATCGCATTGGTGCCTAAAACCACCGAACCAAAGCCTACCATGGAACCTACCAAAGCGTTGGTAATAGAAACAGGTACACCCAAATAACTTGCAAGATTCATCCACACCGTGCAAGCAATTAAAACACCAAGCATGCCTTCAATAAGGATTAGCGGTTGATTCGATAATTGACTGCTAGTAATAATACCATCACGCATGGTTTCAGTTACGCCACTCCCACCAAGAAAGGCACCGGCAAATTCAAAAATAATAGCGATAATCATGGCTTGGCGGACCGTAATGGCTTTTGATCCCATCGTTGTGCTCATGACATTGGCAAGATCATTAGCTCCCACACCCCAAGTCATGAAGAAACAAAAAGCAATCGCAAGGAAAAATAATAAAAAAGGATAAGTCATAGGAATTTACTACCGAGCAATAAGAATTTGTAGCCGACCACCTACTGTTTGAGCATGGTCTGCTAATTCACCAATCCATTGAACAAGTTTATAGAGAAAAACCACCTCGATGGCAGGTAAATCCTTTTCCAACTCAAAAATACGATGTCTGATGTCAGCGAGTTTATCGTCACTGTCATGCTCAATCTCATCCAGGGTCACAATCATTTCTTCAACGATTTTGACTTCGTTTCCACGGAAGCCGCTTTCAAGCAATTCGTCCAGTTCATTAATCGCTTTACAAGCTTGTCTGGAGGCATCCAGGCAACGATCTAAGAATGGCATAAAGACAGAAACCAGGGCTTCAGGGATAACCATTCTTCGGCTCACAATTAATCCTGCGATATCTTGCGCTTTATTGGCAATACGATCTTGTGCGCTTAGCAGCTCAAGTAAATCCGTGCGTGATACTGGCAAGAATAAACCTGTCGGTAAATGTAGCCGCAAATCTCGTTTAATTAGATCCGCTTCTTTTTCAATGCTGGAAATTTTTTCTTGAATGCCTTCAGCAGTCGACCAATCTTGTGTGAGCACGGCTTCAAAAAAAGGATGTAGTTGCTTAGCGCAATGATGCGCTTTACGCATATGCTGTTCTATCGGCCGGATAGGCGATGGCCCGAACATGTTAAATATACGACTACCCATACCCTATTTTCTTGAAAAAAAATTTTGCAGGAATTATAAACCAAACCTAGCCTGGAACAAATATAAATTGTTAAAAACAGAAACAAAACGCCTCTGTCGTTCTGAGCGTAGTGAAGAATCTCCTGAATCTTGGGAAATCTTCATTGCATCCGGCATGACAGCACATTTATAAGACTTGACAATATTTCTGCGTGGAAAAACAATAGCCACTCCAAAGTTCACTATCTGTAAGACGCAGATCTTTCTCAGAGGCTAATATGCAAATAGTCAGCATCAAAGGGCGAGAAATTCTTGATTCCCGAGGTAATCCAACGGTCGAAGCCGATGTCATTCTAAACAATGGTGAGATGGGGCGAGCTAGTGTGCCCTCTGGCGCATCGACAGGAAGTCGAGAAGCTTGTGAACTACGTGACGCAGATAATAGACGCTATGCTGGGAAGGGGGTGCGGCAAGCTGTTACACATATTAATGAGGACATTAATCAGGTTTTGAAAGGATTCTCCGTGAGTGATCAAGAGCGCTTGGATAAACGACTCATCGAGCTGGATGGCAGTGCTAATAAATCTCATCTTGGTGCCAATGCTCTCTTGGCCGTTTCTCTGGCTAGTGCCAGAGCTTACGCCAATAGCGTTAAAAAACCTTTATATGCCGCTCTTAACGAAGGTCAGTCGATGTGTTTGCCAGTGCCAATGATGAATGTCCTCAATGGTGGTGCTCATGCTGATAATAATCTTGACATTCAAGAATTCATGCTTATGCCAGTAGGTGCGTCCGATTTTCCTACAGCCTTACAGATGGGCACTGAAATTTTTCATGTTCTGAAAGCTGTTCTTAAGAAACAAGGTCTGAACACCGCTGTAGGTGATGAAGGAGGTTTTGCTCCGGATCTTAAATCGAATCGACAAGCTTTAGACATTCTTGTCACAGCTGTAAAACAAGCAGGTTATCAATTAGAACAGGATATTGTCTTTGCACTTGACGTTGCAGCATCAGAATTATTTAGCGATGGCTTTTATCATTTATCTTCTGAAAATAAAAAACTAACGAGCGAACAAATCATTGCCTACTATGCTGATTTAAAAGCAAATTACCCCATCGTAAGCATTGAAGATGGCTTGGATGAAAATGACTGGGATGGATGGAAACAATTAACAATGCGCTTGGGAAATCGAGTCCAACTTGTTGGAGATGATTTGTTCGTAACCAATAGTAGCATTCTGCAAGAAGGAATCACGCAAAAAATGGCCAATGCCATCTTAATCAAGTTGAACCAAATAGGAACTTTAACAGAAACCAGGCAAACCATTCATTTAGCGCATGCCAATGGCTATCGTTGTATTATGTCTCATCGCTCAGGTGAAACTGAAGATACCTTCATTGCTGATTTGGCGGTGGCCACAGGGTGCGGTCAAATTAAGACAGGTTCTCTCTGTCGTACAGACCGTGTAGCTAAATACAATCAGTTGTTACGAATTAATGAAATGGTCGCCATGCCTTATGCTGGTAAAACGGCTTTGCAATTAAGTTAAGGCTAAGATTGGATCTTCGAGACTGTGTCATTCCCGCGCAGGCAGGAATCCATTCTGGAGTGGCACAAGGGTTTGAATCAAGGGATCACCCCTACGCGAGGATGACAACTCAGTAAACACTCTCGGCCCTTCTAGCCAAGGGCTTTTTATTGAAAATACCTGGAATTGATCGAAAGATTTTGAGTTTCGGCAATTCGCCAAATAACGAGCAATTAATATTCTCTTAATTTTATTCTTTTACTATATATAGCATTTTTAGCTTTAGACGTTTGCTATGTTTAGATTACGGTTTACTACGTTTAATCTGTTTGAGGAAATTAAAAAAACACGTTCTGCTCCGACTACATTTATACCTAGTCTTGTTGATCTTAAGAAAAATATATTCCTTAGAGACAAGTGTGGAAATACGCCCTTACATCTTGCTGCAATAACGAACCATTTCGTTGCGGTACAGCGATTTCTAGAATTAAATAGACCTCATCTTTCTACTACCGAGCCACAATTTGGAAATACTCCTTTATTATGGGGAATAGCTAATAGCTCCATTGAGTCCGTAATGCTTTTACTAAATCCTCAAATTGTTACTGATAAAAACGAGATGACTCAACAGATTAATCAGGCTTCTCACAATGGAAATACACCACTAATATTGTCAATTGCTAAAGGTTGGGAACATAAAGACAGTGATAGAAAAAGCGAGCGCTTCCAATCGGAAGTTGCTATGCAATTATTGAAATTAGGAGCAAATGTTCATGCTAAAGATCGTTTTGGTCGAACAGCGTTACATTATGCTTGCCTTCATCGAAATAAAGAAGCAATCGAAGCTCTTGTTGAGAGAGGCGCTGATTTACATGTTAAAGATCTGGAGGATGTAACTCCTCTTGATATGAAAGAGTATTCTGGTTATAAAGCTGATGAAATTTTAAGGTCAGCTGTAGGAATCTACACTCGCAATCATAATCTATGGGCAATCTCATCCAAGACCACCGATGCATCAGGCACCGCTTTTTTCAACTCTAACAGCAAGATTTCATTCAATCAAATAAGTCTATGTCCATCACCTCTAGTCATGATTAAAGACCCTCTAGGGGTAGAGGAGCAGTGTGAAGTAAAATCGCCCTTTACATCGATTTTTTGCATTTGACATTACACTCTCAGAAGATGATGTCCAAGACTTTCTACCCCTGACTGCCGGAAGGATTCGCAAACAGTAATCACAGGTATATAATGTAAGAAAAATTATTTTTTATTTCTTATGCGAATGATCATTGCCATTTTGCTCTTAGCACTTATTGGCCTGCAATATAAATTGTGGTTAGGTGATGGCAGTGTTTTGCAATGGAGAAATCTTGAGAGAAAACTGGATGCGCAGGCACATGAAAACGAAAAATTGCTTGCGCGTAATCGTGCAATGGAGGCAGATATCCTGGAATTAAAAAGTGGTGATCAAGCGCTGGAAGAACAAGCTCGCCATGAATTGGGCATGGTAAAAGAAGGAGAAATTTACTACCAGTTCGTCGATTAAGCAGCTAGTGAATTTTATTGATAATCAATAACTATTCCCTAGGAATTGCTATTCTAAATCTTGGTTTGCTAGAATGGTTTGGTTGTAGGCCGTACCTAATAACTAAAAAAGGGATGCTAACCATGAAATCAAAAATTTTATTTTTGTCGTTGTGTACGATGGCTTGCTCTTCAGTTTTTGCGGTAACCCCGAGTCATACAACCAATTCCGGTACGGCTGCCCAAGCCTCTGCCGCCCAAAATCAACAGGATGGTGAGGTCATTGGGTTTCTTATCGTTCTCAACCAAAATGAAATGGCTGCTGCTAAAGATGCCTTAAACAAGAAAGTCAATCCAAAAGTTAAATCCTATGCAAGAATGCTTTATAACGATCACAGCAAAAATTTGAAGGATACAATGAAAATCAGTAAAAAAATAGGGCAATCTCCGGCACAAACAAACAAGGTTGCTTCTTTAAAACGAAAGGGAGAGAAAGCGCAAGCCTCTTTAAGTTCTTTACAGGATACTGATTTTGAAGTTGCCTACATTGATGCTATGGTAAGGGGTCATGAAGAAGCGCTAATTATCATTGACGAAAATCTTATCAATAACGTCAATAATCCTGATTTGAAAAAGCACTTAAAAACCACTCGCTCTCATGTGCAGCAGCATTTGAATGCAGCCAAACAGATTCAACAAAATCTCAAATCTCAAGCAAGTTCTTAAAAGCATCAAGGAGGCTCTGTCTAAGCAGAGCCTCTGTCAAATTTGATCATTTTTGTCATAAAGCAGCATCGTGGAGAATACTCTGAATCTCGAGGAGCTCCAAAATGCACTATAATAAAATCGTTGAATACTTAAGGTATTTATGCGATGAAAATTAATCCGGAATCAGTAAAAGCTCTCTGTGGTGAAAACAGCGAAGTGGTGGTATATGGTTTTAAAATTTTTAAGTATCTTGAGTTATGCGAGGCAATTAACGATTTACCAAAAATGAAAGCTTTGCATTCCGATGATTATGTCTTTAAGAATGAAGTCTTTGATAAAAGACAACCTTATAGTATGTACAGTCATTTTAAATATATCATCAATGATCTAGTGCTTGAGAATTATAAAAAGCAACAAAGGGGCGAACCAATCACTCCATTAATTTTTGTCGTGGGGTTAGATAAAGAAGAATATAAGACATCTAGAATCGCGGAAAGAGAAGACCCTTATGATAAGGGGGTGACTCTAACTGAACTTCGCAGATGCTATAAGATTGCTCATGAATTTGGTGATCAATTAAGTGATGTAGCGGAAAAAACTTTCAAATTTGTTAAATTAACCCCATCAACAAATGGTTATGAATTAACAGTTGTTGAACCCTTCTGGAAAGAAAAAGAATGGCAGCAACAATGGAGTACTCGCAAGCAAAGTACTCAAAAGCAGCCTCATAGTGAAAATAAATATAATTATTGGCGAGAAACTTATAGAAATCTTATTAGTAAATCAACTGTTGAAGAACAGAAAAAAGTTGGAGAAGAGAAAAAGACAGAAGGAACATCAAAAATTGATACTCCTTGATAGATTTACGGACTTGGAAAAAATGCTCATAAGCGTTGCCACAAACATCACAAGTTGTTATAGCTGATATCTTTTTATCATCAATGACATGAACTATATATCATGATGACATAAGCATGGAGAATAGTGCGTTAAACCGCTATAAAATCAATAGACAGTGCTGGCGGAGGGGTTTCTTTCCATAGGCTCAAAACATAACCGCCTCCTCCTGAGCCAGTGGGTTTAACGGCTAAGGCACCGGCGTCCTGCAGTTTTTGCATATGAGACTGTAAATTGTCACTAATTAGCCCCCATTCTCTAAAACAGGCTGCAGCTTGCTTTATCGCTTCAGCCAAGCGTTTTAAAGAAGAATCATTGTTTTCCAAAGCTGAACGCGCCTTTCTCACGCTATCATTCATGTTTTCATCAATGAGTATTGCTTTGGTAGCATCTGTTTTCCATAAATCTTGTACCTGGTTGATGCAATGAGAGGTGATGCCAATTTGTCCACAGGAAGAGAGAAACCATTGGGGACGCCAAAATTGTTTGATTGGACTCATCTTGCCTTCTTGGAAATAGATACCGGAACTTGCAGCTACCCCCGCTATATCTAACCCACTACTTTTCCCATGAAATAAATTTTCTAAATCTTTTGCAAAAGCGTAGATGGAATCCGGTGGGATCATTTTTTGTGCCGAAAACCAGCGAGCCATGGCAGCACAGAGTGCAGCAGAAGCTCCCATACCAACGCCGATAGGAATGTCATTGTATAGATGAAAATGACCATGCAAATCGGTGAGTGATTTTCCCAGCAGCTGTTGTCCTTGTTCTAATACACTCCAAAATAATAAATGGATGTCTGCACTTGCTTGGCCTTCATAACTAGCACTTAACTTTGAATTACTTCCCTGATAACTTAAGGTAAGCGTTTTTCCAGGAATAGGAAAAACCAACGCCCCGTGACCTCTAAGAACAGCATGTTCACCAGCAAGTATCCATTTACCATAGGTGGTTGTTTGAAAATCATAAGAAGACATCGTAATTCCCAATCAGATAATCCTGCCTAAATTGTCGTGCCATTTCAGCTTGATCAGGTCTATAGAGCAAATGAATATTTGGACCCGCATCCATTGTAATAAGTGGGCCGTCACCTTCACGCTGCCACAAGTCCTGTAAACTGCGTAAGGCTTGCTCGCTTGCTTCAGTCATATAAGTGAAAGGCTGCGCACAACTGGTAAATAGTTGGTGCATGTCTTGAAATTCGCGCCAACAAATTTGATAGGCGCTTGCCCAATCTTGAGCACGTAGGGCTGTCAATAAAACTTTGAGGTTTTCTGTCGCACGTTGACCTCTTGTCGAGTATAGATTGCTCGTTTTAATTCGTTGGTGAGCTTCGCTAGAGGAAATTTTTTTTTCGTCATGACTTATAATGATAACTTGATGTTCTAACCTAGGATAGGGGATTTCAATAGGGCCAACTTTATCATCTTGCCAAATAGCCCATGGAGAAAAAAAGGAACGGCAGGAAGAGCCTGAACCCAAGCGGCTCAGCTGCGCTTGCTCTTCAATTGAAGGAGCTGGCTTTTGGGTTAGTTCGCTTAGAGCTAATATTGCACATTTCGTTAAGGCAGCAAAACTTGAAGCAGAGCTTGCTAAACCACTGCTATGAGGAAAATTATTCGAGGAGCGGACAACAAATGCACCCGTATATTGAAAATACTCTTTAAAGCGAGCTAAATGCTTTAAGAAGCGCGTTTGTGCTGTAGCTGATAAATTAAAATTAGCGCCACCAGGGATGTCTAATGCTTCCCAAAAATCTTTTTTCCCGGTATAAGTTTCAAGCATCACACTGCTTAAGAGATGATTTAATGTATAGGACAAAGAGGGATTAATGGGTAGATTATTCTCATCGTCTTTTTTGCCCATGTATTTGATTAGAGCAATATTAGATGGTGCTTGCGAGAACCATTGCATATAATTATCTCCTCCTAGTGTCCTGGCACATCACCCCATAGAATTTTATGCAGCTGCAATTGAAAGCGAACAGCTAACTTATCCTTTATTATCCATTCGGCAAGTGTAGTTGGATTTAACTCACCCCAACTCGGGGAAAACAAAACTTGAACTCGTTTCGGCAAATGATATTCTGCCATAATCTGACAGGCCCATTCATAATCTTTGCGATCACAGAGCACAAACTTGATTTGATCGCTGGATTTCAGATGAACCAAATTGTCAAATAAATTCTTTTCACATTCACCCGAACCTGGTGTTTTTAAATCCATTACAATCATTACACGCTGATTAACCTGACTGATATCACGAGCCCCGCTTGTTTCCAACGAAACATTATAACCTGCATTACATAACTCGTTAAGGAGCGTTAGACACCCTGGTTGCGCTAAAGGTTCCCCACCGGTGACACAGACATGCTTGCTGTGATAGGTGGCTACCTGCGAGAGGATGGCATCAATAGAATGTATTTCGCCACCACTAAAAGCATAAGCTGTATCGCAGTATTGACAGCGTAGTGGACACCCGGTTAATCGAATAAAGACCGTGGGCAAGCCCACGGTGGTTGATTCACCTTGTAGGGAATGGAAGATTTCGGTAATACGTAATTGTTTACTACTTATCATGAAACGCCTAGGGACTCCAGTTTCGTTGTTGCTAATTGTGCAGTTGGCGTATCAGGATAGTTTCTTAAGACTTCGTGTAAACGCATTCTTGCATCTTCAATTTTACCCGAAGCAGCGAGTGCATACCCAATCTTCAAGGTGCTAGCTGCAGCTTTACTTGAGGATGGGAATTGTTTTAATACAATTTCAAAATGCTCGATGGCTTTTGGATAATTATTCTTAACCATGTACAGCTCGCCTAGCCAATACTGAGCATTTGCAGTATAGCCGCCTTGAGGGTATTGAGCAACAAAGGTTTTCATTGCGGTTAAGGCTTCATCAAAACGTTTGTTTTTGACTAAGTCATAGGCCGCGAGATAGCTGATTTGTTCATCAGCAGGATTGCCTCGAGAGACATTGGTTATGGGTTGAGTGTTAATTTTCTGCTCGTGAGTAGCAGACTTCGTCGCTGTTCCAGAAGGGTTGGCAGGTGTTTTTGCATCTGGCCCAAGGGATAAGTTCGTTATTTTTTCTTGTGCTGGAAGCGGCGCGGCAGCGTGCGTTGATTTGGAGCTACTACTATCATTGCGTAAGCGGTTATCGAGATCTTTATAAAATGCTAATTGTTGTTGTTGTAATAATTTCAAATCCCGCGCTTGCACTTCTAACTGTCCACGCAATTCTTGAATTTCTTGCTGCAATCCTTGCAACTTATCCAGTAATCCTGCGTTAGCATTGTTACTATCGTGATTATCTTGCGCAAGAGCAATCTCTTCCTCATTATCAATATCTTCTAATTGAGCTTTGGCAACAGGCTGCTCTATGGCGGCCTGTTCATCCAAAATCGCAAAATTCTCGCTATCATCAACTACAGGCGCTTCAGCTAAAACCTGAAAGGGGAAAAGACAGGTAAGGCATAAGCAAAGTAGAAGTCGATGGGATTTGATCATCGCGTTGCCTCATAGGTTAGTTCGACACGACGATTCTGCATATGAGATGCCTCGTCATGCCCGAGATTTGCCGGACGTTCTTTACCATAACTTACAACACGAATCTGATTTCTGCCAACCCCAGCCATACGCATAAGTTCAGCTACAGTATTCGCGCGACGCTCTCCAAGAGCAATGTTGTATTCACGACTACCACGCTCATCGGTGTGACCAGCTAATAGCACACGGGCACCTGGATGGGTTTTTAAATATTCCGATTGTGCGTTAAGAGAGGCGGTATATTTGGGATTAAAAGAGGCGTCATCATAAGAAAATAGATAAATTTGGTTGTGTGGTGCTTGAGTAGTATAAGACTCACCAGGCTCTTGACCAGCAAAACGACTCAATTGTCCGAGACCATGAGCAGATGCTCCGCCTGCGCCCATGCCATCGGCACTACCGGGTGTCTTGGAACAGGATGCGAGCAGCACCACGCTGGCGGCAGCAATTCCCAACTTGAAAAACAATCTGGCTTTCATCCTCTTATTCTCCTTCTTCTTCGAATTACTAATAATTACTAACAGGGACGTTCCCTAGTGAAACCTAGAGAACTACTTTTTCTAGGTTAAAGCGCCAAATGGCGGCTCATTGTACAATTGTTTTCTTGATTTCGCCATTGCCTCTGAAGCATTAAGATAAAATTACGAAGCGTGGCGATCTGCTCTAATCCGGTTCACCGTAAAGTTTGTTATTGCTGCGGTCAGCAGTTCTGTGGCTCGATTAGCGGCCACAACTCCACCATAAGGGGTATCTGCTGCACAGGTGACTTTATAGTTAAAAATTCGTGATGCCACAACATGATTATCCTCAACGCGTACCAGAACAACTTTAACAATCAAGCTGACAAAGCTGGGTTTCGTTAAAAAGTTTTGATGTAACTCAATTAATTGAGTATCTATGCGGTATTCCGTTATCTCAGCACCTGGACTTGAAGCAACCACATGAAAATAACCGCTACGTTGTAAGCTTTGGACAATTAAAGGCAATAACATTTCGGCCGGTTGGTCAACCCAAGCACTGTGAACAAAATGTTTCAATTCAAAGGGTCTATCCGTATATAGCATTTCTTCACCCTGATACCCAGCCACAGCATCGGGAGTATTAACAAAAATAGAATGACGAGAAGCTCTGTTCGTCAATTGTTTTTTACTATGAGCGGCTAGTTTAAATTGATCAGTAACCAAGGGTTTCACCGCACACCCAGTTAATCCAACGAAAGCACAGGTAAGCAAAAGGAAGATAAATTTTTTCACAGTTACTCTCCTGGCCCGGGTTTAGGAGGTTGCGTTCCACGAATAAGAACGGAAGGATTCTGACGCATTTGCGTGCTAATTTTCTCTAGATTGGCGGCTATGACATCAAGGCGGCGCAATAAAACCACCGCTGGAGGTACAGCTTGCTGCGAAATCTTATTAATCGCTAGTTTCCCAGCTTGCATGGTATCAGCAACTTCATTACCTGCTTTACTAACAGAGGTCGCCATGACATTGAATTTGCGCACGCCCGTTTTTAACTCAGCAACAACGGTAGGGAATTCCTGGCTCACCCGAGCAGCATTTTTTAAAAAGACATCAGCATTTTCTAGGCTTTTGTGAATATGTTCGCTATCTTTAGCGATAACGTCTGTAACAGTTTTGAAATTAGCAAGCGTCTTTTTAATGTATTCGGAGTTTTCTTTGTCAAATATTCGACTAACCTCGATACTGACCTTATTGACATTCTCAGCAACCTCTTTAAGTACTCTATCCAGTTGGTGGAACAAAGAAGGTTTTGAAGGGATGATGGGATAACGGTGATCGGGTACTTTTTTTAGGGGTGTTAAGTCCGATGAGCTGGCGGAAAGACCAATATAGGTAGTCCCCGTAATTCCTTGAGAAATTAAGGTCGCGCTGGTGCTTGTAGTAATTGGTATTCCCTCTTCGATACTAAGAAGCAATTTAACTTGTTGCGGATCAGCATGATTAAGTTCGATTTTGCTTACAAAACCAACTTGCACGCCATTGAATTTCACAGAGGCTTCATTGCTGAGACCTGAGACGGCTTCATGCATGTATACTTCGTAAATCTTATATTTTTTTTGTTCAAAACCAACAGAAAGCCATAAACCGGAGGCGATAAGGCCTGCGATAAGAATTAAAACAATTATCCCGACAACGGTGTAGTTGGTTTTAGCTTCCAAAAAGCATGCTCCTATAGATTTTATGCACTTTTATGTATCAGTTAAGAGTTTTAAGAAATACTCTCACTCAGTTTAAAGTTTACTGAAGTAATCGGCAATTAATGGATGCTTATTTTTCATAACTTTATCCAATGGCCCAACATCCAATATCTTACCTTCGCCAATAAAGGCAATTCTGTCTGTTGTTTTCTTTAACGACTCCATGTCATGACTAATCATAACGATTGTCAACTTTAAAGCATCTCTTAAAAAGAGCAGTAAATCATCAAATTCCCTGGCACTATGTGGATCAAGTCCCGTTGTTGGTTCATCTAAAAATAATAATTCGGGATCCATGGCAAGGGCACGGGCAGCAGCGGCTCGCCGCTGCATGCCCCCGCTTAATTCAGAAGGAAATTTACCAGCTGCTTCTTTTGGCAATCCCACCAAGCCAATTTTAAGCATAGCGAGCTCCTCCATGAAGTTTCGATCGAGGGTCGTGAATTCGTGCATGGGGAACATAATATTTTCCATCACCGTCATCACTGAGAAAAGGGCGCTATGCTGAAACATCATGCCCCAGCGACGTCGGAGTGCATCTGCCTCATTTCCCGTCAATTGATAAATATCTTCGCCAAAGATTTTTAAACGGCCTGCAGTAGGTTTTAAAAGCATAAGTAGGCTGCGCAAAATGGTTGTTTTGCCGCTGCCGCTCCCACCAATGATGGCTAAAATCTCTCCTTGCTCGACAGTGAGATTAACATCAGAATGAACCCACTGCTCCCCAAGGCGATTTTTTAAACCGATGATTTCTATGACCGGCTCACTCATTTTATAAATCCAGCCAACTATAAATGATGGAATAAACAGCATCAGCCACAATAATTAGGAAAAGAGCTTGCACAACACTCTTGGTTGTTTGACTACCAATGGTGTCTGCCTCGACTTTGAAGCCTTGGTAACATCCAACAAGGGCAATTAATATGGCAAAGGCAGGCGCCTTATACAAACCTAACATCAATTGATCCAGACCGACGGAATCTCGCAGGCGTGTCATAAAATCGATATAACTGACATCCAACATCCATTTAGACATATATAAAGATCCGAGGATGCTAAATACATCAGCCCAGAAAATGAGCAAAGGAAAAATAAAAAGCAGAGCTAAAACTTTGGGTAAGACCAAAAGCTCGGTGGGCGATAAGCCCATGGTCTTGATGGCATCAATTTCTTCATTGATTTTCATGCTACCAATTTGCGCAGTAAAGGCAGAGCTTGTACGGCCTGCGACAATAATGGCAGTGATGAGAGGTCCAAATTCACGAAAAATAGCTAGCCCGGATAAGTAAGCTATAAAAATGTGAGCCCCATATGTTTGCAACTGCAAGCCCATCTGATAGGCGAGCACAATACCAATCAAAAAAGCCAACAAACCCACAATAGGTAGTGCTTGGATACCTGCAGAATAGATATTGGAAACAATGCTGGGTAACTGGAAGCGCCGCCAATAGCCAAAAGCTTCGAAAATTTTAGCACTCAAATCACCGATCAGAATAATAAAACCATCTAATTGCTTTAATTTGTGAATGGTTTCTCTACCGATAGTGGCCAGGATATTTTCCTTTGGTGGAGGAGGTGGTTTGTAATGGAGAATGTCCTGTTTTTTTTCAACAAGTTTCAATAGGGAAAGCTGTTCCTCGGTAAATTTCGTGAGATTGACTTCATTATTTCTGATTTTAAGTGTTTTAATGCATTCTAATAAGGCTATTGCACCTGCACTATCAAAATAATGCAGTTCTGCACCACTGATGGTCAGTTTGCTTTCTTTAGGAGTAGTAGACTCTAGAAATTGTTTTAAAAGACCATCCATGTGAAGAACGGACCAAGAACCTTCACAGCGGTATGTATTATTTTCTTCATCGAAAAGAAGTTGAGCCGCAGGTTTTACCTTAGTCATCGTTTGCAATCATCTCAATAAATAGCCTATTGTCAACAGACCCTAGCATAATACGAATTTTTCTTTGCAGCAAAACCAATTGCTGCGCAAATTATCGTCATCCTGAGCGTGGCGAAGGATCTCCAACAGATAAACATCGATGTTTACTCGAGAAGCCCCTCGTCATGCTCATGATAATGCCATTTTGATCATATTTTGATAAAAATATGATTTTGCCCCCTGATAGGTTTGTATCATACAGAATATTTCAATAAATTGTGCTAGAATAAACGGCATTTTTTCTGGTGCAGTATAGCGTATGCAAGACAACTACAGCCAATTTGAAAAACGTAAACAAGATCACATTGTACTTGCTTTAAAGGACAGTAATCAGGCCAGTGAATCAAATTTTTTGGATGATTTTTTTCTCGTGCATGAAGCATTGCCCGATCTCAATTTTGCTGACATTGATATACAGAGCAAGCGTTTTGGACGACTCATAGCAACGCCATTTTTCGTAAGCTCTATGACCGCAGGACACCAGGATGCTATGAATATTAATCAGCATCTGATGGAAGCTTGTTCCCAAAGCAATTGGGCTATGGGCGTTGGTTCGCAACGACGCGAATTAACAGATAAAAATGCGGCAAATGAATGGCAAATGCTGCGGCGTAATTTTACAAAAGTAAGCCTGTTTAGTAACTTAGGTATTGCCCAATTAATTGAGACGTCTATTGATCATGTACAACGGCTAACGGATGCCTTACAAGCCGAAGCTTTAATCATTCACTGTAATCCTTTACAAGAGGCTCTGCAGCCTGAGGGTACCCCGCAATTCAAGGGTTGTTGGCAAGCGCTCGCCGATTTAGTAACGAAACTACCTATTCCTGTTGTAGTCAAGGAAACAGGGTGTGGTTTTTCCATATCGACGCTACAACGTTTAAATGACATTGGCGTCGCTGCTGTTGATGTCAGTGGTTTGGGTGGCACGCATTGGGGACGAATAGAAGGGCATCGTGCTGTACAGGGTAGTGTTCAACAAAAGGCGGCCATCAGTTTTCGCAATTGGGGCATCGATACCGTGCAGAGCGTCAGGAATGCTGTGGTAATAAAACCAACTTTTGAAATATGGGGTTCAGGTGGTGTTCGTCATGGTTTGGATGCGGCAAAATTGTTCGCTTTAGGCGCATGCTCTGTAGGTTTTGCTAAGCCAATGCTAAATGCAGCCTTACAAAATGCTCAGATTGTTTATGAACTCATGATGACTATCGAATATGAATTAAAAGTTGCTATGTTTTGTACAGGTAGTCGCATACTCACTGAACTCAAGGAGAAGGCATGCCGTTAAGCAGTCAAGCCAGTCGTTTATTCCAAGGGTTTTCCAAATTAGAACCTGAAGAACGATTTCAGCGTTTATTGGATTTAGGTGCACTCACGCTTGAAGATATTCAATATCTAAAAAATGGCGGCGTTAAAGACACCGTGCTTGCAGATAAATTAATCGAAAATGTGATTGGTTACTTTCAACTTCCCTTAGGTGTAGCGACTAATTTTTGCATTGATGGGCAGGATTATGTGATTCCTCTGGCTGTGGAGGAAACGTCAATTATTGCCGCGTTATCAAAAACGGCCAAGTGGATTAGACAGCATGGCGAAATTCACACTTGGGTCACTGGTGATTGCATTCTGGGACAAATTCAGATTGCAAACGTGAGTGATTTTTCACGATTCTCAGCCATATTCAGCAAAAATAAACACTTTTTTCTTGAAAAAGCCAATGAAGAAGTAGCTGCTAATATGGTCAAGCGCGGCGGTGGAGTTATGGATCTGCAATTACGCCATATACCTCGTGAAGATGGTGGTGATATGGCAGTAATTCATATCACTATGAATACCTGCGATGCTATGGGTGCGAATATTATTAATCAAGTTTTGGAGTTTCTAAAAACACCTATCGAAAATTTAACTGGTGAACAGGTCACCATGTGCATTCTCTCCAATTTGAACGATGAGAAGCTAACAACGGCCAACGTTCTGATTCGTGATGTGGAACCAGAGTTAGGGAAGCGTCTTGAAGAGGCTTCTCTGTTTGCAGAAATCGACCCTTATCGTGCCGCCACCCATAACAAAGGGGTAATGAATGGAATTGATCCTGTCTTGATTGCTACAGGTAATGATTGGCGAGCAGTAGAAGCAGGAGTTCATGCTTATGCAGCACGATCAGGTCATTATCAGGCGATCACTCGTTGGCGATATAAAGATGGTTTGCTAACTGGTGAATTGACAGCGCCGATTATTGTTGGCACCGTCGGTGGAGTAACAGCGCTGCATCCAACAGCAAAATTGTGTTTACGCATGATGGGCATTGAATCTGCAAATCACTTATCACGGGTACTTGCTGCAGTAGGATTGGTGCAAAATTTAGGTGCTCTTAAGGCACTGTGTACTGAAGGGATTATTCAAGGCCACATGAAACTGCATATCGATAATTTGCTGCTCGTTGCAGGTGCTTCTGACAGTGAAATACCTCTCCTCAAAGAGCGCTTACAAAGCTGGTTAAGTGTTAATAAGCGGGTGAGTTTAAACAATGCTTATGAACTCTTAACTGAAATCAGACAGGCCAAAATTGCATCATGAGATGGCGTATCCCAGCTAAAACGTTTCTATTAGGTGAGTATGCTGCTTTGGCAGGAGCTTCGGCAATGTTATTAACAACTACGCCTTGTTTTGCATTGTCAGTTACGGCTGATGAAGGTCTGAATGGAATCCATTCTGATTCTCCAGCAGGCCAATGGTGGATACACCATCGTATCCCAAAGCAAGGACTATTGTGGCATGATCCTTATGAGGGCAGGGGTGGATTAGGCGCTTCAAGTGCGCAATTTATAGCAACTTATCTTGCCACCAGCCGTATATTGCGTGTTACAGCAAATCATAAAAGTTTACTTGATGCGTATTATCAATCAACATGGCGCGGTGAAGGACTAAAACCAAGTGGTTATGATGTATTGGCACAAACGCAAAATCGCTGTGTTTATATTAATCGTCAGAATGATTTGCTGCATTCCTATGATTGGGTTTTTAAAGATATTGCATTTTTATTACTGCACAGCGGTCAAAAATTAGCGACACATTATTATTTACAAAGGGTCAAGTTACCTACTTCAATTCATACCTTAGCGGCCATTGTCGAACAAGGGAAAGAAGCGTTTGAGAAAGAAGATAGTTCTGCTTTAATTGCTGCTGTGAATAGCTACCAGGAGCAGTTAGTTACTCTAGGGCTCATGGCTGCTCATAGCTTACAACAAATTCGTGCTTTTAGAGAGCAACCGGATATCTTAGCAGCAAAAGGATGTGGAGCATTAGGCGCTGATGTAATGTTGTTGATCGTGCCTAGTTTGCTTTTAAAAGCCAAAGCTACTAGCCTCACAGCGGAAGGTTGGAAAATTTTGGCAACAAGCGATGATTTATACGCAGGTTGTGCATTATTAAAAAATAAAACCCAGAAAACACTTGAAATTTTACCTTGATCCGGTATGATTCCAGCCTCTTTAGGGCCGTTAGCTCAGTCGGTAGAGCAGGAGGCTTTTAACCTCTGTGTCATAGGTTCGATTCCTATACGGCCCACCATTTAAGTGTAACTTAAGTGTTATACTGAAATATTTAAAAAGAAGCATCTGATCAAAAATTATTAGCTGTAGAGGGCCGTTAGCTCAGTCGGTAGAGCAGGAGGCTTTTAACCTCTGTGTCATAGGTTCGATTCCTATACGGCCCACCATTCTGGGCTCCTACCGCAAAGACCAGATAACTAGTGTGACATTAACGATTTACCTAAACCATCCTATGCGCTCGTAGCTCAGCTGGATAGAGTACTTGGCTTCGAACCAAGGTGTCGGGGGTTCGAGTCCCTCCGAGCGCGCCATTTAAAATCGGTCTATTCCGGAGACATGGGTTACAAATTATACCGGAGACATAGGTAACACTTTAGGCCCAAAAGGATTGGGTAAAGGCTCCAATTTACATGTCTGCTCATCAAAATATCCTAGATCATACTGCATAAAACTAACTAACCAAATATCATCATCTACCTCCTTAATTCCAACATTTTGCCCTGCCAAAACGCTAGTTAGATTTATTTTCTTGCCCTTTAGACAGACTCTACCACAATGAGTGACCGTAATGGTTTTATCATGAAAGGGATACTCAACTTCGGGTAGACCTTTGTATTCTTTATTTGAAGGAACATAAACTTCACCTGGGTATCTCATTTGCAAAGCCTGATGTGGGCGGTCATGGTTATACTCTTGTATAAAGCGATCAAACTTCTCTTGCTGTTGCAAAAAATTTTCTCCCGCAGGTTTCGTCGTTTCTTTTTTCAAAGTTAAATGCATACGTTCATGACGGCCATTTTCCTGTGGGTTCCCCGGTTTTATTCGTTCTATGCTAATGCCTAATCGAAGCCACCATACGGAAAGTTTACTTAGACCAAATAAAGCATGCGGAGAAGAAAAAGGAACGCCATTATCGGTGCGAATAGCGTTTGGGATACCAAACTCTCTAAAAACACGTTCAAATACAGTAATGGCATATTGCTCTTTAGTAGTCACTAAACCCTCACAAGCAAGTAAATAGCGACTATTAAAGTCTGTAATTGTTAATGGATAACAATATTGTTTATTCCCTAGTTGAAACTCGCCTTTATAATCTGCACACCATAATTCGTTGGGCTTCTTGCCAAATGATAGATCGGTCCCTTGCGCTTTATAGCGGCGTCTCTTCTGCCGAGTAACAAGCCCATATTTATCCAAAATAGTGTGAATCGTGCTAATCGCTGGTGGTTTTACATCGGGGTATTTCCTTAAAATCTTTTCTCGAATCTTGGGCGCCCCCCATGAAGGTTTTTCTTTTTTTACTTTTAATATTTCTTTTTCCAGCTGGAATGGAAGTTGATTAGCATATCGATGCGGTCTTCTACTCCGATCATTTAAGCCTTCTAATCCACTATGTTTATAGCGATCATAAATTTTATACCCAGTTTTTCGAGAAATACCGAATTCTTGGCATAAAGTAGACATTTGCTCGCCATCTAATAATCTTGCTACAAATTTTATCTTTTCATCCACTTTATTACACTCCTTCCAAGGGCATTCCCTTCTCCTGAAATGCCTATGAGTGTAACCTATGTCTCCGGAATATTTTGTTACCTATGTCTCGATAAGGACAATCAAAGACTTAGCCAAAAGTTTGACTTAGGAACCAAGTCGGGGTGACGTAAACGTGCCTGATACTCTCTCTGAAGCTTTCCGTAAATGGTCACTTGCAAGATGTGCGTAGCGCAGTACAGTATCATATTCTGACCATCCACCAAGTTGCTGTAACTCGTGTAAGGATGTACCATTTTGGACATGCTAACTCGCCCAAGTATGGCGTAAGTCATGCCAGCGAAAATCTTTAATGCCTACCCGCTTCAAAGCCTTCAGCCATGCATGGTTATTACAACGAGTTATTGGTTTTCCCTGATACGTAAATACAAAATCAGGGTGTTTTCCTTTTTGCCTTTCTAATATTTCCAGTGCAATAGAATTTAACGGCACAGGGATTGCTTTTTTAGTTTTGGATTGATCGGGATGAATAAGTGCATGGCCTTTTTTCATATCCACTTCATTCCATTGCAGTCCTGTGACATTTGATTGTCTTAACCCAGTAACCAGAGTAAACGCCGCCATATCTTTTAGATGTGGTGGTAACTCATTCAGCAACTGCTGTGCTTCAGCCCTTGTTAACCACCGTAACCGCTTATTTTCAAATTTTCGCATTCGAATTGCTGGAACTGAATCCAACCATTTCCACTGTTTATATGCTCGATTTAAAATTGCACGGATTAACTCCAATGTGCGGTTAACAGAAGAAGGTTTTAATGATAAAGGGAGTCTCATCTTGTATTATTCTTTAGTTGTTTTAACAAGCGCAGTTTAATTGCGCGTTTGTGATTAGAATTAAGAAAGTTTGTTGCATGGGCTTGATCATTAGTTTGCGTGTTTTCTTGATCGATTAATTATCATTAAAATCCTTGCCAATTAACACTTAACCATGCTCTAAAATTCTTTAATAATTCTTCCGCTTGATCAATACAAGTTGTTACGGTACTTTCAGGAATAAAGTCTCCGGAATAATCAGCAAGATTACGTTGTTTACGCATGGCATCCAATATAATTACGGTATTCCTATCAATTCCCAAGGTCTGAGGTAATAACTGAATCATGGTTTGATGATGACCTGGTTTACTGGTTAAGGTTCGGTAGCCATTGGCTTGTAACGCTGTATTTGCGATTTGCATGATCGCTTTATAGGCAGCATCAAAACGATTCTCTGCGCTCACGGCGTTGATCTTGGAATCAGCAATATTTCTTTCAGCAGCATGTAAAAGTCGTTTTATTATGTCTTGATGAGGTGTAGTTTTCTCAAGGGTTTTACCAACGAGATTATCTAATGTCATCAAACTCTCCAATAACAAAAAGTTTGGGACTGTTCATAATCTCTTGGATAAAAACATCCTGATCACTTAAACATTTTTTCCATTGAGTCTGGGAATATATTTTAGGGTTAATTTCTCGCCCCAAACTTGTTTGGGCAGGATAGAGTGCTGCCACAACTTCTGCAAAGCCAACATTACCAATGATTAGAACATCAATATCACTTCCTAAGTTTTCGGTCCCTCTTGCCACAGAACCAAATACAAAAGCCACTTCAATTTTTTCGATTAACGGCGCTAAAGCATCCGCCAATATATCTACTAATCCAGAAGTTTTCTTTAAAATGCTAGCGAGCTCATTAAAAATAGGAAAATTGCGATTAGCTTGATAATAAACTTGATTGCCACTGACTTCGCGTATTAACACCTGAGCTTTAGCAAGTTTAGAGAGTTCACGATGAAGGGTTCCTGCAGTTGTGCTGGTTAGTCGAGCAATCTCACGAACATGATAACGGTTTTCTGGATGAAGTAATAACAGTCCAAGTACGCGGCGCCGATATTCAGAAAACAATACTGAAGTATTTACCATAAGTTTTTATGAAGCCAAATAAGCTACAAATATAGCTTAAAAAGCTACAATATACAATTTTCATTAGTGTTGTTTTTATTGGTTTCAACTGAGTAGATTGCAGTTAATATTAGTCCGGATTCCTACCAGGATTATACTTCAGGTACCATTGCTCTTTAAACCATAGTGCAACATTAACTAATAAAATTAATACCGGGACTTCAACAAGAGGACCAATTACTGTCGCAAAAGCGATAGCTGAGTTTAGACCAAAGGTTGCAATAGCAACTGCAATGGCTAATTCAAAATTATTGCTAGCTGCGGTAAAAGAAGCCGCTGTCGTTTTTTCATAATTGGTATCAATCAATTTTCCCATGACAAAACTGATTATAAACATGACAAAAAAATAGATAACTAAAGGGATGGCGATATGAATAACATCAATGGGAAGTTGTAAAACCATAGCGCCTTTCAAAGAAAACATAGCAAAGATAGTAAAAAGTAAGGCAATCAAGGTAAGTGGTGTAATTTTGGGTAGGAAAACTGATTCATACCAAGATAAGCCTCTCTGTTTGATTAAAATATAGCGGCTGGTAAAGTCTGCACGAAAAGGAATTCCTAGATAAATAAACACACTTTCCGCGATGGTGAGGAACTCAACATGAATGGTTTGTCCCTGCAGTCCAATCAGTGGCGGAAGGATTGTTAAGAAAAACCAGCATAGATACTAAAAAATACTAGTTGAAATAGACTGTTAAATGCAACTAAGGCAGCAGCATACTGATTATCGCCTTGAGCCAATTGATTCCACACAATTACCATTGCAATGCATCGAGCAAGACCAATCAAAATCAATCCAGTCATGTATTCAGGATAATCGTGCAGAAAAGAACAATACCCTGATCGGTTGCGTAGTCATTACCTGCAGCAACTTGTGGATTTTGAGGTTGGATTGCAACACGTATTGTCTTTATCTTTCTTTGGGAGACAGCAGGTACTATCCTCTGTTTTCTGCTCACCTGAAAACAATTGAACATCATCCATTGTATAGTAGGCTTCCCAGGCCAAACCAGAAGGATCGTTTACCCATGATTTTTCTGATTTAGCATAACAGCAGACGGTTTCACCATCATGATGGGTTAAAATATTAGCTTTTGAAAATTGGTCTCTGAGGGCACCTAGTTCGGCAGCATCATCAACCTGTAAACCAAGATGGTCTACTCCACGTTTACCAGAGCGGGTTGATATGGCAAAATTAATACGAGGATCATCAAGCATCCATTTGGCGTAATCTTCTTTAATTTTTACGGGCTCTACACCAAATAGTGCATTGTAGAACTGGATACTATCAGCTAGGTTATTGACTCTAAGATGAACATGAAAGCGTTTCATAACTCGCTCCTTTTGTTTGAATCACAGCAACTATTTAATTCAATAAGCAAGCAATCATTGTTGTCAGAGTGCCTTATTTTAACCTGTTGCTTACTGCAACAATCCTGAACTATGAATGCAATAAAATCCTTCATTAACGCAAAATTTGCCGCGTAGTATATATAACGTCCCTGGCGAGAAGAGCTCACAATTCCTGCATTCGACAAATGGTTAAGATGAAATGAAAGTGTGTTATGAACTATCTTTAGCTCATCGCCTATTGCACCAGCAGACAATCCTCCAGGACCAGCTTGAACAAGTAATCGAAAAACTTGCAGGCGTGTTTCCTGGGAAAGCGTATCAAATATTTTTAGAGCGTTTTTTATGTCCATATTTCTAGAATAGTAGATATATTTAGCATTGTAAAGTAGGAGCCAGTGATCAAATTGGTTATAAATTTGATTAAGGATGCATGATGAAAATAAATATGCAGCAATAAGGCTGTAGATTCTACTATTAATTCCTGCAATTATTCTACAATAAACATATTAAATTTAATGTTAATGTTGTTCTTAGCACGTTTCTATCTGCTATGACAACAGCTTGATGGGCATTCGCAACCCATGTATACCTCTGATATTAAGAACAACATCTTATTTTATATTAAGTAACTTTATAAAAGTTCCGGGATCAATAGCATTGATAACTAAGGGAGTCATAATCAAGTGTCATTAAATCCACAATTACCTAAAGAGCCCATACATCGGATATCCAAACCATTGGCACGATTTATTCGTATTGAGACAAGCACAGCATGCTTATTGTTATTATTTACCATTATTTCGTTAATAGTTGCAAACTCGCGTTGGTCAAGGCCTTTTTTATCCGTTTGGGAAATATCCTTGGGAATTCACATGGGGGATTTTGAATTTTCTCGTCCAATACATGCTTGGATAAACGATGGATTAATGACCTTATTTTTCTTTTTTGTCTCTTTAGAATTGAAAAGAGAATTGGTATTTGGTGAGTTGCGAAATCCTAGAATGGCTGCACTTCCTGTAGCGGCTGCTCTTGGTGGGATGCTTGTACCGGCTCTAATTTACCTCATGCTCCAAACAGGTGAATCAGGACAGAGTGGATGGGGTACAGTTATGGCAACTGATACTGCTTTTGTGATTGGCTGCTTGGCACTTTTTGGTCAACATATTCCTCAAAGCCTTCGTATGTTCATGTTGTCACTGGCGATTATTGATGATATTGGTGCAATTCTGGTTGTTGCCATCGGTTATAGTCATGATATTTCCTGGATGGCTCTTTTTATATCGACAATAGGGTTTATTTTTGTACATGTAATGAAAATGCTGGGAATTCGTAATATAGCCGCTTATTTTTTTATTGGTGTTCTCATTTGGGTGGTGGTAGATACATCAGGTATTCATCCTACGGTTACCGGTGTTATTCTAGGTTTAATGACACCCCCCACAACATGGATAAAAGACAAACAAATGCATGAAATTTTAGCGCATGTGGTTTCTTACCCTCCAGGGGAGCACTGGAGCGGCGACACTGAAGATCGTAGAGCATTGCAAAGGGCTGAAGTGGCTGCTCGTGAAGCTCTTTCCCCGGTTGAACGATTAGAATTTTTTTTGCATCCATGGGTCGGCTATCTAATTTTGCCCTTATTTGCGTTAGCTAACGCAGGTGTGCCGATATCTCCTACAGATTTTACGAATTGGGTTACTGCAGCTGTTTTTTTAGGTTTCATTTTGGGAAAACCAATCGGAGTTTTGGGTTTTAGTTTTATCGGTGAATTTTTTGGACTAGCGAAACGGCCTAGAGATCTTAATTGGATAATGTTAGCTTGTGGCAGTATATTAACTGGGATCGGATTTACAATGGCTATTTTTATCGCTAATTTAGCGTTCGATAAAAACCTTATTAATGCTGCTCGGTTGGGGATACTATCAGCAAGTATTTTTTGTGCTATAGTGGGGATTTTTATGCTTTTAATATATAAATTGTTTTTTTCAATCAATTTGAATCAAAATTATTCTAAATGATTTTTAATAGCCTTATCTATATAGTTAGCACTACATTCTGTCTGTGTTCTTATAGCAAAACCAATCAGAATCTGTATGTTCGAATTTGTAAAACCCTATGAACATATTAATAAGCTTGTTAAAGGATTAGCTTCAGCCAATGTTTCTGCATTAGCAATTCATGGTAATAAAAGTCAGCCTCAACGCATTAAAGCACTCAATGATTTTAAAGCGGGCAAAGTAAAAATTTTAGTTGCAACCGACATTGCGGCAAGAGGGATTGATATTGAACAATTACCTTTAGTAGTTAACTTTGTTTTGCCCCAAGTTGCTCATGATTACGTGCACCGTATAGGTCGTACCGGACGAGCAGGACACAAAGGTCTTGCTGTTTCGTTGGTATGCGCGGATGAGTTTAAGCAATTACAAGACATTGAAAAAATGATTAATCATCGACTCGAAAGAATAGAGGTCGATAATTTTGAGTCAACTCATCGCCTACCCACTCAAAATAACAACACACAAGCAATAAAAAAGAAGGGGACTCATAAAAATTATAAATTGGGGCGAAAGAATAAAAATCGGATATCAACTTGAACATTTAGGATATTTTGATGCAAATTTGGATTGATGGGGATGCTTGTCCTAAAGTTATTAAAGATCTTTTATTTCGAGCAGCAATCAGAACCCAAACCTATTTAATTGCTGTGTCAAATCACAATATATCAGTTCCTCCGTCGCCATTTATAAAAAAATATCAAGTTGGTTTTGGGTTTGATGTAGCCGATAAATATATTCTGAATAACATGAACTGGCGGTGATTTGGTGATTACGGCTGATATACCATTAGCCGATGCTGTGATTACTAAGGAGGATTGCTCTAAACCCAAGAGGGGGAATGTATTCTGTCCAGAATGTTAAACGACATCTGGCTATTCGAAACCTTAATGAATCACTGCGAAGTTGCGACTTGTTAATAGGAGGAACTGCAAAACTAGCTCAAAAAGAAATTCGAGAATTTGCAAATAATCTAGATAAGTTTATGTCTAGAAAAATGTGATTCAATTTAGAAAGCTATTAAAGCGAATAGCAAAAATGACAATAAGGCTAGTATTTTATTTTTGAGCCGCATGCTTTTATCATTGTTAATTGCCCATTTAAAATGCTAACCTGCCGTTTGATAATTTAAATTAATGCGCACAATATTCTTTTTAGTATGTTTGGTTTCTAGCCATTCTCTGGAGCATTGTTCGTGAAACTTAAGGAACGCAACAATGAAACAAAATAAAATATATGTGGGCAATTTACCATTTGGGATTACTGAAGGAGCATTGCAAGCAGAGTTTTCTAAATATGGGAAGATAGAGGAGCTTCTTTTAATTAAAGATCGCCTTACTGGTCAAATCAAAGGATTTGGTTTTATCACGTTTAGTTCTCAACACGAGGCAGAGAAAGCTTTAGAAATGAATGGGAAGCCATTAGAAGGACGACCATTAAAAGTAAACATGGCTCAGCAGAAAATGAATCAAGCTTCGCGTGGTCATTACCGATAACTAGAGGCTCATCCGGTAATACAGCCAAAGTATAATGCTTCAGATTGATTGTAGATAAATGACACGCATAGCCATGATTAAATCTGTTGATGCAGGCAATCTAGCAACTAAAGGAACGACTCATCATACAAGATGAAGCAACAGATTTATTTGATCGCAAATACAAGGTGTAGCAGATTTGTAACAAATTAAAATATAATCCCTGTTGTTTCAGGCAGTTGTAGGCAGCAATTGGCAGATTTGTTACATCGCAAGGTTACTGATTTTATTTGTAATTAATCTTGATTAATGTGCCTCTTCGTTGGGCAGAGCCTTAATTCTTTGTGACACCTAAAATCCTTAGGCCATTTTCAATACAGTTTACTACATTGGGTTGTGATAATAAGTATTGCCCTATATGTGTTGTTAGTTGATCTTGAGCGACCCCAAAAGCCTCACTCCATTCGCTTTTCTTAAAATCCCCATGACCTAAATACATTAAAGCGACCAAGGTTGCTTGTTGGTCAGGTGGTAAGTTATTTATTGTATTAAGCATACTTTGATACCAAGGATCAGATAAAATGTAAGGTGTATCCTTTTCAGTGGTCAATTTAGGGTACTCATCTACTTTTTCTTTAAAGCGTTTTATTTGATCAAGAATATCTCTAACTTTTCGAGGTTCCATATTTAGCATTTTAATTTCTCTTTTTTCCATAATAGTTAATTATAGTCCATGTATGTAGAAGGGGGCTTTTGTCGCAAAAATATTTGCGGACCAGAAAGGAAGAAATTCTGGCGAGTTTAGGCAGCCAACTTATTATTGCTTGATGCATTCCAATGCCTATCAATTACATAGAATGAACCACGAACCCTCATTTACATTTTTTCAGCATTTTCACTGATGAGCCATCTGTGTCAATTAAGACGTAGCTTTTTAGCCGAAGAGAAAATTGATGCAATACATCTAGGCCTGATTCTTCCGCTTTTTTACACCATTGGCTTAAAGACTCAATTAACTCCTTTTGAGAGGATGCTTTTTTTAACCAAATTTGTTGCAATGATTTACGATAATTATAAACAAGCTGTAATTGTTCAAAATGATTTAGTAAGACTTGCAAATGAGAGTTAGCTTTTGTGGTTTCTTGGCGTAATAGACGTTTAGCACCCTTAAATAAATACCATTCTTTTTTATTTTTAATATGGTTGCGTTTTTCATTTTTCAAAATGGGAACAGTTACCCTTTTGTAGTAATCGGACATAATTTGAAAACGATTACTAATGACGGCTTTTATAGTATTTAAATCAACATATAGTTTGGTATCGTCTCTGGCTAATGTGGGAGGTACTTTTTTTACCTTAGCAAGTCCTAAAAAGGATAGACAACATATATAAAACCAGCCCAAATCGAATTCCCACCATTTCACAGAAAATTTAGCAGAAGAAGCGTATGTATGATGATTATTATGAAGCTCTTCCCCACCTATTAGAAAGCCCACGGGAAATACATTGGTTGACTTATCAGAGCATTCAAAATTGCGATATCCCCAATAATGACCCACGCCATTCACTACACCTGCTGATAGCGGGATCCAAATCATTTGTATTGCCCAAATAGTAATTCCAGGCAGGCCAAACAGTAGCAAATTAATTAGAAATATAAGAAGTATACCCTTGTTAGGGTAACGAGAATACAGATTACGTTCAATCCAATCATTTGGAGCGCCATGAGAATACTTGTCAATCATATCTTTATCTTTTGCTGCTTCGCGATACAATTCAGGGACCTGCCAAAAGACCTTTTTTATACTAAAGATGTGGGGGCTATGTGGATCCCCTTCAACATCTGTCATTGCATGATGTTTACGATGGATAGCAACCCATACTTTGGTCACCATACCGGTTGTTAACCAAATCCAGAATCGAAAGAAATGACTCACTATTGGATGCAAGTTTAAAGCACGGTGGGCTTGATAGCGATGCAAATAAAGAGTGACTGAAGCAATGGTGACTTGAGTTAGAACAAGGGTTGCTAAAATATATCCCCAAAGTGTTAGGTTTAAAATACCAAAAATCATAGGGTAGCCTCATTATCTGCGCTTAACCCAACTTCGTACCACATTGTCTCCCCAAGATTAAATTAAAAGCTGCCTAGTTCGCTTTTCTCCGATTTCAATTTGCTATAAGGGACATTCAGGTTGGTTAAGACTAATTCCAATTAGAACCCAATAGGTACTTTACCCAGTAGAACAAGTATCAGATAGATAACCAAGATAAGTCCAATAATCCCCATCGGTGTATATCCCCAGCTCCTACTATACCCCCATCTTGGTACGCTACCCAAAAGCAAAAGGATGAGCAAAATTAGTAAAATTGTTCCTAACATGATGACTTTCCCTAAAGAATCCATTCATGATTAATTATAGCACAGTCTGCTTATAAGAGCTTCATATTATACTTAGACATATATGGATAATAAAGGTAGACAAATTATGAAAAATGAACAAATAAGGAAGTCTCTTCAAGAAATTATTGAGTATTTGGAGCATTATGATGAAGAGAAAAACTCACTAGAAAATCGATTCAAAAGTCCTAAAAAAACCAGGTTTTCTTCAATAAGGGATGTCGTGCGTGAATTGAATGAAATTCTTAATGCATTAAATTAATTTGTAAACCTCCCTTTATCTATAAAAAGCTTATCTTGTCCTATTAGCAAGCGTAGGCTGGGCTGTTAATTAAGCCCAGCTTTAAGGTTTGAGGAACACTGTATTCGAAATGATGCAGATTATGAACAGCATATCAATTATATTCATTACACTCCCGTAAAACATCACTATGTCTCTAGGTCCATCTAAATGGCCTTATCCAAGTATCCATCGATTCATTCAATCGGCTGTCAATTGGGCTTATAATGATGAATTTCATGATGGACATTTTGGAGAGTAAAATCAGTTCGACAACCGCTGGGCTTGACAGCCCAGCCTACGCTTGCTTTTCTCGAATCTTAGGCGCGCGCCCCATGAAGGTTTTTCTTTTTTAACGTTTAATATTTCTTTTTCCAGCTGGAATGGAAGTTGATTAGCATATCGATGCGGTCTCTACTCCGATCATTTAACCCTTCTAATCCACTATGTTTATAGCGATCATAAATTTTATACCCGGTTTTTCGGGAAATACCGAATTCTTGGCATAAAGTAGACATTTGCTCGCCATCTAACAATCTTGCTACAAATTTTATCTTTTCATCCACTTTATTACACTCCTTCCAAGGCATTCACTTCTCCTGAAATGCCTATGAGTGTAACCTATGTCTCCGGAATATTTTGTTACCTATGTCTCGATAAGGACATTTTGATAGCAAAACCTGGTAAATTTAGGATAACATCTTTCCTCGGCACTTAATCTCCTTTTGACTGCGAAATCAAAGGGTTAGTCTATACTAACTCGATTAAAGTGCCCCCGTTTTCAGGGTAGAGCCATGAATTTTCAATTTAGATCCTTTTCAACACGGGTTAATCTGCAGTAAATCTTTTTTAAAATTTAAGATACTTGAAATGATTTTTAGTATAAAAAACCTATTAACGGCTACAAACTATAAGATTCCGATGTGCAGGTGAGTTCTAAACACTGCCTGGCCACGATAATTTCAGCGATTTTTTTTGCTTCATTTTTTATTCCAGAGATATCGACTCCAATATTCATTCCTTTTCTCATTTCTCTACAAAAATCCGTGATTGTAGTAGCACCATTGGAATATAAGAATAGCTCACGCGCAAAAGGTAAATCTCCGGTAGTAATCCCATAGGCATTGTTTATTTCATTAGGGGAAATAGTCTGCAAAAATTCACCAACATACAAATTTAATACAGCATCATGAAAGAGTCGATAAATTTTCTCGGAATTAATAGGAGAAGATGGGGTTAAATTCTTTATCTTAATTAATCTTTGGCAAAGATACATTAAAAGCTCGCCATAGAGAAGATACCCGGGTGATTTATATTTTTCACCCAAATGAGAAGCAAATTGATTCACTTCTTCTGCAGCGAAAGAAGGATTATGTTCTAAACATTTCAGAAAATATAAAGGTCGCAAAAATAAAATAGCCTGAATAGATGAGTCCGCTGCTTTGTGCAATAGTTTAGTTGCTTTTTCATTAAAACATTTATCTGGATTAGTCGATTTTATTTCCTTTAAGGCTAGTGATAGATAATAAACCCCTAATAATTGCTGTAATGGATTTAATTGGGTAAGAGGAACTTGTTTTCCTGAAGCAAAGCCAATTTCAGTAAGCATTTCGCTATGCAATGAAATCAAGTCACTGAAAATATTTTGTAATTTTGCATCCGTAAAATAATTATCGAACTCACCTTTTTCATATAGCGAAACAAAATTTTGAATTTTAGTTAAAATATCATCAGGTTTTGCTTCTTGCAATTCCTTGAGAATAACGAAAAATGTGTTCGATTTTTCTTCAAAAAAAGTCCCCGAACTACAACGAAACATACTTAATCCATGAGTGATAATAAATCAAATTGTCTAATATATTAAAACAACAAAAAAATATTTTCCAGCCTCACAAGAGTTAATTAACAACCCGCAGGGGGCTACCCGGTCTTGCACTATACTCAAGCAATTCCCGCTGCCTGGGCTGACAATGGCGAGTGCAAGCATCTTGTTCTTGTGCTGAGAACGTTGTGGGATCAATGCTCCAATTATTTTGCCCAATTCGTTCTTGTGGTGCTCTCGTTCGTCTCATTTTGCTATATTCTATTGACAATTTAGGCTCTGAACAGTACCAAAAACCGTCGTCCATGCCCAAATTACTTCCGTTATAAGATTCTACATATTGGAAAGTAATGCCTGGGTGCTCTTTGTTCCAGCTCTTTACCCAGTCAGTCACCAAGCCGTTAATGCCTTTCATATTTCTTTTTTGAGTATGGTAAGGATCGGAAAGAGCATCATTAGATCCAGAAATAGCGAAAAGAATCTTGTATTCTCCGTTTTCAAGATATTCTAAAAAGGAAATATTAAATGCCTCCTTCTTTAATGATTGAAGAGCAGACTTAATCCACCTATCATTAAGAAAATGTTTTAAGAAAAATTCCTGATTTGAGGTATCCGTGTGCCGTTCCCAAGTGGTAATTGGAGTATTCAGAGCAACTTGACTCATCGTTTTAGCAAAGAATGATAGAGCTGGAATAGTTTGTGTCGAAACGGATTCTTGCTTACCCATTTTTCTAAGTTCTATTTTAAGATCGATGATATTTTGCTTGACTAATTCAATTTGTCTTTGAAAGTAATTTACGTAAGGATTTCGCGGTGGTAATTTTGCGTAAATCACGCACATTTTTTGATATAAGCCATATTGTTTTTTCATTTCTTGGGCTTTTTCAAAAAATTTTTCCGCATTATTATGCTGTAGTTGTCTAAGTGGCGTTGACAAAAGATCAATTAATTTATCATAGACTGTATTTTCTTGGCTAAAAATAGACACAATTGCATGATTTTTTTGCAATGAGAAACGAATTTCATTGCAAGCATTTTTTGATAAATCCACTATACTATTCATTTGCATTTGTATATGTAGTAATTGATTTGCAACGACAATATCTTCTTCGTTAAAATCCTCTAAATTTTTAAATCTCTCCTCGATTATTTGTTCAATTTCTCGCTTAAATCTATCAACAATTTCAGCTTCCGTGGCTATGGTATTTCTAACTGATGCTATTTTGCTTACAATTTGAAGTAGTAAGTCAGAGGAGGCCGATAGTGCTCTTATGCGGTTATATTCCATTTTCTCTTTAAGAAAATTTTTGAATTTCATACTGGGACTAGATACTAAACATTCGTCATATTGTTGAAGAGCCTGAGCTAATTTCCTCAATGCATCATCAAGTTTTTCATTGTTTTGTCTTTCGTTAGTATCGGATTCTAAAGCTGCCTTTGAATATTTCAGAACGGCTGAATAAGCCGCTATGACTTCATCTCTCTTCTGAGAATAGTTTACTTGTTTTAGCCATTCATTCCTTTCTTGTTTTCTTTGATCAGAATTAATTTTTTGTTTCTTCTCATTTGCAGCTTGAAGCAGAAGCTCCGAGGAAACCGATAAAGCTTTAATAGAGTCATAATTTATTTGCTGTTTAAGAAAATTTTTGAATCCTGTCTCTGACCTTGTTGCTAAACATTGATCATATTCTTGAAGAGCCCGTGATAATCGTCTCAGTGTATCACCAAATTCCCCGATATTTTGTTCATTCTCTGAATCGGCTTCTAAGGCTGCCTTTAATCGTTTGGCCTCTGAAGAAGCTGCTATAACCTCATCTCTCTTTTGGGAGTAGTTTACACGCTTGAGCCATTCGAGCCTTTCTTGTTTTCTTTCGGCAGAATTAATTTTTTGTTTCTTAATCCCCTCATTCTTCTCTGAGGGTTGTAACTCATCAGGAGTTATCTCATCAATTTTTCTCTTAGAACGAAAAACACGCAACATAGTTAATAACCAATCTAAATGAATTTAAATATATCTTATAGATTAAAAATTAACATAATATTAAGAAAGATTGTGAGTTACGGTTGAAAGTTGTATACGGGAGTAATTGAAAAAAAGAGGCTCTACGCATCTTTGAGTTGAGCGCCCAAAGTAGACTCCGCTCGCGTCCTCCCGGCAATGGTCGCCTATTACAACTGCGCTATTTACCCATTTTAGGCAAAGAAACCACCATTGAAATTACACCACGACGAGGTCGATGTCCTTACTGCGATGGAGGGCCAACCACAACGCAACGCCTTGACTGGCATGACATTAACGGCAAGTTTACCAAATCTTATGAACAGCACCTTTTGTTTGAATTGGTTAATTCAACTGTTGCAGATAGAAGTCGCAATGAGAGGGTAGATTACCACGCATTGAGGCGGGTGATTGATAAGCATATTGAGACAAAAGTTGATTTTAACAGCATTGTTTCATTAGGAATTATTGGGATTGAATGGTAATTTACCTAAAAATTATTTAAAAATCATCTTGAAATTAGAGCAAATAATCCATATTAACAGTATCAATGTTTTATGATGAGGAGGATTAATAACAACCTCTTAGGAAGTAAAATTTACATTTCATCTCTTACTATTAAATTGAAAATTTTTTGCTTTATTTTTAAAAATTAATTTAAAATTAAGAGGATCTAAGCTATGTCATCGGTTCAAATAACATTTCGTTCTGTTTTATACTCATGGGCAATTGAATTCCACCTTGATAAGCTTTCGAACAACGAAAAAGTATTGTTGAAAGATAAAGAATTTATCGAGTGTTAATCGATGTTCATTTTTAACTGTATTATGCAAAGCAACCAGGAGTTTTTAGGCATAAATTAGGTGCGAATTGCTATGAAAGAAAATAAAAAAATTATAAATCAATATGAATATCCTAATTTCATGGAATGTGCGCTTGCCATTCATGGTTCGGTTACTCCTAGAGTATGGAAAAAGGTTTTGGCAGTATGTGTTTATTCGTGTTTTATTTCTTTACTAAGTATTTTTATTCCCTGGTTGTCTCTTCCTATAAGCCCTTTTGAGTACGCAGGGGTAATTATGGGATTAATTTTAGTTTTTCGTGTAAATGCGGGATACGATCGCTGGTGGGAAGCAAGAAAACTATGGGGTAATGTGGTTAATTGTAGTAGGAATCTGGCAATTATTATAATAAGTTACGTAGATTCTTCAAATAGAGGCGAGATAGATAAAATTCTTGGCCTAATTGCGGCAATGCCCTATCTTATGAAAAACAGTCTTAGGGGAATTACCTCCATAGAAGAAGTAAAACATTTATTATGTAATGATACATATGCCGAATTGCAGCAGTGGCAACACAAACCTAATTTAATCTCATCAAAGCTGGCTTCAATGTTGTCTCAAAAGCAAGAAACTGGTGAATTAAATCAGTTTTCTTTTTTGAAAGCAGAAGAGCTTCGTCAAACAGTTTTGGATTGTCAAGGGGCATGCGAACGGATATTAAAAACGCCCATGCCTTTTGTGATGGCAATTAAATCACGTCGATTTATTCTTTTATTTTTGATTATACTTCCAGTGGCTCTAGTTAATTATTCTGCATATATTAATCCTATTATCGTGACTTTGGTCGCCTATGCTCTTTTTTCATTAGACCAAATAGGAGTAGAGCTACAAAACCCTTTTTCAATTGAGAATTTGAGCCATTTACCTCTGAATGATATTTGTAGCACCATAGAGAATAACGTTATGGAAATTAAAAAAAGCAAGGTAAATAATTAAATTATTGGATTGGAGCATTTATGAAAACGATTAGTAAAAAAGATCAACATAATATCACCCCAGACCAAGCAATTGATTTGCTGCAAAAGGGAAATCAACGGTTTATGCAAAACTTGCGATTTAATCGAAATCTACTGCAACAAGTAAATGAAACAGCAGATGGGCAATATCCTTTCGCCACAATCCTCAGTTGTATTGATTCACGAACACCAGCAGAATTAATATTTGACCAAGGTCTAGGAGATATTTTTAGTATTAGAGTTGCTGGTAATATTGTGAATGATGATATTATTGGTAGTTTAGAATTCGCATGCAAAGTAGCTGGATCTAAATTAATTGTAGTGCTAGGCCATACCAATTGTGGTGCAATAAAAGGGGCTTGTGATGATGCTCAGTTGGGGTATTTGACTCAGCTTTTAGAAAAAATAAAACCGGCAGTCCACCAGGAAAAAACATTTAAAGAAAATCGAACCGGAAGTAATCTCGCTTATGTCAATGAAGTTGCCACAATTAATATCAAAAATAGCATTCAAAATATTCTGAATAAAAGTAGTATTATAAAGGAGCTAAAGGAGCAAAGAGCCATTAAAATAGTTGGCGGTTTGTACGATGTTTCTTCTGGCGAGGTCATATTTTTTGATGAGTAAAATTGAGTTGGATTCTGCATTTATTTGCTTTTAACAAGAAATGACAATTATTTCGAATAGTAGGGTAAAGATGCTTTGCAAGTATGAGGGGCACATATATTATGTGCCTTGGCATATGAAATACTCTTTTGCACTAAAATAAAGCGAAAGAGAACTTTAGAAATTCAAGAAACTTGAATTTTTGATATCCCAATTTAGAAAGGAGATTTAGATGAAAAAGAAACTACTTCCTATTTAATCTTCGTTACTCTTATGACTATGATAATAGCAGCCATAGCCCTTGAGGCGAAACAAAATAATCAAGTGCAAAAGAGTAATCAGCAAGAAACCTTGCAAGAAAAACTAACCTTTATTTTTTTTCCACTTCATTTCTATTGCAAGCTCATATTCATCACCCTCCTCTTCATACTCAAATTCAACATAAACATCTACTGGCACATAAATACGTTGTTTGTTGATTTGTATTTGAAATCCTTTGTTTTGCTCAATAGCATCTGCTATGCGTCGTAATTTATTTGCCACTGCCAATGAACCGTATGTCTTTTCCAGCTCTATTGTATCTTGGTTTGTCATAAAATACCTCCGAATTACAATCAATTATCCATAATTACACCAAGAACTCATCTTATTAAACAATTCCATTACGATGTATCTGGTATAGTTTTTAATTTTTACAGAAGAAATGATCCATGTCTATGCGGAATCATAATAAATATAAGCATTGGAATGCGAGGGATGCAGTACTTCAGAAAATTTATAAACACATTTTAATAATAAATCTTGTCTGTTATTAACAATAGGAGCTTGGCATACTATGAAGTAATAAGAGAATTTCTTAAATCTTAGATAAAGAATTCATGACTTTGCCATCAAATTATTATCTAATTTATTTATGATAAAATGAAAACATTCTCTGAAGGAATCTTTTAAAATATAGCATCTCTTAAGCGAGATGGAATAGTGTGAGTTGGATCATAGGAAGCAAATAGGATGGTAAAAGAAAAACCTTCTCGAACAAAGAGAGTATTAAGGTTTTTTAAGCGATTGGGTCCCGGTCTTATTACAGGCGCCAGTGATGATGACCCTTCAGGAATTGCGACTTATTCTCAAGCTGGTGCCCAATTCGGGTTATTAACCCTTTGGACAGCATTAATCACCTTTCCTCTCATGCTTGCTATACAAGAGATGTGTGCAAGAATTGGCATAGTAACCTCGAAAGGATTAGCAACTAACATAAAAAAACACTATCCCAAGCCCATTTTAGGTATTACTGTGCTCTTCACGGCTCCTGCCATTATCCTTAATATTGGTGCCGACATTGCAGGCATGGGAGCTGTGGCGAATTTAGTAATGCCGATAATTCCTGCTTATCTATTTTCTCTTTTTTTTACCTTAATCCTTATATTCTTGATTATTTTTTTATCGTATAAAAAGATAGTCGCTGTATTAAAATATTTATGCTTATCTTTACTGCTATATCTTATTATTCCTTTTCTTATACAACAAAATTGGATAGAAGTATTAAAGCATACCTTTGTTCCAACCATTCAATTCAATAAAGAATACTTAAGTATTTTGGTAGCTATTTTAGGTACCACTATTTCGCCTTATTTGTTTTTTTGGCAAGCCACTATGGAAGCTGAAAATTATGATAAATCAGTAGGGATAATGGTTGGGAGACGTGATATTAAACACATGAACAAAGATGTTGCATTTGGAATGTTGAGTTCGAATTTGGTTATGTACTTTATCATTTTCACAACGGGTACTATCTTGTTTAAAGAGGGAATCACCAACATTGAAACAGTCGAGCAAGCAGCAAAAGCTTTGGAGCCTCTAGCCGGAAAATTATCATATCTTCTTTTTGCTCTAGGGGTGATTGGAACAGGATTCTTAGCTATTCCTGTATTAGGCGGGTGCCTTTCTTACACCCTAACAACGTTGTTCGGTTGGAAAAGTGGGCTAGATAAACAATTTTATAAAGCAAAGTGTTTTTATTTAATAATAATAGTAGCTTTGCTGTTAGGGTTAGGTATTGATTTTATAGAATTAAATCCCTTTCAGGCACTACTTTATACTGCAATTTTATATGGCTTAACCGCTCCCTTACTCATTGCTGTAATACTTCATCTTGCTAATAACAAAAAGATTATGGGGAAATTTACCAATGGGAAATGGTCTAATATCTTCGGTTTTATCGCCTTAGTACTTATGACACTGGCAGCGTTATTATTAATCTATTTCTATTTTTCTGGGTAAAATATATACTTTAAAGTTTAATAAACCTTACCGTTTTTAATGAGTATTGCTTTAAATATCATTTTCCCATGTAATAAATGACCATCCTAATTGAGATAGATGGCTCAATTATGGACATAAATGGTTACCCAGTAAATCGTAATCGCAGAATTTAAGAACAATTTAAGTTTGAAGTATGATAGACTAAGATGAAAAACCCAGGTCAAAGTTGACCTGGGTTTATTCTAATCAATCCTTTTACAGGACATACCCCAACAAGCGCCTACACACGTTGCAAATGCCCCAATGAAGAAAAGCACAAAAATTATAAAGGACGCCCAAGTTAACTGTTCAGGAGTAACTTTAACATTAACTTGAGACTGAGTTGTTTCATCTTCAGATTTTGGCTCAACGGTTACTGAAGGTGTAGAGACCGAATTATCGGGAACCACAACAGTATTGGTTACTGCACGAGTATAACCTTGTACATATTGACTGAAGTGTGCAGTAACTACGGCACTTAAAAGTAAAGCAACAGTCCAGGTGGCAAATCCGTAAAGTATTCCAAGATTTCGTTGTGGACAATATCCTCGGCCAAGGTAGCCTGCTGCATAACCTGCGACTAACATCGCTGCAATAATTCCTATGATAATGCCAATAAGCCCGCCTACGGCTAGTGTGGTTGAACCATTATTAACTGAATAGGCACTTAGTCCTATCGCTACGCCAAAAAGATTTAATAAAAAACTTAGCCCCACACCCACAAGTGCGCCAATAAAAATAGCACTCCATGAGATACGCTTCAGTGGTGGGGTTAGTGTTGTTGATTCGACTATTAATTCCTTTTCTCTAGTCATAAATATTCCTTGTGATTAAAAAATATGTGAAACGAGCCAAATTAAGACGAGAATGCTTAATGGCACACCTAATAGCCAAGCTATAATATATCCCATCTTTATCTCCTTGTAATTAATACTTCTTAAAGTATAGAACAAAAACTATTTTGTTAGCTTGCCCCCCTATTCTTGATGCAAAGAATACTAGATTGTTTTTTTTAATTTTATATGCTTACTATATTATCTATTTTAAAAGGAGAAAATGATGAATGGAGTTCTAAAATTAGTCCTTGGTGGATTGTTATTGGCTACTATGGCTTCAGGTTTTTCTGCATCAAGAACAGATCTTACCAAAAATTGGATTTGTACAACCAATGCTAGTAGTAGCGCTGATGCTGCTGAGCAAGCTGCCGATAAAAAATTGTCAGAAACAAAAGCTTCAGCCAACAATGCATTTGCCTCAGCTGCAGCAAATTGCCGCGATTGCACAAAAATTACGTGTGAAGTCGAGGATTAATCTTATAGGGCATAAAATTTTTATGCCTTATTCTATTTCTAGAAACTACTTTAAAGGGAATTAACGTGAGTTTAATTTCGTTACTTATATTAATTATCATTCTATTGGCGGTTCTACCTGCTTGGCCTTATAGTAGAGGATGGGGGTATCGTCCCTCTGGTCTTGTAGGTCTTTTGCTAATTATTTTAATTGTTTTATTGTTGCTAGGACATATTTAACAATTAATTCTAAAAAGAAAACTCAGACTGTTAATGCTGGGTAGTTATCGGTGAAAGAGGGAATATTTTAGAATGAGAATCAGGAAAAGCATTAAGTGCTTGATAAAATCTAAAAATTTTCCGGGGCTTTAAAGATAAATGGCCTCATGCCTAGCCCTTCGTGAGGCCACTTATATTCGGGAAATACTAAGAACATTCTTAATATTGTATGAAAGCTCTCGTTTAAAGTACCAAAAAAGCTATAGAACAAGTTCGGGCTACAGTACCTGTCCAAATACGATGTAATTTGGAGACTTCATGCATTGATTCATGCCAATACAATTCCGTCTTTAATCTTAAGAATCCCTTATGCTAGCCCTTCCTTCATAAATCTCTATTAATGGATGTAACACAGTAGTACAAAATTTATTCAAATATTATGGAGTCTTTGACAGTTACTTTTGGGCCACCTATTCTTTAATTGTGCAGTGCAAAAGAAGGCATCGTGAATAAAATATCATAGAAATTTAGAACTTAATGAGTCCGTTACTAGGGGCCTTCTATTTCCAAACTCAAAATTTTGCTCGCGAAAATTTGCTTAGATGAGATGAAAGGAGTTAAGTATGAAAAATATAAAATCCATCTCCCATTCACGCAAGAAAGACACTGTAGAGGAATCGGAAGCGAATGAAGCTATTCAACAGCTAGTAGAAGAAGGTAAGAAATTTATTTTGGGTATGTATGAGGAAGGGAGAGAGAAATTACAAGAACTTGAGGCAGAAATTAAAGAGTACTCTCAAAAAACATCTTTGTTTGTCCATAAAAAACCAATAACTTCCTTATTAATTACTGGTGGTGCTGTGTATTTGCTCTATAAATTTCTGAAGCGATAAATATCGTGCTAAAATCTTGAACATAGAAGACTTTTTTTACTTATTTTTAGCAACATAATAATTGCCCTAGGCTTTGTAAAAATAAAAAAGCAATAAACTAAGAAGATCAGTATGAAAACAGTAATGCTAATAATATTGGACCATTTTCCTTAGGAAATTTTACCATGATTATTTTTCTTCTCTTAGATAATCATTTTACAATTTAGTTAAATATCTTAAATCTCATAGAGTAATAATATAAGGTAAAAGGATTTTCCATGAAGAAGTTAAAAAAAGTACTAGATTATCTTAAAGAGAAAGATTTAATTTTGACCACTGCTGAATCCTGCACTGCAGGTCAGATTATCCATTTACTAGCTAACTATGCGGGGAGTGGTGAATGTCTGGATGCGGGCTATGTCGTCTATTCCGAATCCGCTAAAAAAAGATTACTAGGTGTTAAACAAAAGACTATCGATACATTTACTCTGACTAGTGAAGAAGTTGCACGGGAGATGGTAGAAGGCGCTCTACACAATAGTGAAGCCAATGTAGTCATAGCTACCACGGGAATTGCTGGCCCTGATTCTATAAATGGAATCCCACCTGGAACCATTTGTTTTGGATGGGGATTTGACTTAGGAAAAAAATTAGTAATTTATTCTGAAACCAAACGCTTCAAAGGTACAAAGACTCAAATTCTCAACCTAGCGGCCAAATATGCATTAGTTAAAATCCCCTTTTACCATACTCAACTAAGAGAAGAAGATTAACATTTAATTTAGGTCATTTTATGGTTAAGACTTATTATAATTTTAATATTTAAACATAAATTCCTTTTCATCCAATACCTTAAAGATAATGCAAGGTCCTACTAGAGTAGGGCCTTGCTTGGTTATTAATGTTGTCTAAATTGGTTACGGAACTTAGTTATAGCTTTTTCAGCTTCGTCTCTGTTGTAACCATAGTGTTTTTGTAATTTTCCGTAAAGTTCCTGATGATTGCCTTCAATTTGTTTTAAGTCATCATCAGTTAGCCAGCCCCAGGTTTGTTTCATTTGACCTTTTAATTCTTCCCATTTTCCTTCAAATATATCTTTGTTCATGTTTAACTCCTTAAGTTATCATAGCTTTCCTTAGAGGAAATATAATTGAATTTAATCAATTGTATATTTCCATAAATTAAAGAGTAGTAGAAAATATGATGATTGCAACGTTGCCGAATTTTTTATATTTCTGTTGCAGCCTAATTCAGTTCGTCTATACTGCATGTATGACCTAAGGAGCTTAAATAAATGTTATATAGATTGTTAATCCATTATATAGGAATGAAATTCCTGCGAATTTTTTCAAATAAAATTCTTCAACGTAAATTAGTTAAATCAAAAAATGCGAAATTTATAAGAATTGCTGTTTCCACAATCGATTTATTATACTTATTTTTAAACATTAAAAAGAGCAGAAAAAGTAAATTCATATAAATCTTGCTGAAGAAGATATCTCTCAGCAGCAGACATTATCGTAGACTTAAATGAAGGTTATTTTCAATTTTCTCTTTCTCATCCCTCATAGCTATTTCCATTTCCTGAGCTCTTTCTGTAGATAACGCTTGTTCAGCATCTTCAAATATCTGGTTCTCTTCTTCCTTAATATGATGTCTAAGTGCTGTGGCCATACTTTTGAAGAGTTGTTCCCATGCGGTTCCATCAAGACTATTATCAGAGAGTCTTCCAAGCATTTCTTCAATTTTATCATGCTCTTCCATTGCATGTTTAATTTCATCTTCTGTCAAAGAAAAGCGCTGCAAAGAGGAGTAAAATACTTTCTCTTCCGCTTTACTATGAAGAATTACTAGTGTTTTTAATTTATTAAAGAGCCCATCACGAAGTTCAGGGTGGCCATAATCTAATTTTTCTATATTCTTTAATAATTCTTCAATACTTTTATGATCATTTTTTAAATAAGTATAAATGCTCATCTTAAACTCCTTTTTTAATCCCATGATTTGTAAAGAGGTATTTTGTGAGAAGAATATTGAATCAATATCATTCTCATGCCCATTAGGATTTCCATGTTATTTAAAGATTCCATGTAAAGTATAATCGATAAAATCAGATTCATTTTTTTCATTTTATAACGGAACTCATATACTATTAATAAGTGGGATTTTGGCACATGAATAGCATGGAAAAATCTAATATTTTTATTGCTGAATGCCTTTATAAATTCGCTGATGTTTTAGAAGAAAGCGGAGATAATCCCTATAAAGCAAGAGCTTATCGTAGAGCGGCACGTACAATTATAAAATTGGATAAAGAGCTTATTACTCTACTTGAAAATAATTTTGATATTACGACACTACCCTGGGTCGGCAAGAGTATGGCTTCAATAATTAACTATATTCTAAGCACCAATGAAATTCCAAAAATAAAATATCAAAATACTAAAAATAAAATTATTAATGAATTAAAAGATATTCATGGCCTAGGGGATAAAAGAATAGCCGAATTAAACAAACTAAATATAAGAACTAAAAAATCTTTATTAGAAGCAATTAATGCTCAGAGATTACGTCATCTAAAATGGATTACCCCTGCGTTTGAGGAGCGGTTAAAAAATGAAATTAGAAAACCACGGTCTCAAAAATTTATACGATTATATCATGCTCATTCAATAATAGAGATGCTTATTAAAAATTTACAAGAAATTCCTTCGATTATTCAGGTGGAGTGTAGTGGTGATTTTCGTAGGAAAAAAGAAATTTCAGAACAAATTGATATACTGGCATCTACTCCAAATGCTTCTTTGGTAATTAATACATTTATTCAATTTAAAGAAGTAAAAGATGTGCTTTTACAAAATGAACATCGAGTCAGCGTAACCATATGGTCAGGAGTTAAAGTTAATTTATATTTAGTTGAAGAAGGTAGTTTTGGTGCAGCGCTCTTGTATTATACAGGGAGCAATGAACACTTTGCCGCCCTAATCAAAAGAGCCTCTTCTCAGCAGTGTGATCTGACAAAAACAGGTCTTTTTAAAGGCAATACATGCGTTGCAAGCAATCATGAAGCTGAAATTTATCGGCATTTAAATTTATCTTATATTGCACCTGAAATACGTGAAAATCGTGGTGAAATTGAAGCAGCATCACATAATAAATTACCTCACTTAATTAAATTAGAAGATATTAAAGGAGATTTGCACTCTCATACTAATGAAACGGATGGGAAAGCAACCTTAGAAACCATGGTGTATGCGGCTATTAAACGGGGGTATGAATATCTCGCAATAACCGATCACTCCAAGCGCTTAGTAATAACGAATGGACTTGATGAAAAACGTTTATTAAAACAGATACAAGAAATTGATAATTTAAATGCCAGAATAAATAATTTTCTAATTTTAAAATCCATTGAAGTAGATATTTTAGAAGATGGATCTCTTGATATATGCAATGATGTGCTAAAAGAGTTGGATATTGTTGTTTGTTCAATTCATTCAAAATTTAAAATGTCTGAAGAAAAACAAACAGAGCGTATCTTAAAAGCAATGGACAATCCCTATTTTAATATTCTAGGACATGCAACAGGACGTTTAATTAAATCTCGACCTCCTTATCCTATTAATATTGAAAAAATCTTTCAAGAAGCCAGAGATAGAAATTGTATTATCGAATTAAACGCTCAACCTTATCGCTTAGATATTAATGATAATTATTGTAAATTAGCTAAAGAAATGGGTGTTAAAATTGCTATTTCTAGTGATTCTCACAGCACTAGAGAACTTGATTATATGCAGTTTGGTATATATCAAGCCCGCAGAGGTTGGCTTGAGAAAGAAAATGTAATTAATACTTATCATTGGAGTGATTTAAAAAAATTAATTAAAAGATATTAATCGTCAAATTTATAAATTTACTTAGCAACAAAGAAGGGAAATGGAATTAAATTAATCCATATACAGCTAGATGATTGATTGTTTTCATCAAAAACAAAATTTAACGATGTTTGCCTTTTCTTGAGCCTCTTTCGGCAATATTCTTTTCTATTTTAGAATCTGTGGTCTTTTCCTTTTTTCTCATAAAGCTTCCCTTCCATGTCCTACCTACAATAATGAACCTCCCTTTCAATAAATAACCCACTTATAATTTATAAATTTTTTAAGTTCTTACCTTTTGAAATCAATATTTAAGCTGCGCCCGCAGATAACCCTAGCTAAATATCCACAATCAAGTTTATATTTAGCTGTGGGTTATTTTAGGATCGCAGCTTAACACACTCCCTGACTTTATCTCTTTGTACACTATGTAGCACTTCCTAATTTAAGAATGATGAATTCGAGTACCATAGTAGTTATTAATAGAATCTGTCAAAGTTGGACTTGAAAAATCAGGCCACTTATCACGATCAAATCGTGGAGCATTCTCTAATCTCTCTTTGCTCATATTAATAACAAAACATTCTCGATCTTTATCATAGGTGAAAATGGACCAAGGCATGGCCACTAGTTTCTCACCCATTCCGAGAATGCCACCAAAAGAAAGTACAACATATTCGACATGACCCTGTAATTTATCCAGAACGAGATCTTCAATTTCTCCTAAATTTTCTCCTTGAGCGTTTTCAACATTTACCCCGATAACATTGGTTGCTTTTACGATATCCATTTTACACCTCCTTGTTTAAGAAGTTTCCGAATAACGTTATGTTTAAGTATAGCATTTTAATGTTCAAATTTTATCCATTAATTAAAGCCGTACACTTAAAAAGGTAGAGATCCAGATAACCAAATAAAAAAATTTCGGTTAAAGAAAAAAATCAGTCCGTTCCATCCAACTAATGCTAAAGATTGATATACCAATTTTTTAGAACAAAATTTCAAGATAGGAGTAATTAACTTTCTATATTTGTCGTTATTAAGTTGATATGGTTTTCCCTCCTAATACAGGCAAAACCATACCGCTTATATAACTTGAGTCTGCATTTGAAGCTAAAAAAACATAGGCTGGGGCCAATTCTTCTGGTTGTGCAGGTCTCCCTAAAGGCGTATCTGCACCAAACTCTTTGATACCGTTATCCTTTCTTTCTGCTGGATTAAGCGGCGTCCAAACAGGTCCTGGAGCTACACAATTCACACGAATACCTTTATCAATTAAATTTTGTGCCAGGGATTTGGTAAATGCATGTATCGCTCCTTTAGTTGAAGAATAATCCAATAATTCTTTATTCCCTTCTATGCCTGTAATTGATCCGGTGTTAATAATTGAACCCCCTTGTTTCATATAAGGGAGAGCAAATTTTGTCATGTAATAATAACTGTAGATATTGCTAACAAACGTATTCTCCCACTGCTCAATTGACACTTCTTCAATACTTGAACGATGTTTTTGGAACGCTGCATTATTTACTAAAATATCAATGTGATTAAATTGACGAACAGTTTTCTCCACAGCTTCTTTGCAAAAATCTGCTTCTCTTACATCTCCGGGAATAAGAAGTACTTCTTGCCCTAATTTCTCAATTTCTGTCTTAATTTTACTCGCATCAGTTTGTTCTTCAGGCAAATAAACCAACGCTAAATTTGCTCCCTCGCGGGCAAATAAAAAAGCCACTGCTCGCCCTATGCCGGAATCTCCTCCTGTTATTAAAGCAACCTTATTTTTTAATTTCCCCGCCGGCTTATAAGCTTCAGCATGATAATGTGGTTTTGTTTTCATTTTTTCTTCTATCCCTGGAGGAGTGATGGTTTCCTTAGGGAAAGGGGGTTTTGGTTGTTTTGACATAAAACGTCCTTATTTGTAGAGATAAAAAAAGTATAGGAAATATCAAAACTTTTTTCTTATTCTTAGTTCTATGTAGGGATTGAGACTACAAATAATTTATTTGTGCACTTTTTGACAATAAAAACGGGACAGATTGGAAAAGTCAGAGTAATTCATACCCTCTAATATTTATTTCCAAATTTAAACGCGCCCATACTTAAAAATGACCATGCAGGCAATATGCTATAATACAAGAAGTTTAACAAGGAGGGATGCCATCATGCCAAGAGGGGATAAGTCAAGCTATACAGATAAACAAAAACGTCAAGCGCATCATATTGAAAAAAGCTATCGCAAAAAAGGCGTATCTAAAGATGAGGCAGAAGAAAGAGCATGGAGAACAGTAAACAAAGAAGATAAAGGTGGTAAAAAATAGCTAAAATCGATAACTACTATAACTTCTCTATTACGGTAGGCTCTAACAGGAGGTTATATGCATGTTACACAAATTGAATCTTCATTAAACCTAACTTATAACTGGTTAAATGAATTTAAAGAGTACGGCCATCTCCGCGATGAATCACAAAGTTATTCAGTACTTCGTATTGTATTGCATGAATTAAGAGATCATTTACCGGTAGATGTGTCAGCTCATTTAGCCGCTCAACTTCCTTTAGTCTTAAAAGGATTATATTTTGATGGCTGGGATCCTTCTCGTGAAATTCGTCGGGTAGATTCTTTTGAAGATTTTATAAAACCTATTAGAAAAGATATGACTAATTTAGATGTAAATTTAAAAGAATCTGTCAGAAATTGTATTCAATTTATTATAAGTAAAATTGAAAAAGATTTGGCTGACAAAGTAATGGGGTCTTTGCCAGAGCGTTTAAAGGATGCTCTTTTAGTTTCCTAAAAGAAACTTTTATAACTGTTAAAAATCACTCCAAAAATAAAGAGAGCGTACTCGCTTGTATATAAAATCCCAATAATTACCTATGAGTTTCTCGTGACTTCTTTCAGCAAGTGTAACTTGGTTGACGGCTTTAGCGGCAACCGGGGCTACGTTCGCTGATCATGATGCACAGAATAAAATGATCGATCTTTCTGACCTAAGTGTAGAAGAAGTAAAAGAAATTGAAATTTTTATAAAAAGTTTGTGAAAGGAAGAAAAATTAGAGTAATTTTATTACTTAGTTGAAGCATTTATAAAAAACAATGGAGGATTTAATATTCGCTTATGATCTTGTTGATACTCAGTCGTTATAAACAATTGCTTGGGCATTTGAGGAGAACTCATTTTTAAAGACTAATTAAATAAGTTAATTTTTTTTGATTATTGTAGCATTTAAAGAAACTTATTCTATCTTTAAAGAAAGGGAGTAACAAAGAAGGATATATGAACATTTTTGGTCAGGAAGTCCATAAATCCCAAATATGGGTAAAAAAACCTTAAAGAAATTGGTCATTTTAAAAATGAAGATGAGGCATACACAGTACTTAGAGCTGTATTGCATGCGCTGCGGGACCAAATTATTCCTGATGTTGCAGTTCATTTAGGTGCTCAACTACCAACCCTAATACGAGACGCTTAAAATTACAAATACAAATAAAGGAAGTATGAAAATTATAGGTAAAATCATTTAAAGGTTATCATATAATGGATATCATTGAAAATTATGGATAAATTCTTTCACTTTTTTGCTAAAAAAGTATCAAGGATAGCAGGCCATGGTGGTACATTTTCGCTGGCTTGCTTTATAATTATTATTTGGCTTATCAGTGGGCCTTTTTTTAATTTTTCCCATACTTGGCAACTTATTGTTAATACGGGTACCACTATAATTACTTTTTTAATTGTATTTTTAATACAAAATACACAAAATCGAGATTCCGAATCTACGCAAATAAAACTCGATGAAATAATAAAATCATTGAAAAAGGGTGATAATTCAATTATCGATTTGGAAAATCTCTCAGATAATGAATTACAGCAACTTGAGGAAAAATATAAAGAACTAGCTCATAAAAAATCTAAAAAAGAAAAAAAGGATGAATAGATATTAATATGACTTCTCCTCCTAATAGTTGTAATAGCTGTTTTATAAGGGCCTGTACTCTGAAGAAGGCTCTCATAACTCCAATAAAGTAAACAGGTTTTATGTAGGTCAAGTAATTAAATTATTCATATAATATTTTCTCTGCACTATTATCCTTATGTTTATGAGAATATGATAATAAATATAATTATTGCCTAATTTGACCTCAATGAAAGATTGACTATACTTAAAATGTAGGGTTTTAGGTGAGGCGTTAGCTTTTCCTTTTGTCCCTATTAGCAAAGCCACCTTCGGGTGGCCTTTGTTTATCTAATAGAAAAGAATTTAAATCTTTTTATTTCCTTGAGAAATAAGATTGAATATCGTCATATCGATAAAACGTGAATTTGATACGCTTCCTCAGCACAACGGTCTGGTGTTTGCCAATAACTAATAGTGGTCAAATTTTTTCCTTTTTTAAGTCCAAAATTAAAGCTATGCTGAGAGGTAAACATAAGCCCGGCTTGTATCTTTAAAAAGTAGGGAGAAATGCTTAATCTCAAGGGCCTTTGGGATGGAAGAAGAGATCTTGAACCAAGCAAGGCAGAAAGCCTGAATTGTGACGCCCTATCGCGTGAACGGTTATAAGAAACCATTTTTGTTAAAATAATAATTTGCTACTGGACATGTGTATATTAACATCCTAAAGTAGTTGCTCTATCAGAAAGATTCATATTGCTACTTTAAGTATATTTTGCGCCACAACACATATTGGATCAATTCAGCAGAAAGGAGTCATAAAAAAATGAAAAAAATAATATTAGTTACAGGGACTTCTTCCGGTTTAGGCTTAAGCGTATCAATAAAACTTGCAGAACAAGGCCATATTGTTTACGCAAGTATGCGTAATCTTCATAAAGCTGATCAAATAAAGCAGGCAATAGCAAACAAGAATCTTAACAATGTTCATTTAATTCAGATGGACGTTGAGTCCACAGAGAGTGTCACACATGCTGTTTCAACCGTTCTTAATGAAAATGGTCGCATCGATTGTTTGATCAATAACGCGGGGATGGGTTTTGTAGAAACCACTGAGAAAGCCTCTGAAGAAAAGATCAACCAAGTTATGAATATTAATTTTATGGGAGTTGTACGAACAATTAAAGCAGTCTTACCTGCAATGCGCCAAGCCAAATCAGGTCAAATTATTAATATCACCTCAGTTGGCGGTTTAATAGGACAGCCATTTAATGAGATTTATTGTGCCTCAAAATTTGCAGTAGAAGGTTTGACTGAAAGTATGGCAAGTTATATACAGCCCTTTTTTAATATTAAATTTACAGCCATTGAGCCAGGCGGTATTGTTTCAGAATTTTCTACAAATGTTATGAAGAACAGTATCATTGATTTGGCAGCAAATGATGAATATGCGCCAATATTTAAACGGTATTTTGAAGACGCAAGAGAGCGTTTAAAAAATCCATCTGAACTTGGTGTTTATCAAAGTAGTGACCAAGTAGCTGACTGTATCGTTGATGTAGTAAACAGTAAAAACCCACCATTGAGAATTAGAACATCTGAATGGGCAGAAAATTTCTGCAAACTAAAAACCCAATCTGATCCTATGGGAACTAAGTCTGTTGCGACTGTTTATAAACTATTTTTGGCTCACGAAGCCGAAACAGACGTATCAGTTGTTTAGATGTAGAGTGGCTTTTGGCACTGAGGGATCGTCAGATTTATTCATAAAGACGATGCAACTTTTTTGATTTATAACGAATTTATAACTAGAGCATAAGGCTTCGAACCAAGGTGTCGGGGGGCGAGTCCCTCCGAGCGCGCCATATAATCAAGGCTACAAACCATAGACGCTACGTATACATCAGGCCCTTAAGAAATTTATCTAAGTGGTTTGCAAAATTTTGAATTTCTTTCTGACACATTTTGGCTTGACCACTCATAATTAATCCATTGCTACGTAGTGATTCATTTAAATTTCTCATGGCTAAACATTGTTTGATGTTATGAGTTGAATACATTTGTCCACGCGGACTTAATGCTTTCCCACCTTTAGTAACTACCGCATCAGCTAGTGGAATATCCGCGGTAATGACTAAATCACCTTTCTCCATATCTGTTATGATTTGATTATCCGCGCGATCAAATCCGGAGGGAACTTGCCACTTTTTAATGAAAGGTGAGGCAGGTGCTGTAGGAAAATGATTTGCAACAATAATTAGCGTTGTTTTAGTGCGTATGGCGGCGCGAAATAAAATTGTTTTTATCGCCTTTGGGCAGGCATCGCCGTCAAGCCAGATTTTCATGGAATGACCTTATCTTATCGCCGATTCGTTTTATACCGGGTGTGTTTTTTCTTAATACCTGGCACTGATGTTGTTGACGTACTAGGCAAACAATGAAGTGGTTCAAAACTTTCAATTTCAATTCGCTCTAAGTTACGCTTAATTAATTTTTCTATCGCCTGTAATTGAGGCGCTTCATCAGCACTGACCAATGATATAGCAATTCCTGCAGCGCCAGCACGACCAGTCCGTCCAATTCGATGCACATAATCTTCAGCAACTTGAGGTAAATCAAAATTGACTACGCAAGGTAATTGTTCAATATCAATTCCACGTGCTGCAATATCAGTTGCTACTAAAATATGGACTTCACCTGATTTAAAGTCTGCTAATGCCTTAGTTCTTTGCGATTGCGATTTGTTACCATGAATTGCCGTAGCATAAATATTAGCTTCTCCTAGTTGTTTAACTAATTTGTTTGCGCCATGTTTGGTTCGTGAAAATACAAGTGTTTGACCCCATTTCTTTTTATGAATTAAATGACTAAGCAATGCCGCCTTACGAGCTTTATCAACAGGATGGATCGTTTGTTCTACAGTAGAGGTGGTAGTATTTCGTGGAGCAACATCAATTTCAACGGGTTGATTCAACATGCCTTGAGCTAATTTACGAATGTCTGTCGAAAAAGTTGCCGAAAACAATAGATTTTGCCGATTGGGGGGGAGTAATTTAATAATACGTTTAATATCATGAATAAAACCCATGTCTAACATGCGATCGGCTTCATCTAAAACAAAAGTATCAATTTCGTTGAATTGAATGGCTTTTTGTTGATATAAATCCATTAGTCGTCCTGGAGTTGCAACTAAAATTTCAACGCCAGCGCGTAATCGCATCATTTGAGGATTAATTTTGACGCCACCAAAAACAACCGTGGATCGAAGCGACAAATGGCGTCCATATTGGATGACGCTCTCATGAACTTGTGCTGCCAATTCGCGGGTAGGAGTGAGTATCAAAACTCGAGTTCGATTATGCTGGGCGCGAGGTTTTTTACTAACACGCTGTAAAATAGGCAATACAAAACTCGCTGTTTTACCAGTCCCTGTTTGGGCAGAGGCTAATAGATCAACCCCCTGTAAAATAGTTGGGATTGCCTGTAATTGAATAGCTGAGGGTTTAAGATATCCTAATTCGGTAACAGCACGAATTAAAGGTTCGATTAAACCCAGATTTTTAAAATTCATTAGGTGTCCTTAATGCACTACATCTTTGTGAGATATGATTTTTGTTAATCTGAACTGGTTATGTGGGCCAATTTCGAATGGTTTTATTCATTCTAACATAAATTAAGGCAATCAGGGGGTAAACGAGTTGATAACTAGTTTTCCATAGGAAAAGAACCAAATTATATGATTAGTAAAGATAAATGGGATAAATTGGCAGAATGGATGACAAAACTTCATATCAATGAAGTTGATCTTGTCGAAAAATTTATCTTGGGTAGTGGTAAGGGCGGGCAGAAGCTGCATAAAACGGCTTCAACGGTCTACTTGAAACATGTGCCATCTAATTTAGAAATAAAGTGCCAGGATTCCAGAAGCCGTGAAGATAACCGATATTTTGCAAGGGATGCGGCTTTGCGAAAAATTACACTCAATATTGAGTGATGAGAAAACAAAAGAGCAGCAAAAAAGAGAAAAAATAAAGCAACAAAAGAAGCGACGCTCAAGACGCTCTAAGCAAAAAATGTTGGATGAAAAATCAAAGCTTGGTCAACTCAAGGAGTTGAGAAAGAAGCCTCAGTCTTTTGAGTAGGATCTTGTTGTGATTGAGAAATGCCTTTGCATAAATACTGTTGGTGAAAGATTTAGCCTGCTAACCCTATGAATAAAGACAATACTATGGAATAATATTGTCCAATTTAAATAATATTAGTCTACTTATATGAAAATAAAAGCAATTTATTTAATGATTTCTATTCTTTTTCCTGTCGCTTTATTCGCTAGTACTGCGTCTTGTCCTTTGTCAAACGGAATCAATGTACACACCACAAAGCGAATTTTAAATATTTGTAAAAACGGCACTGTAATTAAGACCTTTAAAGTAGCTCTCGGAAACAAAGGCGTTGGTAAAAAAAAAGCGGGTGATAATAAAACTCCAATTGGTTTATATAGGTTAGCTCATCCAAGAAAATCCAATCAATTTAAAGTCTTTATTCCAATTCTCTATCCGACCACAAAGCAATTAGCTGCAGGATATACAGGTAGAGACGTAGGGATCCATGGGCCAGCTCAGTCATCTGGTTTGTTTGGTTGGTTAAACAACTTACCAAACTCAACGCGTGGATGCATTGCTGTTGGCAAAAATAACTATATCGAGTATGTGGCTAATTGGGTAAAAGCCAATCCTGGGGCTAAGGTTTTAATTATTTAACAGAGCTGAATTTAGGTAAATTCTAGTCGTACATATGAGTTTAATTCTTCTTTTGCTACTCTGTTAAAAAGAGCTGACATTTTTTCATGGATTTGTTCTATAAGAATTTCATCTGCTTCTTGATTATTTTCAAATCGTATTATTTCATGGGAAGGACTCTCAAAAAATTTATCCATCTCGTTGGCATATCGCGGACTTATTTTGCTTTCTTTATTTTGAAATCGGCTGGTGATGAAACTTTCTCGAAGCCTTGGTGCGATATCAATCATTACAAATTTAAGCTCGGGTATAGCATTTAATAACTTAAGTCGGTGTTTATCGAGATACATGGCTTGTGAGACAACAAAACTCTGCTTCGGAGTTTTTTCTTGTTGTGTCTTGATAACATCAATCAAGACATTGACAAATTCATCAATCATTTCTGGGGTCATTTGTTCATCTTCGATTAAACAGTCTAACATCCTTGGGGTGATATGTTTATCGCCATCGATATGGATAATGTTTAGCTTTTCGAGTAGCCTTCCTATATAACTTTTCCCAGAGCCAGTTTTTCCAAACAAAAAATAGATGGTCATTGATGCTACCGAGTAATAAATATTTTAATCTAACCTTACCATGTAGCCGATTTGTAACAAAGTGAAATATAACCCTGTTGTTTCAGGCAGTTGTTAATCCAATCATAAGGAGCTTGGCCTAACAAATCATGGCATGATAAATCTTATCAAGGATGATAATAGGACTCCAAAACCTATTTGAGAGTATCTCATTTGGCCATTTTTGATAGCCATTATCCGGGTAGACCGAGATTAGCTTGAGCTATCGAAAACTAAAATTGAGGGAAAAATTATTCTTTTTCAATATAATTTTTCCAGGTGCTTGAAACGATTAAATTAGATTAGAAAGAATTAACTGCAATATCAGTGCAGTATCTCATTAGGGCACATCCAGAAAAGAGATCAACCTATCTGGATGTGTCTTATACAAAATAAATTAGTTAAACTATCCTTGTTTAATTTCACCTGTACTGGCATTCATTTTCAGTTTGACTTTTTTCCCATTTTTATCAAGTGCTTTTACCTCATATTTATTGCCTTCCGACTCAATTTTGTAAATGCTATGATAACCAGCGGACTCCAATTTTTGGACAGCGTCTAACATAGATATGGGTTTGGCTTGATTGTTTTTGTCGTTTGAAATTTCACCAGTTTGTGGGTTGACCCGTAGTTCTAGCTTATTTCCTTGTGGACCAATAGCCTCTACCTCGTAAGCACCATGCTCAAATTCTATCTCTTTGATTATGTTGTAACCTTTGCTCTGTAAACTTTGCAGAATTTTAGACATAGGCAATGTATTAGCTGGAAGATTGTCTGCAAAAACTATTGGTGCAGTTATTGTAAGAAGTAGCCCACTACAAACCGATAAAATAATTCTTTTCATTTGCTGATATCTCCTTGTTATAAGTAACAATCACTCTACTGCTTAATCAACAATTTTTCAAATCGGCCCTAAAGTTTAGCAGGCAAAATAATTGCTTTAGTTTAGATTCTTAAGAAAACTCTTTAATAGAAGGGTATCTTAGTGTTTAAAAATGAATTTTAATGGTAGTTGATAAAAGAAACCTGTTTGTCGCTAATGCGCCAAACAGGCTACGATATCTGACTGTCGCTACCCTGCCATTAATGCACTCTATCGGAACAATTATGTAGCGCTCTGCGAGAGCGAATTGGTTTGTTCTTCGGGACATCCTGCAGGCAAGTCCGGTTGCTTTCTTTTTCTGCTAAGTGAAAAAGTTCCCATAGGATGAGAGGAAATAGAGGTAAAGGAATCGTCTTTTGGTGGTTCAAAATATTTCAAGGGTACAATCTCAGCAGAAGTTGTAGCATCGTGCTTTTGTTTTTTTTGTTTGGAGAGAGTATAGAAAGCCTCTTGATAAGCTTCCTGCCGAAATAATAATTTCTTAACATAGTCTTCGGCGATGGACCAATTTTCTTTTGAAAATGATTTTTTAGCAACAGTGTCTAATTCTTCTTTTGAGAGCTCCGATATTCGGCAAAGCGTTTCGATTAGTTCGGCCCGATTGCTAAATAAACGTTTTGCTGTTGGAGTTTTAAGTGTTTTACTCTCGTGATCGATAAGCCCTGATAAGTAATAAAATGGCTCGTCTGTATGCTCATTAATCTCTTTGGAAATATAAGAAATTAATAAATTTTCCAATTTTTTAGCCAGATCACCGTAGGTATTATTAAATACCGAAGAATGAAAGCTACAAGCTGGATCAAGACGCACAGCAATAAATTCATCGCCTCTTTTCACAAAACCAAAGTTATCGTCAGCCCAATCAATTTCACCTAAAAAATGGCAAACCACTAAAATAGCTGTTAGCTGATGTATTTTTACGGATAAGATTGGTTTGTCGCCGCTATCTTTCCAGTTGAAAAATATTTCACCTTCGGGGTTAATTCTAATAACACAATTCCAATCTTCATAATCTTCTAATTCATTAGAAATGCGATAGTATTTATCCTTTTGGGTATGTCTGGCTAAGTAATAGTCTGGTTGAGGTTCGCCTAAAATAAGCTTCATGACATTGCCTGAGAAAACTGCTAATTCTGCTGCTAGAGAAGGATTGCAACTATCTTCTAATTGATTATTTGATGAGTATCTGAATCTTCTTCCTTCGTGTTCACAACATAGAAATTCTGTTTTTGTAAAAACCATAGAATTGTGCATACATTCGAGTCTTATACTTGTTTCAGGGGTTTGTGACTCATTCACATGCTGACTGGCTTCTTCAGATTTCATTTTCATTTCATTAAAGGGGTTGGTAATTTTATGGACGTATATTATACAATCCTATTCTTAAGTGAGGCTTAAACTGAGGTAGCTCCGGAACATGGCCGAATTGCCTCAAATTATCTGTTGCCGAAGGATGACGTAAATAAGTCCATAAATTGCTTCGTTGCCTCAATATGGCTGTTGCCGAGCGAGAGGAACAGAAATGGGGCAAGTGAATATGGATTTGTATCTAAAAATACAGCGTATCCGCTATCAACGAGGCAATAGAGCGTTAAAAAAACGCATTCTGGATGAATTTTGCGAGACGCATCATTATCATCGCAAAGCAGCAGCTCGTTTATTAAGACAGTTACCCATTTCTGATAAAAGTCCGAAGAAAGTTGGAAAAAAGAAGACCTATGACCCATCCATATTGCTGGAGCCTTTAAAAAAGATATGGCTTGGCACGGATCAGATGTGTGGTAAACGATTAAAGAGAGCTCTTCCCTTATGGTTACCTCATTATCAAAATCATTATGAGCCTTTAGCGGCGGAGATATCCTCTCAACTGCTAACCATGAGCGCTGCTACAATTGATCGCTTACTCAAGCCTGTTAAAACTCGCTATGGAAAAGGCTTAAGTGGAACAAAGCCTGGAAGTATTCTCAGGAATCAAATTCCAGTCAATACGAATCAGTGGAATACTAACGAAGTGGGTTTTATGGAGGCCGACAGCGTTGCGCATTGTGGAGCATCACTAGCCGGTGATTTTGTTTGGTCTATTACGCTGACGGATATTTTCAGTGGCTGGACAGAAATGCGGGCCACTTGGAATAAAGGAGCTCATGGTGTCTTGGGGGGTATTCAAGACATAGAAAAAAATTTACCTTTTGAAATCAAAGGGTTTGATTGTGATAACGGCTCAGAGTTTCTCAATTGGCATCTCATTCATTATTTTACTGAGCGGGACCCACAAAAAGCGGTTCAATTTACTCGCTCTCGTCCTTATAAAAAAGACGATAATGCACATGTTGAACAAAAGAACTGGACTCATGTGCGTCAACTGTTTGGTTATCATCGTTTTGGTAATCCAAAGCTCGTTGAGCTTATGAATGACTTATATTCTAACGAAGTCTCCTTGTTATTTAATTTTTTCTATCCTTGCATTAAGCTCATTGACAAAGTACGAATTCAATCCCGTGTAATCAAAAAATATGATCAACCCCAAACGCCCTATCAGCGACTGATGACGTCGAATGGTCTTACTCTCGCTCAGAAAACAAAATTACAAGAGACCTTTAATACACTCGACCCGTTTGACTTGCAAAAAAAGATTCAAAAAAAGCTAAAATTAATATTTAGATTAGTGAATATTCAACATGTAAAACAAAGAAAGGCTCTTTAATGAAAGTCTTATTCAATATTGTAAAAAGACAGGAACATAAAGCCTGTGGATATGATGGACGAGTCCTTCGGACCAGCCTGTGCCCTATGGGACGTGTGGACAAAACCATGAATAACAAAAAGACGTTATTCACAGTTATTGCCCACACTCACAGGCTTCTCGCCCACACACCCACCAGGCTCAATAGCAATTATTTTTTAATCGCAACAAAACCTCTCAAAAGCAACACCTATTCTGAGGCAACGACTCAGTATATTTTTTGTCCTTCGGCAACAGGTTCTATTGAGGCAACAGGCCACAGCACGGTTTAAGCTCTATTTGTTTCAAAATTAAACTTCAATAAAATCGCCTTGGATATTCCAAAAACTAGTAGCAAAACCTAAAGAAATTTATAGATTTGCCGTTATTAAAAGCAAGTATGCCTTAATACTTAAAATGGATTAAGAATAGGCATGTATTTTTAAATACGCAACTTGATTGTACTAATGGGGAAATCATGCGTAATTTAATATTGTCTTCTATCATTTTTATTGTGCCATTTTCCTATGCTAAAGAAAACCTGCCTATGTCTTCTTTTGGAGTGCAGTTATGCTTAACCAGTTCAGATTATGTTTGTATTACGGTTAAAAAAGAAGATACATGGGAAAAGATGTGGGAGGACCCAGACGAGCGCGATATAGTAAAGCGAGTCAATAGAACAAATAATAAGCTCAGAGCAGGCATGATACTGGCGGTCCCGAAAGATCTTGAAAATACGTCTATTTGGGAAATATCTCCTTTTCCAAAGTATATCCAAAACTCTTTGCGAAAACTTATTATCGTTGATCAGAATAAGTTGGCTTGGGGGATTTATGATCCTCGTGGAGAGCTACAGTGGTGGGGACCAATTTCCTCAGGTAGAGATCAGTGCAGTGATTCTAATCGTATATGTAAAACAGTCACAGGTAAGTATTACGTTTTCGATAAAAAATCAATCGACTGTGTGTCCACCATATTTCCTATTGGTAAAGGCGGAGCCAAAATGCCTTATTGCATGTACTTTTATCGTGGTTTTGCTCTTCACGGTTCAGATGACGTTCCCGGTTACCGGGATAGTCACGGTTGTATTCGACTTTTCACTGAAGACGCGAAATGGCTAAATGAACAGTATATTGATTTACCCTCAAAAGAAAATAATTTCCTTGGCACTAAAGTTATCATCAAAGAATTAGTTGAATGAGATTACGATATGAGTTTTTTATAAGTTCAGGAGATGGAAATGAAACATTTTAATAACTATTTAATAGTCATTATTATTTCCATGATCGCTCTACCCATATTTGCAAGAAAGGATGTAGCTTTTCGTGGGTGTATGAAAGTAGGATTTCAATTTGCAAACAAATTATTCACCTTAGAGCCGAAGATTATCGGCCATCCTCAAACAATTTATTTTATTCATAACACCTCTTCTAATTCCATTGATCTTCAGGTTAATAAAAGCACAGATCTGACTTATGTATCTTACAAGAATCAAATTGAGGCAAACCAGTGGGCCGCTTTTGCGACTGACGAAAAGCGGTTTACTTTTGCCTGTTATCTATCAGATGGAGCTAATAAAGACATTGATTGCCAAAAAGTGTTGGAAATATGTCAATATACGGATACAAAATTTCCTGAGGGGAACAACGGCAATTATTGGGCGGTAAAAAGCGATAGGCTAGAAAAAGCAGTCAAAGATGTTATTAAGCAAGGGATACTTTTAAAATGGTAACAAGCTTTAAATCGACTCGCAGAGCATTGATTTTTATTAACTATTGACTTAATTCATCAAATGAGAAATGATAAGTTTGTAAAGTGTTTATGGGGTTCCCCATAGGATTACTTAAATCAATCTACTTGATAATAACGCCAAATCTTTAAGTTAAGGGATAAACTGTTTCTAATGTGTTGGGCCAAAGTTAGTTATAAAAACTAGAATAAGAGGTCGCCACTATGACAAAGACTGTCATTCAATTAGTCTCAATCTGTGTCCTTTTCCCAATAGGGGCCATGGGTTCACCTAGCTACATGAGGGATTACTATAGCGGCAATTATTTTCAAGCGAGTAAATCGCTACAAGAACTTGCTAGCCAGCATGATACAGAAGCCATGTATTACTTAGGGAAAATGTACCTGAATGGCTACGGTGTTGTCAAACAAGAGCAAAAAGGTCGCGCTCTTATTCAGGACTCTGCAAATCTTGGATATAAACCCGCCCAAATTTATTTGGCTAAATACTATTTAAATACAAAATATGGTATGCCCCAAGCGCTTGAGTGGTTTAAGAAAGTCGCTGAGCAAGGCGATGTAGAAGCGCAACTCTTCTGTGGTTTTGCTTACATGAATGGATATGGTACTCATAAAGATGAAAGACTGGCAAAACACTGGCTAGAAAAGGCAGCAGAAAATAACAATACGCAAGCTCAATATTACTTGGCCGATCTTTATTTAAGAGGCAATGATCAAATATCAATTGATCAAGCTATAAAATGGTTACAACAAGCCGCTATGAACGGTAATAAAAAAGCCCAATACAAATTGGGCATGATGTACCATCGTGGCGAAGGTATCCCGCAAGACAATAGGCAAGCTATCCAATGGCTGGAGCAGGCAGCAAAAGGCGGGGATGCACAAGCAGCCTATTATTTGGGGTTAACCTATAAATCTTTAGACAACACTACGGCAAATTTGGCAGCAGCCATTCAATGGTTTCAAGAAGCGGCCAAACATAATAATCAAAAAGCAGAACTTGAGCTCGGTTTGCTGTATCTCAGCAATAACCCGACTATACGTGATGAAAATAAAGCGATCATGTGGCTAAGTAAAGCAGGAAATGCAGGAAATGCTGAAGCGCAATACCAACTTGGGAAAATATACGAAGAAGGTGAAGGTAAGAGAAACCTGAATGAAGCGTTCAACTGGTATGTGAAATCAGCTAATAACGGATATGACAAAGCACAAAATGCCCTAGCATTTATGTATTTGAAAGGAGGTGCCGATGAGAAAGCTTACTTGCAAGCCATTTATTGGCTAAGGAAAGCTGCGGATAATGGTGATGTTCTTTCAAAAGAACAACTCGAAGCGTTAACGTCCAGTCGGCAAAAAATCTATGACCAGACAACTGCTCATATTATAACACCCAAGCTTGTTGCTTTGGGTAAAGAAGACATCTTCAAAAGTGATTACTCCTTAGAAAATCCTCGTACTATGCCACTTGATCAATTGCTAAATTGGAATAGTGAAGTCAAGACTCAAACCTCGAAACCAGTTGTTCCCTTAAGATACGCTCTGGATACTAGCAAAGAGGATGCAAGTGAGAGTCAAGCTGCATTTGGCTGGACTCTAAAAGAAGCTGATCATGGGTATGCTAAGGCTCAATTCAGAATTGGTCAAATGTATGAACAAGGCTACGGAACTCAACAAAGCAAAAAATTAGCAGCAAAGTGGTACTTAAAAGCTGCAGAACAAGACTTTGCTAAAGCTAAATACAATCTAGCCTTACTCTATCTGGATGGCGAAGGTGTTCCTCAGGATTATCGGCAAGCTATACATTGGTTGAATTCAGCAGTTACTTCTGATGATGGTTATGCTCAGTACTTATTGGCTGCTTTTTATCAAAACGGTTTGGGCATTAAAGAGACGGCCAATTATTTACCTAGGGATCGCATGCAAGCAGAACAGTTATATAAATTAGCTGCTGATAAAGATATTGCGAATGCTCAGTTCAATCTCGCGCAAATGTTGATGGAAGACGCAGCAGGGTTGACGGATGATCAAGCTAAAAATGACTTAAATATGCAGGCGTTGCGTCTTTATCAAAAGGCTGTGCTGCAAGGTCATGTGGGGGCACAAGAGTACCTTGCTAGCTATTATATCAAAAACTCTCGGGATGAGGAAAAATTGGCTACTGCTTATCGTCTGGTGAGTGATGCTGCTTATAAAGGAAGTACAAAAGCACAGCTGATAGTTGCTCTTATGCTTGATCGTGGTATAGGTGTTGAGCCAAACCTTAAACAAGCCATTAATTGGTATCAAAAAGCCGCAGCAGGGAACAATGCTATTGCGGAATATATATTAGGAAACTATACCTATCAAGGAATAGGTGTGAACAAGGATAGTGCAAGGGCAGCGTCTTTGCTCTCAGCTGCTGTAGAACAAGGTTTTCCAGCAGCAGAACATGATCTTGCCATATTAATTCATAACAATGACACTAAGGAAAGCAAATTTAATTATATTGAGCTAGTTAAAAAAGCAGCGACTCAAAGCAATACCAAGGCGAGATTATTGTTAGCCGATAACTTCATGAGAAATGGAAACCAAGCGGATTTAATTAAAGCTGCTGGCGAGATATATACTCAAGCAGCACAAGGCGGTGATGCGTCTGCTCAATTAAAGGTGGGCTATATGTTGGAAAACGGCATATATTTTACCAAAAATGAAGTAGAAGCTAAAAACTGGTATGAGAAAGCTGCACTCCAAAACAATCGACTTGCTGAATATCTTTTAGGCAATATGTACCAATTGGGTATCGGCATGCCCCGTGATATCAATAAGGCGATTAGCTGGTACACAAAATCGGCTCTGGCAGGAAACGATGTGGCACAAGCCGCTCTAGGTTTTGTTTATGACACTGACAATGAAACACGTAACGATTTTGTCAAGGCTAGAGAATTATACATGAAAGCCGCAAAGCAAGGGAATCCCGTTGCCGCCTATAATTTGGGCATTATGTACAAATACGGTAAGGGAGTAAAACAAGATCCTGTTGCCGCATTTGACTGGCATTCAATAGCAGCAAAACAAAACTTGGCTGATGCTCAATATAGCTTAGGGACAATGTACCTAAATGGGAATGGTGTACGGCAAATGACAAATCAAGCATTGACTTGGTTTGATAAGGCGGCAACAGGAGGTAATGTTTATGCCCAATACGAACTTGGCTTATTCAATGAGGCTGGTATTGGCACTACCATTAATAATAAAAAAGCATTTAAATATTATAAAAGTGCCGCTGAGAATGGTCATAGCCAAGCCGAGATGGCTCTCGCTAGATTTTATGATTTCGGCTTAGGTATAAAAGCCGATAAGGTAAAGGCAGCTAACTATTATCAGAAAGTTGCGGAACAAGGTAATCAATATGCTAAATATAAACTAGCCCAAAAATATGAACAAGGCGAAGGGGTAATCAAGGACTTGACGAAAGCAATTAACTTTTACCAGGAACTTGGCGCTGCGGGAAATGCAAATGCTCAATATAAATTGGGTATGTTTTATCTTGATGGTCAAGGCGTTGATAAACGTGTTGATGACGCTATTTACTGGTTGGATAAAGCGGCGGTGAATAATGATGCAAAAGCGCAATACGCATTAGCACAACTATATATTAATGGAAAAGAGGTTAACAAGGATGAACGAAAGGCCTTAGCGTTAATAGAGAAATCTGCTTCTCAAGGTAATGTCTCAGCTCAATACTCATTGGCGGAAATGTATAGTCAAGGTCAAGGCATACCAATCAATTATGCTGAGTCAGCTAGATGGTATAGGGAAGCGGCAATTGGAGGCTATAAACAAGCGCAATTTAAACTAGCTTTAATGTACGATTCTGGTATAGGAGTGAATCAAAATTCGGAACAAGCGTTTAAATGGTATCTTAAAGCAGCAAAACAAGGCGATAGTAATGCGCAATATCATATAGGTTTAATGTATCTGAATGGAAATGGCACTGATGTGGATTATGCTAAAGCGTTTCATTGGTTTAACGAAGCACTTAAGCAAGGAAATTTATTAGCAAAGAATCAGCTGGCACAAATGTATAAGAACGGCTATGGGGTCAAAAAGGATCTAAATAAAGCGTACAACTTGTATATCAGTGAAACCAAAAATTAGAGTTGGAGAGTATCATGTACCTGGATTTTTTTAATTTAAAGGAGTTTCCCTTTAATCAGTGTTCCAGTACTGATTATTATTATGGTTTTGAGAATCACCAGGACTCCATGGATGTATTACTGGTTGGTTTACAAGTGAATGACGGTATTATTAAAATAACAGGGGATACTGGAACAGGTAAGAGCTTATTATGCCGCATTTTTATCGAAAAAATATATAAAGATTTTTATCCTGTTTATTTGTCGAATCCTTACATTACTGATTTTGAATTATTACAAGCCATCGCTGCTGAACTACAAATCTCGCAAAATGATGTACATCAAAAAAATACACTGTCTAAATTAATTCATGATAAGGCTTTAGAATTACAGAAAGAAAACAAGAAGCTTGTATTAATATTTGATGAAGCACAATGTCTAAGTGTAGAAAATTTAGAAGTTATACGCATATTAAGTAATCTTGAACATAACAATAGCAAGTTGTGTCAAATCATTTTAATCGGTGGCCTAGAATTGGATGATAAACTTAAAAGCTTAAATCATTTTTTACAGCGCATTTCATTCTCTTGCAAACTTAGGCCAATTAAGCAAAAAGATTTAAACAATTATCTATTCCATCGTCTAACCATGGCCTCAAAACCAGGTAAAAACCATGGAATAACTATAACTCCTAAGGCTAGCAAATTATTGTATAAAAAAACAAGAGGCATACCTCGTCTTATTAATATCGTTTTTCATAAAGCTCTAATGCTAGCCTACAGTCGCGGTGAGAATGATATTACTAAGAAAATTATTTCAAAAGCGATTGAGGATACTGAAGTCATTAATGGGAAATCTGCACTACAAAAACTTTATATTTTATTAATAAAATTAACCATGAGATCAGCGAGGTCAATGTGAGTTTAATTAACGAGACACTTAATAATTTAAAAGAAAAAAGTGGTAAAAATGATAGGATTCATTCAGAGTTACCACAAAATAAAGCGAATAAAAAAATAAATAAAATAAAGCTCTTATCGTTCATATTAATAGCATTAAGTGTAGCTATTGTGATTTTTATCAGTGTCGACCATATAAATTATTCTAGCTACTATGAAAAAACAAATAATTTACTGTATAAAATGACAACTTTGATTGGTACCAATTCGAACGAAATTGAAGGTACTTTACCTAATTCGGCTCAGATGCAATATTACCATGCTCTCAATATGTTGAATGAAGGTGATACAAAGCAAGCCGCCAGCGATTTGAAAAAGATTATCGATAAGTATCCAACCTTTTCTCCTGCTAAGAAAGCTTATGATAGGCTAATGGAATCACAATAGTGTAATAAAAACTTTGTAATTAGAGCAATTTATCCCAAGGCATCTTTCCCAAATAATGCAAGGCAGATGGAAAGGCTATAAGTTAACTTGATCTGACAGATACCTCTAAAACTGAGACCTGTCAGATCAAGTTTTGGAACTGTGACAAGTTATATACCGATGCCACTGGTTGCGTTTTCCGTGGCACTTAATTTAGGTTCCTGTCCACCTTTATTCTCCGCATAGAAGCCGAATTGTTTATAGGCTGATGATTGTTTCGGAATCTCAGAGGTAACATCCACTTGTCTGCCAATTGTTTCCAGGCGCTTAATTTGTTGCTCTTGTCTTTGTAGTAGCTCTTGATAGTAAAGATTTCTAGCTTCAAATTCCTGTTTCACCAAAACCAGTTCCTGTTTCACCGAAGCCAGTTCTCGTTCAGTATTACAAATTCGTTCTGCGACACTCGCAAAACTCGCTTTTTCATCCTGCAAGAAGTTGTCTAGTCTTTCTTGGAAGGCTTTCCTCTGACTGCTATCTTCAATGACAGTGCTAGACAACGTTTGTACCGTTCCTGTTAAAGTGGCCGCAATCTGTTTAGCCTTTTGGACTTCTAAACTCAGCGATGATCGTACTTCTGCCAATTCATTTACTTTTTCAGATAGCTGAATTTTGCTGCGTTCATAATCTTTTTTGACTTGAGTAAGTTCCTCTTGATTTGCCTTGAGTAATTTATCATTGTCTAAGACGGTTTTCCTTAGCTCCTCAGCAGTGGTTTCCAGATCTTTCTTCGATTTTCTTAGCAGTTCCTCTGTCGCTACCAGCACCTCTACCTGGTTACTGAGCATTTCAAGCTTTGTACCTAACTCCTCAACAGTATCTGCAAGCTTAATATTTTGGGTGCGAAATCTATCTATCTCCTTTGCTAAATTTTCTCTTATCCTATCTAAAGCGGTGATGGTTATTTCCAAAATATCGGCTATGCTGAAGATACCCTTTTTTAATCGATCGGCGATATTTTTATTACAGCTGTGATGATCATCAAGCACAATCCCACTTGCGGTATAGCCAACGACCGTGACACCACTAATCACCAGCAAGATACTAATATGTGCTGCAAGTCCAGCTGCCAACGTGGGAACCGTTAATACAATTCCGCCAATGATTTTTTGCCACAACGGCAGGTTACCCCAAAACGTTGCTGCACGAGAAATGAGGCTATCATTTTGCTGCATTGTATCAACAATCGTTCCCAAGCTTTCTTTGATTTGTCCTAGTCGTTTCTGATTAAGTGCAATGTCTGTGAGATCGTCTAGCGGGTTTGAGGCAATTGGAAGGTCCGAGGTATTTTTATCCGGAGATATACTTTTTTCCGAGGACGTATTTTGTTCTGATAGAGGCATGGCAGCTCCTTCTGTTCATATATTCCCTTATCTGACTATTATTAATAATCATAAATAAGCACAGAAAGCAAGCAAAAAAAGATCTATTTATTCAAGTAATAGTTAATTGGTACTGAATTAAATCAGGATCTTCCTGCAATAGAAGCTGAATCAGCAGTACAATGATTGCCTAATTTTGAAGCTAACGCTCTTACTCTCAGCCCAAAATGTCAGAGCAAGTCAGTTGTCCAACACGATGCGATAACGTGCTTTGCCGGCCCGCAAATGATCAAGTGCTTTGTTAATCTCCTTCATAGGAAAGTGTTCTGTTAATGGCCGGATGTTGTGACGTGCACAGAATTCAAGCATGTTCTGAATGGTTGCGGGACTTCCGAGTGGAGAACCAGATAGACTACGCTGTCCAAAGATAAGTTGAAAAGCTTGCGCAGCAATGGGGTCGGGGACAGCGCCAACCGTATGTAAACGTCCACGCGGTGCAAGTGCGTTAATATAAGCCGGCCAATCAAGATTTGCATTAGCCGTATTAAGTATAAAATCAAACCTCCCCGCTGACGCCTCAAGAGCCTTATTGTCTTTGGAATTAATGACATAATGTGCTCCCATGCGTTTGGCTTCAGCTTCTTTACCTGGTGTGGAAGAAAACGCTGTCACCTCACATCCCCATTTATTAAGAAATTGCAGCGCCATATGGCCAAGTCCGCCAATACCAATTACCCCAACACGTTGAGTTGGACGTACATCAAATTGAACAATCGGATTAAACACGGTGATGCCACCACAGAACAGGGGGCCTGCATCATTAGCATCCAGGTTATCAGGTAACGCAATAGCCCATAGTGCATTACAGCGTACCCGATCTGCAAATCCTCCATGCCTTCCTACTATGGTTTGCTCGGCCGTATTACATAGATTGTGGTCGCCACTAAGACAGTTATGGCAATACATACAACTGCCACTGAACCATCCAAGGCCAACATGCTGGCCAACGTTCAGATTTTTAACGTGTTCTCCTACTGCAATGATTCTACCCACCACCTCATGACCTGGCACCATAGGATAGTTGCTAAACCCCCATTCATTATCAATCATGGAGATATCTGAATGGCAAACGCCACACGATTCTACTCTGATATCAACCTGATCAGAGCCAATTTCTTCAAATGTATAGTCAAACGGTGAAAGTTTGCCAGATTTTTCGCGGACGGCATAAGCATGAACTTTTGTCATAGTAATCTTCCTTGAGATAAATATTCCAAGATGCAGTCTTAGATGAACAAATATTATCTAGATAGCTCCATGTGATATTTAAGTCTTGATTAGATAACTGTAGGCTGCAGATCATTATTTGTCACTGAGCACCCCATCAGCAGTTCCAAAAAATAAGTCTATATTTCTATTATATGAATAAATATTGAACAATAGGATTTTGAATGGAATTGCAAGCATTTCAATATCAAGAGGGCAACGGCTGGAGTGTTGATACTTTCCCTGAGTTGGATTCAAAAAATACGCTGGTACTTATTTTTGCAGCCCCAGAGTTTTCTAAAGCTCAGGAACCTATCAATCAACTAAAAGCATTTTATAAAAAATCGAAAATGTTAGGTTGTTCCAGTGCCGGTGAAATTTTTGGTTCCCACATCTATGACAAAAGTTTATCAGTGGCAGTCATTAAATTTAAGCACACAGATATAAAGATAGTGAAAGCCAAAGTTAGTAAAACAGAAGAGTCTTTTTCCGCAGGTAAATCGATAACCCAGCAACTACAAGCTGATGACTTGAAGAGTATTTTTGTATTATCTGAAGGTTTAAATGTTAATGGATCTGAACTAGTTAATGGTTTAAATATTCCTGCTGATGGGATTATGCCGCTCATTACTGGAGGATTGGCGGGAGATAGTAGCCATTTCAATCGTACTTGGACACTATTCGATGGTGAAATACTCCATAATCATATCGTTGCTGTAGGATTTTATGGCGACCGTATCCATATTGGTCATGCTTCAAAAGGCGGTTGGGATATCTTTGGACCGGCAAGACGGATAACACGTTCCGAGGGTAATATTCTCTATGAGCTTGATCATCAACCAGCATTAGCGCTTTATAAGGAATACCTAGGAGAGAGAGCCTCAGAATTACCTGCTGCAGGCTTACTTTATCCTTTGTCTATTCAAGACATGACGTCAAACGAACGTACACCTTTAGTACGTACTATCCTGGGTATTAATGAAGAGAAGCAAGCACTCATTTTTGCCGGTGATATGCCTACTGGTTACTTCGCACAATTGATGCGAGCAAATTTTGACCGCTTAATCACCAGTGCCAGTGAAGCTGGAGAGCTTGCAGGCCAAAGGGTGTTGTTGGAGTCTCATCAACACTCTGATGGACCGCTCCTTGCGATCAGCATAAGTTGCGTAGGTAGACGCTTGCTGTTAGGTGAGAGGACAGAAGAAGAAATCGAATCAACGCTTGAAGCTTTACCACAGAATTCAATCCAGGTGGGTTTTTATTCTTATGGTGAATTATCCCCTTATGGTTTGGGTGATTGTAAATTGCACAACCAAACAATGACATTAACGACTTATTTAGAATCCTAGGGCAATAAAAGGTATGGAATTACATAAACTCTTAGCGCGACAAATTACTAGAACTGGAATGACAACGGATGATGTACCTAATAGTCTTGAAAAGTGGCAGGAATTTCTTTTGCGCATAAACAAAACTTACCAAGAAGCTGATCAGGAACGTTATCTTCTTGACCGCTCTATTGATATCTCATCTCGTGAAATGATGGTATTAAACGAAAAGCTTGAGCGAGCCCAACACATTGCTCAACTTTGTTATTGGCATTATTCTGCCAAAACTGATGAAATTACATGGTCTAAAGAATTTTCCAATTTAATTGATGCAGATCCACTTGCTGTTCATACCTTTCAAGAATTTTTAAAGTTGGTTCATCCAGATGATCGCGTGTCATTGCAAAAATTAGTTAAAAAGTCACTAACACAGGGCATTAATTATATGTATGAATTGCGAGTAAAAAACCGTTCTGGCCACTACCAATGGTATCGTACGATTGCGGAATGCCAGGAGAAAAAAAATCAATTATCTGGGATCCTTATTGACATCAATCACGATAAAAAAAACGAGGAAAAGATAAAGGAATTAAGTAATAAATTACTGATGACCGCGCATCGAGCTGGCATGTCAGAAATAGCCACCTCTATCTTACATAACATTGGTAATATCTTAAATAGCTCTAATATCTCAGCAAACATGTTAAAAGATAGTCTGGAGCAACCTTATTATCTCAAGCTTTTTAAGGTGATTGAGATGATAAAAAATAATAGACAAAAAATTATTCATTTTTTTTCTGAGGATGAAAAAGGGAAATTGATCCCCGACTATTTGATCGCTTTGGGGGAAATATTGGCTAAAGAGCGAGAAAAAAACCGTGAAGAAATAATTAATCTTGATAATGATTTGCAACATATAAAAGACATAGTATCGATGCAGAAATTCTTTAGTGGTGTATCCGGTATATATGAAAAAATCTATGTTCCTGAACTCATAGAAACTGCCTTAGATATGTCATCAAATCCGATTAAAGACAGAATCATTGATATCCAAAAAAATTATCTTGCGTCCGCGTTTGTTTTCACGGATAAATCGAAATTACTACAAATTTTGGTGAATTTAATCCAAAATGCCAAAGATGCAGTTCTTAGGAACACTCTGGATAAAAAAAAGCAAGTAAAATTTAAGGTAAATACCAGTGGCAAGAATACCATTCAAATCTTGGTAGAAGATAATGGTATAGGAATCTTGCCTGAGAATCTTGATCGTATTTTTTCTTTTGGATTTACTACCAAACCCCACGGCCATGGATTTGGCTTACATAGCTGTGCCCTATCTGCTCAAGATATGGGCGGTTCTCTCAGAGCTGACAGTCCGGGGTTAGGACAGGGGGCTGTTTTTACTTTGACGCTACCGATTAAAAATAGCTCGCGGAAAAGGAGTATTCTATGAATGAGATAGAACTGCGGATTATGGTGATTGATGATAACCCGGCGATTCATCAAGATTTTATTAAGGTTCTAACGACCAGTTATGCGTCAGAAAAATTCAGTCACTTAGATGAAGAATTATTTGGCAAAAGCAATGATATTCAAGAAGAAAATCTCTTACCGGAATTTAAAATAGATACAGCCGAGCAAGGGTGCGAAGGTGTAGAGAAAATTAAACGCGCTGTAGATGAAGGCAAACCTTATGCCTTGGCTTTTGTGGATGTACGTATGCCTCCCGGGTGGGATGGAATTGAGACAATTAAACGCATGTGGCAGATTGATAGAGATATTCAGGTTGTCATCTGCACGGCCTATTCCGATTATTCCTGGGAAGAAACGGTGCAAAAGTTAGGGGTAGGCGATAACTTGTTGGTATTGAAAAAACCTTTCGATAAGGTGGCTGTGAGACAACTGGCCTGTGCGTTAACAAAAAAATGGATCTTGGCTAAAGAATCCAAAAAACATACTGACGCCTTACAAAAAATTGTCGCTGAACGTACAGAGTCACTACAACAATCGCTCTCTTTATTACGCGCTACTATTGAGTCATCAACAGATGGGATTTTGGTTGTTAATTTGCATGACAAAATCATTGATTTTAATAGACAATTTGTCCGGATATGGGGTATTCCTGAAACCATAATTGAAGCAAAAAAGGAAAAGCTATTATTCGAATACATGGTTGAAAAATTGCGAAAACCTAAAGAATTTTTAGATTTGGTGAAAAAACTCCGTGACAACATTAATAATACATGTATACACGTAGTTAAATTTAAAGAAGAAAAAATTATTGAATGTTATTCTCAACCACACCGCATTAATAAAGTTACTGTAGGCAGGGTATGGAGTTTTCGTGATATCACTGAGCGGGCATACCTAGAAAAAGAATTAGAGCATCAAGCTACTCATGATTCACTAACCGATTTACCCAATCGTGTACTTTTAAATGATCGCATTAAAAATGCTATTGCAACGGCATCCCGAGAAAAAAATTATTTTGCGATTTTGTTTTTTGATTTAGATCGCTTTAAATTGATCAATGATAGTTTGGGGCATGAGTTTGGGGATGAGGCGTTGTCTAAAATAGCGAAGCGTCTTTCATCCTCACTGCGGGCACAAGATACGCTTGCACGCTTAGGGGGTGACGAATTTGTAATGGTGATTCCTGGGTTAACAAAAGAAGAAAATGTCATCACAGTGACACAAAAATTTCTTAATTTATTTAGTCAACCCTTTCAGATTGCTGGCCACGAATTTACATTGACCACCAGTATTGGTGTTAGTATTTACCCGACGGACGGTACGACGTTAAATACCCTTTTAAAAAATGCGGATTTAGCGATGTATCATGCAAAAGAACAAGGCGGTAATCAATTTAAGCTCTATACGCCTAAACTGAATCAATTAAGTAATAAGCAATTACAGCGCGAATCTCAATTGCGATATGCAATTGCCAATCAAGAGTTTTTTTTAGTATACCAACCTCAGTTTGATATTCAAACCCATAGACTTTTGGGAATGGAGGCTCTCATTCGTTGGCAACACCCCAAAAAGGGCGTCATTTTACCTCTTGAATTTATTCCTATTGCTGAAGAGTCAGGTCTTATTGTTCCCATTGGAGAATGGGTCATGCGTGAAGTTTGCAAACAAATGGTGACATGGCGCCATAAGGGCTTACCCCTGGTGAGAGTTGCTGTAAATGTAGCCACACAACAGTTAAGGCAAGCCAATTTTGCCCAAGCAGTTAAGAATATTTTAAACGAGTACGCTATTGAACCTAAGTATCTTGAGATAGAGATTACGGAAAACGTCCTTATCACAAATCTGGAAGTACAAAGAATGATTCGAAAACTGAAGAAAATAGGAGTAAAAATTGTTCTTGATGATTTTGGAACAGGTAATTCAAGTTTAAATTATCTTAAACAAATTCATATTGATCGTTTAAAAATAGATCAATCTTTTATCAGAAATATTTCAAGATCAAGAAGTGATGAGGTCATTATAGAAGCAATCATTGCCATGTCTCGTAGCTTAAATTTTAAAGTGTTGGCAGAAGGCGTGGAAACTAAAAATCAAATTAAATTTTTAAAAAATCAGCACTGTGACGAGGTACAAGGTTTTTACTTAAGTAAACCTCTATCTTCAGATTCAGTTGAAAAGATTATAAAGAAATTTGCTTCTAAAAAAAATTAGGTTGATGTCAAGTAACTCTCTATTAGCCCGGGAAAGTAGAAGATAGTGATAGACATATAAACTATCTTATCGAGAAGTTATAATAATACCAATCAATCTTATGCAGGACAGTTTGTATGCCTCATCCTATCTTAGAGACGGTACTGGTTGTGCTTCTGACTGTTCTTTTAGTTAACATCTTCTTTCGTCCTTTCCGTTTACCACTCACTTTGGGATATCTTGTTGTCGGTGTTCTTGTAGGCCCCCATGTTTTTGCCTTGATACCCGACACCCAAGCCATTGCTTCCATAGCCGAATTTGGGGTTGTACTCTTGATGTTTACCGTGGGATTGGAATTCTCCTTCCCGCAGCTCCTGACCTTGAAGTACTCGGTCTTCGTATTAGGAGTCCTGCAAGTTATTATGAGTATTATGATTACAGTAGTTGTTGGGCTGTGGCTGCAAATGACAATTACAGAATCGATTGTTATTGGATGTGTGGTGGCCATGTCTTCAACCGCTTTGGTGGTCAAATTACTTTCTGAGAATTTTGAAATTCATGCTAAACATGGTTTAACTGCAATCGGTATTTTATTGTTTCAAGATTTAGCTGTCATTCCTGTCCTGGTGACAATTGCAAGTTTGTCTGGCTTAAACGGGCAATCTCTTTCTATCTCTTTATTAAGTGCTTTACTCAAAGGGCTCATTGCTATCTTTGTTATTATCGGTTTAGGACGATGGCTTTTACGACCTTTATTCCATTTGATTGCCTCCACTCGTATCGTTGAATTATTCACATTAAGTGTTTTATTTGTCGCCATTGGTTCGGCATGGTTGACTTCTGTATTGGGGATGACTTTAGCATTGGGTGCTTTTTTAAGTGGAATTATGCTAGGTGAAACGCAATTTCGTCATCAAATTAAAAGTGAAATTCGTCCTTTCCGCGATGTTTTATTAGGATTATTTTTTGTATCCATCGGTATGTTAGCCAATGTAACAACATGGGGAGATACATGGGATTGGATATTGCTTCTGTTAATTGCCCTAATAGTAGGTAAGTCGCTGTTGATTATCAGTTTGTGCTGGTTAGTGAGATATGATATTGAAACTGCAATTCGCACAGGTTTGATTCTAGGACAAGGAGGGGAGTTCGGGTTTGCCATTTTAGCTTTAGCACTTAGTACCCAGCTCCTGCCTATGGATTATGGTCAAGTCGTGTTGGGTGCTTTAATTATCTCTTTTGCTTTGGGGCCTATTATTATTCGCCACAATCAGAGGATTGCAACTTTTTTCCTACCCAAAAGTAGGCAATGGGATCAAGAACAGATTGTGACGAGGATTAAGGAGATCGCTGATGATTTGGCAGACCATGTGATTATTTGTGGTTTTGGTCGTGTTGGGCAAAATGTGGCGCGTTTTTTAAATAAAATGAATATCGCTTACCTTGGTTTTGATTTAGATCCGACGATCATTCATAACACAACTTTGGCAGGAGAACCCAGCATCTATGGCAACGTTACTCACCCCGATGTACTCAAGGCTGCTAAACCTGAAAAAGCTGCTGCGGTGGTTATCAGCTTTGATAATATTCAGGCTAGTTTAAGTGTATTAGCACATTTGCAAGATCTTAAGATTCCAATTTTGGTTAGATGTAAAGATGAAGCAGAATTTGAGTTATTACGTGATCAGGGAGCGACCAGAATCGTCACAGAGGTGTTTGAAGAGAGCCTGACATTGGCTAATTATTTGTTACAAATTCTGCATGTGCCTAAGGCAAAAATTAATATGTTATTGCAAGAAGCCAGAGAAAATAATTATGAGATTCTCGCGCAAATTTTTCCTGGTTCGATTTTAGAGGAACCGTTTGAGGAAAATTTGATATATGAACATTTACGTCCTACCTTTCTGCCAGAAAGCGCTTATGCAGTAGCAAAAACGCTTGGTGAATTAAAACTTCCACAAGTAGATGTTGTTACTATTCGGCGCGATAAAGACCAGATAAAGCCAACACCAACGATCAAGCTTCGCGCAGGAGATATTCTAATCTTATATGGCTTACCAACGAATTTGGACGAGGCCGAAAAAGTTTTATTAGTAGGATGAGTTTTTAGGGTTGTAGATGTGTAAGGATTTTTACTCATGTCTGTGTCTTTAAATTGACAAGTGACCTGGCAACCGTTACAAAGGAAAAATTAAATATTTAATTTAACCATTCATGGAATATAAAGATTATTACAAAATTATGGGGCTTGAGCGCAATGCAAGCCCAGAAGAGATTAAGCGCACTTATCGCAAGCTTGCTCGCAAATATCACCCGGATGTAAGTAAGGAACCGGGCTCTGAAGAGAAATTTAAAGAGTTGGGTGAAGCCTATGAAGTTCTAAAAGATCCTGAAAAAAGAGCAAAGTATGATCAATATGGACAGTACTGGAAGGAACAAAGTCAGGGCTTCAGACCTGAAACCGGAAGGCCTTCTTACCGTCATTTTGATCAGGAAGAAATGGCAGGATTTGAAGACTTCTTAAATAGCATTTTTAAAGAACGTTTTCATCAAGAGCAAACCACCTCTTTTTTTGATCAGGGTCAAGATATCCATGCAAAAATTGATATTGATCTTGAGGATAGTTTCCATGGCGCTGAGAAGACATTGCATCTGCAAATTCCTGTTATTAATCATAATGGTCGAATGAGCTACGAATCTCGCGCGGTGAAGATAAAAATCCCAAAAGGTATAGGCAATAAGCAACAAATTCGTTTGAAAGGTCAGGGCGGTAAAGGTGCGAGAAATCGCCCTGGTGATTTGTATATTGAAATCAATTTTAATCATCATCCGTGGTTTCATCTACATAAAAAAGATATTCACTTGCAATTGCCTATTACACCTTGGGAAGCTGCTCTCGGAGCAACGGTGAAGGCTCCAACCTTGGGTGGCGTTGTTAATCTAAAAATTCCGAAATTATCTCAATCAGGTAATAAAATGCGTCTTAAAGGGAGAGGTTTGCCAGGTAATCCTCCAGGGGATCAATACATTATTTTACAAATCGTAATTCCACAAGCAGAGAATGAGCAGGCCAATAAGTTATACGAGCAATTAGCAGCTACTACTACATTTAATCCGCGGAAACATTTAGGAGTGGATAATGCCTGAAAGGAATAAAGGATCAACCGCCTTAGAATGTGAGGATTGGTTTTATTTATCATTACGCGAAGTGACGTCTTCTTTTGGGGTTTCCAAACAAATCATTCTTGAAATTATTGATGAAGGCATTATCAATGTAAAAAAAGATGAGAAAGAAGGATGGTTGTTTGACAGTGAGGCTGTTGCTTGTATTCGTACCGTGTTGCGATTGCACCGTGATTTAGGTGTAAACTTGGCTGGTGCAGGTCTTGCATTGCAGTTGTTGAAAGAGATTGAGCGTCTGGAAATGCTTTTAAATCATTTAAATCAAAAGTCATGATTGCCGATATCTTTATAAGCATTGCAAATTTAGGACATTGCTGTTAAGTTGAGCAATTTTCATGCGTCTACCTAATGAGGAGAAATGATGAGAAGATACATTCAGGTGGTATTGGTTGGGGCGTTGTTTGTGCTAATAGCTAGTTGTCAGATGATTAGTAGCCCAAGCATATTCAATCCTCGTCTTTCTGACCAAGCAATAACTAATTCAGTCTATCAAGCCTTTGCGGATAGCAAAATTCTAAGTGATGTCCCAGTACATGTGGAAACGCATCAGGGCAACGTTCTTTTAAGTGGCTATGTGAAGACCATACGCCAAAGTGACACAGCTCAAGATGTGGCTACTAAAGTCCCGGGTGTTCGCGGCGTACAAAATAATATAATCGTGCGGAAGTAGTTTTGGTATTTGACAATTAGTCTAATTTTTTCCAAGTAGATGTGTGACGAGAAAGTTTATATGATTTAAGGGATTCTTCACTGCGCTCAGAATGACCAGCACCTTTCCGAGGTATGTTTGTCATTCTGAGCGTATCTTGGTGATCAGGCCTAACTCTATCCATCCTTTTAATAAGGATGCTGCTCTTAGTCCGACCTCTTCTTCGTTTAGCCACTCACATAGACCTGTACATATTTCTCCAAAATTGGCTCCTCTCATGGTAGCAGCGAGAGCCCATGCTTCATCGTCAGCTAAGCTATAAAATCGACTTGTATAATTGCTGCGCCACACGCCCCAGGACTTTTGTTTGGCATTTCTCACAGGTTTGTCTGGTACCTGCTCATTGGCAACAGCTTGCCATATCGGTGCCACGTTCCAGAAAAAGTTTAGCTGTTGCAAAGACGGATGAAGAGTGAATGTCATGTCCGCCCAAGACTCCGGTGGTACAGCAGCCATTTCTTGTACAGTTAATACATCAGCATCTGCTGCATCAAAGGCCAGATTCAAGCACCATTCAAAATGTGCAAGTTCTGCTAAGTATGAGTGAGTTTTTGGCTGATTCTGTTCTAAGTAATGGCTGAAGTTATCACCATACCAGCGAATAGAACGATAAGAGGAGGGATATTGCTCTATGTAGGTGTTACCGATTTCTTCAAAGAGTTCGGGGCCGATATAACGTTTAAATACGGGATAATTACTTGCTAAACACTCTAATAATCTACTGCGGTAAGCATCACCATAAATATCCAGACGCTTGGCGGCAGAAACTTTTGCCGAATGAATAACATGGTTCTCGATGGTGGGCTGACCATTTAGTAAATAGGCTTGAAACATGTTTTGCAGGTTAAGTAAAGCCGTCATAGTGCGAACTCATTAGCTAAGATGTTATCTGAAATTTGTCGTGCGTGGTTTAACTCGAGGACTAATTCTTTTAAGGGAGGTATCTTATCGTCTCGTTCAATCATTGTGGAGATTGCTCCAAATTGTCTTATGGTCTCGGCATATAAATCCCAGACGGCTTGGGTAACTGGAGCATCATGTGTGTCGATAATATAATCCCCGTAGTTAGAATGCCCTGCTAAATGAATTTGAGCTATTCTGTGGCTTGGAACTCCGCGCAGATAATCCAGAGCATTAAACTCGTGATTCACCGAACTGACGTAAATATTGTTCACGTCAAACAGTAAGAAGCAATCCGCACGATTGGCTATCTCGGAAAGGAATTCCCATTCATTCATTTCTGATTCTTTGTAACTGAGATAACTGGAAACATTTTCAATTAAGATTTGTTGCCCCAAATAATCTTGAATGGTTTTAATTCTGGCAACGATGTGATCAATGGCCTCAGTGGTATAAGGCAGAGGCAATAAATCGTGCAAGTTTAATCCGTTAACTCCAGTCCAGCATAAATGATCAGAAATCCAATGAGGCTCAATGCGTTTTGCCAAATCTTTTAATTGCTTAAGATAATCCCAGTCCAGCGGATCTGTGCTCCCCAATGACAGAGAAACTCCATGCATGACCAATGGGTAATCTTGACGTACCTTATCCAGATAATACAGTGGCTTACCACCTGGGACTATATAATTCTCAGTAATGATTTCAAACCAATCTACCGCGGGGTTTTGTTCCAAAATTTCTTCATAATGTTCGGGGCGAAGCCCGAGACCAAAACCAAGGAAAGGTAACTTTTCTCTTAGGGAAACCATAATTAGGCTTGTTCTTATTTATTAGATAAACAAAAATCTAAGTCAGAAGCTAAAGCTTATCTGACTTAGATCAGTTGGTCATTTTTGCGAAATGATTAGTTACTGCTGCTACCACTGGTACCGTTATCTACAACGGTACCACCAGCGTTTTGACACTCTTCTTTGGACTTCGTGAAAGTAATACCTTGGCCTTTGCAAGCATTCTGACCTTTGCAAGAGCTAGTAGCAGTTTTGCAAACGCTTTGACCTTTACAAGCATTGATGCCTTTGCATTGAATTTGACCAGCATCAGAATTTGAAGAAGCATATACTGGAGCTATGGAGAACATTGCAGCAGCGCCTACAGCCAAAGCTGCACCGGTTAATTTAATTTTATTCATAACGATTCCTTCCTTAAGTAAATAAAAATCTTCACTGAACCATTAACAAAAACATAATGGGCCTTCTTCAGCCTAAATAGTGTAGAGACTGCAAATTAATACTGTCAAGCGTCTTTGATAAAAAAATCAATTTATTATCAATCGGTTTAGGAGAGAGTAAAGTAATTTCTCAATACATTTTGCCTAGGCTTAGATCTTAAATGTATTACCATGGTTTTAAGATTTATTTTCGAAACTTTACAACGCGGGGATGACACAGTTCAGTAACTCTTTAAATATAAGATGGCAAAAAAAGTATAAGTGTAGCCCCATCAGCTACAATTGAAATACATATTCAAGATTAAGATGATAGGAGTATGGCTAAATTTATCGCCTCAAGCTCGAATTATTATTCTCATCGTTTGCCTATATATGCAAAAAACTGTGTTGCAACCTCTCAGCCTTTAGCAGCACAAGCAGGTTTAAGGATATTGCAACAAGGAGGCAATGCAGTGGATGCTGCAATTGCAACAGCAATCACTTTAACGGTTGTAGAACCCACCATGAACGGCTTGGGAAGTGATTTGTTTGCCATGATTTGGGATGGCAAGCAATTACATGGTATTAATGCGTCAGGAAAATCACCGCAAGCCTGGTCACGCCTTCATTTCGCAAAATATAAAAAAATGCCGCAGGCTGGCTGGGATACCATTACTGTTCCAGGCGCTATTTCTGGTTGGGTTGCATTATCTAGAGAATTTGGGTGTTTACCGTTTGAGCAATTATTCGAACAGGCGGTACAATATGCTGAAAATGGATTTTTAGTATCGCCTGTTGTAGCCACACACTGGCAACGAAGTTCAGATCCCTTCAAAAATAACCAGGAATTTGCCCGAGTATTTCTACCTAATAATCGTGCACCTTATGCAGGTGAATTATTCCGTGTCCTAGATCTGGCTCACACATTAAAGAAAATTGCAGAATCTAAAGGTCAAGCATTTTATCGAGGTGAAGTAGCTGAAAAAATAGCTCACTACGCCAGGCAAGAAAATGCATTACTAACAGCGGAAGATTTGCAACAGCATCAATCCCATAAAGTCACTCCTTTAAAGATAAAATATCGTGGATATCATTTATATGAACTGCCTCCTAATGGCCAGGGATTAACTGTACTTATTACTCTTGGGATTTTGCAACATTTTGATTTAGATAATTATCCAGTTGATTCAGCCGACAGCCTGCATTTGCAAATTGAAGCTATGAAAATAGCTTTTAGCGATGCGAAACACTATATTGCTGATCCAAGTTTTATGCAAATTGACCCCCAGGAATTATTAGATTCTGCGTATTTAAAAAAGCGTGCACAATTAATTAATAAAACACGTGCACAACAACCCGGGTATGGCATTCCACATGAACAAGGTACTGTTTATTTAACAACAAGTGATGATAATGGAATGATGGTTTCATTAATTCAATCACACTATTTAATATTCGGTTCAGGTATCGTTATTCCAGGAACAGGTATTCTTATGCAAAATCGCGGTGCATGTTTTACCCTTGAACCAGGACATCCCAATGAGGTCTCGGGAAATAAATATCCTTTTCACACAATCATTCCTGGATTTATTTTTAAAGACGAAAAGCCACTTATGAGTTTTGGTATGATGGGTGGGCACATGCAAGCACAAGGACATGTACAAATGATAGTTAGATTATGTGATTATTTACAAAATCCACAAGCTATTTTAGATGCCCCCCGGTGGTACATTTCTCAGGAAAACAAAATTAGCATCGAGAGTGGCATTAAACCTGAGGTTATTAACGAGTTGCGGCGTAGGGGCCATTTCATTGTACCAAGCCCTACTGTGATCTATGGAGGAGGTCAGGCAATTTATTGTCTTGATGAAGGCTATTTGGCGGCATCAGATCCAAGAAAAGATGGACAAGCAATCGGTTTTTAAAGAAAAACGTTTTTCATCTTTATTTTCTGGAGTTGGGGAATTTATAGCTAGACTCCCTTTGTGACACGAACCTTCTTTATCCCCAGGGCTACACAGCATGCGGGGTAATCCAACCCATGCTGAACGCTAAAAATAAAAAAAAGAATAAAATCAATGAGATGCCAATGCGCCATGTTAAGGCCTTGACTGTACGTTTTGTTTTACCCTCATCGCGCACCAAGAAAATCAGGCTACTTCCCAATGCAATAAGAATAAGTAACATGACAATAAGGATGATGGCTTTAGTGAACATTTGTTATACTCCACGCTATGGATCATAGACCTACATGCTAAGAAGAAATAAAGATGTTGAGTTTAACCTGTTTTAATTATCGTTTCACGCCTAACTGGAAAATGGTGCTTTTGAGCACATTATTAGTGTTGCTTTTTATGCGATTAGGGTATTGGCAATTACAGCGCGCAGAAGAAAAAAAGCAATTACTCAGTGTACAAGCAAGCTTTGCTAAACAAGCGCCCATTTCCTGGACTGAGGGTACGGTTATGCCCAAGCAATATCAGCGCATTTCAGTGAAAGGAACGTTCTTGCCAGAGACTATTTTATTGGATAACCAGTTTTATCAGCATCAATTTGGATATGATATCATTAATCCCTTATTGCTTCCTTCTGGTAGTATTGTCTTGGTTGATCGAGGTTGGATCGTTGGAGATAGCATGCGTCAAAAATTTCCTGTGCCTGAGATTCCTTCTTTGCCACTTAAGCTTATCGGCAATGCTTATTTTCCCTCAACCAAAACTTGGGTGCTTGGCCAGGAAGCTGAAAAAAAAGAAGAGCATTTAACGATCATAGAGCGAATTGATACAAAATCAATCAGCAAGTTTTTGCATAAACCTGTCTATCCGTTTATTATTCGCCTCGATAAAGAGGAAGGGCATGGTTATATACGCGATTGGCCTGTAGTGACCATGTCTCCTGAGCGTCATCATGCTTACGCTTTTCAGTGGTTTGCGATGGCTTTTGCGATTTTGGTACTTTTTATTGCCTTGAATCTGAAGAAAATACATGAAAATGGTAAACCGTAATTCTCTTATCTTACTCTTGTTGGGAGTGCTGTTTGCAGCTCCTGGATTAGTCGCCTATTTCTTTTATAGCCATCCTCAATGGCTTGGAACTTCGCGCACGAATAAGGGAATATTGCTTACTCCACCAGTGAAATTTGTCAAAATGGGGGAACAATCAAAATGGCGACTTATCTTGTGGAATCCAGAATATTGCAGTAGCAATTGCCTTAAGCAACTTGACAAATTGGCCCGCATTCGTCTTGCTTTGGGAAGACGATTTTATGAGGTGGAGCAATGGTTGCTTTTGGATAAGGCTGAGTCTCCTCAGGCTCCTTTACTTAATTTGCTTAAGAATCGAGACATTAAGATACGATGCTTGGCAAAAAATGAATCTGGACAATTATCGATACTGAAATCTGAACCACAGATTTTCATAGAGAATCCTTCTGATTTTTTGGTATTGGCCTATGCTTTGGATACTCAATCTGAGGACATATATCATGACATCAAACATTTATTAAGTCTGGACAAAACGAATGATTGAGCGCGTACAATTCAAATTCATCCGTACTGCCGCGACTGTGGCTGCAATTTTAGCATTGTTTGTTGTGATGTTGGGTGCCTATACTCGTCTTACTGACGCTGGATTAGGTTGTCCTGATTGGCCTGGATGTTATGGGCATATGGTATTACCCAGCGATCAAAATGAACTGCAAGTGGCACAAGGTTATTATCCACAAATGCCTATTGAGACGCGTAAGGCATGGACAGAAATGGCTCATCGTTATGCTGCAGGAACCCTTGCTATCCTCATTTTTTTTATTGCCGGAAGTATGTTTTGGCAACGCTTGCAAGGTAATAAGCAACTGGGTCAATTACCTCTTATTTTACTCATTCTAGTGTTATTCCAAGCCGTATTAGGAATGTGGACTGTAACCCTAAAATTATTACCTGTGGTTGTGATGGGGCATCTACTAGGTGGTATTGCTATTTTTTCTTTCCTAAGTCGCTTGCGTTTACAGTTAAGTGCAATCACGCCAGCGAATTTGCCACAATGGCGTTGGTGGATTGGTGTGGGTGCTTGGATTGTTTTTCTACAAATTGCTTTAGGAGGGTGGGTGAGTTCAAATTATGCAGGGATTGCCTGCATTGGTTTTCCTCAATGCAATGGACAGTGGTTGCCTACTTTGCATTTTTCTCAAGGCTTCAATTTATTTGCACCTGTGGGGCAAAATTATCAAGGAGGCTTACTTGATAATGATATTAGAATGACCATCCAATATATTCATCGTCTTGGGGCTATGATTACCGCTGTATATATTCTGATGTTGTCCTCGCTTTGTATTTTAAAATGTAAAGAAAGGAGTCTGCGATTATTTGCATGGTTAGCTGTCGGTTTAGTAATGACCCAGTTTACTCTAGGTGTGGTAAATGTGATTTATTTGCTGCCCCTATGGGTGGCAGTGGCCCACAATGGAGTTGCAGCCTTGTTACTGGCAACAATGCTAATGATGCTTTACCTAGCTCATGGGAGACATTCGGATGCCTACTAGCACCACCGAGCTTGGTTTAAAATTAAATTGGCGTGATTATTTTGAACTCTGCAAGCCACGTGTTGTAGCTCTTATGCTATTAACAGTGGTTGTCGGCATGTATTTAGCAACCCCGGGATGGGTAGCCTTACCAACCTTAGTGGCTTCTTTAACTGGCATTGGTTTATGTGCTGGAAGTGCCGCGGCCATTAATCATTTAGTAGATAAACGCATTGACGCCATGATGGCACGAACCCAAAAAAGACCTATCGCCCAAGGACGAGTATCTGCTAAGCAAGCCATTTATTTTGCGAGTCTGATGGGAACCTTTGGATTGTTAGTCCTGGTTTTCTTTGTTAATAGCTTAACTGCCGTGCTGACGTTTATCACGCTTATTGGCTATGCGGGTATTTACACAGGGTACTTAAAGCGTGCGACACCGCAAAATATTGTTATTGGTGGTTTGGCCGGAGCAGCTCCCCCATTGCTTGGCTGGACAGCAATCACCAATCACTTGGATCCACAAGCGCTATTGCTAGTTTTGATCATTTTTACTTGGACTCCCCCTCATTTTTGGGCCTTGGCGATTTATCGTTTTGAGGAATATAAAAATGCAGAAATTCCCATGCTACCTGTTACTCATGGTATCGCATTTACTAAACTAAATGTTCTTTTGTATACGATTTTGCTTCTGGTTGTTAGTGTGTTGCCTTTTATTGTGGGTATGAGCAGCTGGATATATTTGATCGGTGCTTTATCACTAGGAGCACGGTTTTTATACTGGGCTATTGCTTTATTTCGCAATGAACAATCCGTATTTGCCATACGAACCTTTCGGTTTTCTATTGTTTATTTAATGATGTTATTTGTTTTTTTATTGGTTGATCATTATGTACCTATTGGAATGGGTATTATCTAAGGGGATAAAATGTCTAGCAAATTTAATCGAATAGCCTGGATAACAGGGATTCTTCTCGCATTCACGGCTGTCCTTAGTGGTATATTGATTGCTCAACGTTTCATGTCAGAAAAGAAAATTGATCCTGTGCAATTTAATGGAACCTTTCTTCAAACACCTCGCGAAATTAACGAATTTACTTTAACTGGTATGGATGAACAGGTATTTAATAATCAAAGTTTGCAAGGGCAATGGACACTCGTCTTTTTTGGATTTACTAACTGTGGTTATTTATGCCCAACCACAATGGCAGAGTTGGCTAAGATGTATCGCATTCTTGAAGAAGAGGGCGGGCACCCCTTGCCCAGAGTGGTGATGATTTCAATTGACCCAGAGAGAGATAGTCTGGATAGGTTGAGTAACTATGTTAGAGCATTTAATCCCCATTTTTATGGCGCGCGAGGTCCAGACAAGACGATAAAAAAAATGACGCGTGAAATGGGTATTGCTTACACCAAGATAGCTATGCCTGATAGTAATGATGCTAATAATTATGACGTGCAACATAGCGGTGCTGTGATGCTATTTAATCCTAAGGGACAGCTAAATGCATTTTTTACTACCCCCCATCAAGCTAGTCTTTTAGCGAAAGATTACTTGCTTCTTGTTTCTTAACTAGTCTACCGTCCTTATCTCGAGCAAACATAAGGGGTCTTCTGCATCGTGGGAGTCCTCTCTCATTGTTCGGGATGACTATTGGGAGCAGAAATAGGAATGGGCAAGTGGCGCTACGACGCCAGATTGAGCTAAATGTTTTACCTGGCATAAATAGGTAATTTGGTTCGTACAAAATTCCAAATTTGAGCTAGGCTTTTCTTATAAACAAAAATAATAATTTTAAGGGAAAACGGATCCATGAAAATTGCGATTTTAGCTACAAATCCTCAGTTGTACTCACATCAGCGGCTCAAAGCAGCTGGCGAGGACGCAGGTCATGAGATCAGCATCATTAATCCGCTTTATTGCTATCTAAATGTGGCTACTTCGAATCCTCAAGTTCACTATCGTGGAGGTGAAGCCTTACCTAAATTTGATGCTGTGATTCCACGTATTGGTGCTTCCCTGACTTTTTATGGAACAGCCTTGTTGAGGCATATGGAAACCATGGGCATGTATACTTTGAATGAATCCATAGCCATTTCACGTTCTCGAGATAAGTTTCGCGCGTTACAACTTTTAGCTCGTAAAGGTATCCCCTTGCCTAGAACCAGTTTTGCGCTTTCACCAGACGACACGGAAGATTTGATCCGCATGGTGGGCGGCGCTCCTCTGGTGATTAAATTGTTAGAAGGGACACAGGGAAAGGGTGTGATACTTGCTGATAGTCATCAGTCAGCAGTAAGTATAATCAATGCTTTTAAAGAAATGTCTACGAATATACTCGTGCAAGAATTTATTGAAGAATCACGAGGAACTGATATTCGTTGTTTTGTTATTGGTGATAAAGTGGTAGCAGCGATTAAACGACAAGCAAAAGAAGGTGAGTTTAGGGCTAATGTTCATCAGGGTGGAAAAGCTCTTAAAATCAACTTGTCACCACAAGAGCGAGCCATTGCTGTTGCCGCTGCAAAAACCATGGGATTAAAAGTCGCAGGGGTGGATATAATTCGCTCTAATCATGGTCCTTTAGTCCTTGAAATCAATTCATCGCCGGGCCTGGAAGGCATTGAAAAAGCCACCCATGTGAATATTGCAGGCAAGATTATTCAGTACATTGAAAAACATGCTAAACCCAAAACCATACACCAACGGTTCCAAGGATGAAAAAGAGAGCTCCTATAAAGATTGCTAATGAAAGTATAAAGGCGGGAGAAGCGCGCTGTGTCAAGCTGTCACTTGCAATGCTTTACACGTCAACGCCCATTGAAATCCCCGTTTATGTCTTTCACGGAAAAAAAGATGGACCTATTTTGTTTGTGACAGCAGCCATTCATGGGGATGAAATTAACGGTGTAGAAATTATTCGACGTCTGCATCATACTCCACGAATTAAACGTTTGCGAGGCACTTTAATTACCATTCCTGTGGTGAATGTCTATGGTTTTTTTCTTCACTCCCGCTATTTACCTGATCGTCGAGATTTGAATCGCCAATTTCCTGGTCGGGAAAAAGGATCAATGGCATCTAAATTGGCTAATATGATCATGACTGAAATTGTTAATCATTCAACACATGGCATTGATTTACACACAGGGGCTATTCATCGCTCTAATTACCCACAAACACGATTTAGCCACCAGTGTGCACAATCAGCCATCTTGGCAGAAGCATTTGATGCACCAGTGAGAGTTGCAGCAACAATGCGAGATGGCTCTTTACGTGAGGCGACTGATAATGCGGATATTCCCATGATTATTTATGAAGGAGGAGAGGCCCTACGTTTTGACGAGATGGCAATTCAGATAGGTGTGCGTGGAATATTAAACGTCATGACGTTTCTGGAAATGTTTTCGCCATCGCAGCGGAAATTTAGAAGAAGAAGGAAAGGTTTTATTTCTGCGGTTGCCGAATCGACATTCTGGATTCGGGCTCCCGAAAGTGGCGTGATGATAAAGAATAAACCGTTGGGTGCTAAGGTCTGTAAGGGAGAAATTCTTTGCCTAATTGTTGATCCTCTTGGTGATAACGAAATCAAAATAAAATCGCCTTGTGAAGGAGTGATTATAGGAAAAACCAATATCCCTTTAGTCAATGAAGGAGATGGCATCTTTCATATTGCTGTTTTTGAGAATTTTGATGATCTACGATTACCGGAGGAAGATATAGAAGATTGGGATTGACTATGTCCCGGTTAGAACAAAGTAGCTGACTCATGCACGTGTTTTTTTCTGTTTTTGTTCACTTTTTCCTAAAAGCCAATCCGGATTGACCTCTAACTCTTCGGAAATGATAGTCAATACTTTTATATCAGGAAGAGCAATGCCATTTAAAAAGGCCTCGGCTTTAAATTTAGGTATACTTACCAGCTTGGCGAAAGCCTCAACCCGTTCATCATTTCGAGGCGGAACGCCAATATTGTCGAGCTCTTTATTAAGGCGCTCTGAGAATACTCTATAAGGCATACTGACCCCAATTGATGATTGATATGATTGTTCTATAGCATAAAAACAATTTTTTGCAATGATAGGGACGTCCCCTATTTATTTTTCAATATCTCAATAAGTCCTGTTACCCATAAATCAGTATCATTAAGGCAAGGAATTAATGATAATTGCACACCTCCCAACCGTTGCCATTGTTCTTTCGCACGAATGCCAATTTCTTCCAATGTTTCTAGACAGTCAGCAACAAAAGAAGGGCAGGCGATGGCCACTCGTTTAATGCCTTGTTGTGCCAGTTTGGGTAAGAGGGCATCGGTGTACGGCTTTATCCATGGGGTTTTTCCAAGGCGCGACTGAAAAGCCATACCATATTGTTCTTTGGTTAAATTTAACTGCCGGACCAATTCGCGAGTCGTCATGTAACATTGAGCCTTATAACAGACTTGATTACTTTGGGTGATAGGAGGGCAGCTGTTCGCACAAACAGTCTGACAACCGTGGTGAGCCAGATGGCGTTCAGGAATGCCATGATAGCTGAAGAGAAGGTAATCATGAGAAGCCAGGTAAGGTTCGATAAGCGCTGCTTGTGCTTTGATAAAGCCTGGATGATGATAAAAATCACGGATCACAGTTAATGTCGGTATGCTCTTTTGGGTTGCAAGTAACTTCAATAGTTTCTCAATGGCAGAACCTGTTGCGGCAGAAGAGTATTGTGGGAAGAGGGGGAGAACGGTCAGGCGTTCACAGTCATTGACCTCATCTAAGGCTTCACTAATCGAAGGATTGCCATAGCGCATTCCCAAAACAACTTTATATTCTTCCCCAAGCCTACATTGTAATTTAGTTTGTAATTTACGACTGTTGATAAGTAGAGGAGATCCTTCCTTATCCCAGATGGCTTTATAAGCATGCGCAGCTTGTTTAGGTCTGAAAGGTAAGATGAGGGTATGAAGTATTAAATACCTAAGCGGAGCCGGCAAATCGATAACTCTTTTATCAGCAAGAAATTCACGAAGGTAGCGTTTAACTGCAGCAGGAGTGCAATGATCAGGGGTACCTAGATTAATGAGCAGTAAACCATTTTTCATAAAATAAAAAACATCAACATATGACAAAAGATTGTCAATGGTAGTGTAAGATAAACGACACAGCAGCCCAGAGCTGCTGCATTTATCGAGGTAGTTTAAGCGCTAGTCTCTTCATTGGCTAGTGCCACCACATTCGAGGCGTGCAAGCCACGCTCGCCTTTCTCAAGGTCATAGCTTACTTGCTGGCCAGGAACCAGTGTTTTATAACCGGTGCCACGAATCGCGGAAAAATGAACAAAGACGTCTTCCCCACCGCCTTCGGGGACAATAAACCCCCATCCTTTGGCGTTGTTAAACCATTTGACTTCGCCTATAGCCATAACATCCCTCCTTTTGCTAAAGCTATCAATCGTCAACTTTCTAAGCTGTTGAGCAATTGCATTCGTCCTTAAATGACAATTGTAGTGCCCATTCATACTTGGGTTATTCCACCTTAACGTAAAATAGGGTTCAGTCTCAATAGTTTTTTATAAAAAATTGTGTAATTTCCACCATAAACGATTAAATACTCACCAAATTTTATTTTTTAAGCGTCGTACCACAGTCGCTGCTTATCAAAATGTTAAATAAAATGGCAGCATGGACGTCATGAATGGTAGTGATAGTAGAATCATAAATAATCGGGTAAAGGTTTTTGATTCGGAAATATTTCTTCCAGTGAGACCGAAAACCCATCTTCCTTTACTATTCTTGCGTGTTTACGTTGCAATTGCCTTGGCTCTTCCACCCCGCAAGAGTGGCTAATAATGGCAACTTCATGAGCCATATTATTGGCATAGTGATAGACGCGCTCTGCTTTATCAGGGACGACGAGACCTCGCTGCAAGCGAGGATTGTGCGTTGCAATTCCTGTGGGACAGGTATTTTTATGACATTGCATCGCTTGAATACAACCTAGAGCAAACATAAAACCACGCGCAGAATTCACAAAATCAGCTCCCGCACAAAGAGCCCAGACAACGCCTGATGGCGTTATCAACTTGCCACTTGCAATGACCCTGATGCGTTCACGAAGATTATATAAAACAAGAATGTCCACCAATCTTGGTAAAGATTCCTGAATAGGAATACCCATGTAATCCATTAAGCCTTGAGGAGATGCTCCAGTCCCACCATCAGCACTGTCCAATGTAATAAAGTCTGGAGCAAATTTAGTGCCTCGTTTATGAATGGCTTTGCACAAATCATGGACCCATTCATAGCTTCCTAGCACAAATTTACAACCCACAGGTTTCCCAGTAACTTCACGTACATGTTCGATGACATCCAAAAGCTCCTCCACATTGCTAATGTCTATGTGACGATTAGGACTAATGGAATCAACGTAGGGAAGAATACCGCGAATCGCTGCAACCTCTGGGGTTACCTTCACTGCAGGCAAAATCCCCCCTTTTCCAGGTTTAGCACCTTGGCTGAGTTTAATTTCAAACATTTTAATGCAGTCTATGGCTGCAAGTTCACGTAGGCGATTGTCAGACAAATAACCTTCCGCATCACGAACCCCATATTTTGCAGTTCCTATCTGAGCAACGATGTCGCAGCCTGCTTCTAAATGGTAAGGAGCCACACCCCCTTCACCTGTATTTAGCCAACACCCAGCCTTTTTTGCTCCTCTCGATAAGGCTTGAATAGCAGGTTTGGAAATCGACCCATAGCTCATAGCAGAGATATTAAAAATGTGAGTCGAAGTAAAAGGTTGTCTGCAGTAAGGGCCTATCGTCATGGGTTGCATAGGCGCTTCACTCGTTGCTAAAGGTGGGAAAGGTGCACTGACGAAATACACCGTTCCGGTTTCATGAAGCGAGCGAGTAGAACCAAAACCAATTGTTGTATCCACATTTTTGGCTGCACGGTAGACCCAGGAGCGTTCGGCTCTGTTAAATGGCATTTCTTCTCGATCGTTAGTAAAGAAATATTGCCGGAAAAATTCGCCCAAGAATTCAAAGAAATAGCGAAAATGTCCTATAACGGGATAGTTGCGTAAAATCGTATGTTCTCTTTGGCGTCTATCCCATAAATAAACGGTAGTCAGTATAGTGATTAACCCTAAGATTATGATGAGTATAACGATCTCATCGAGCTCTAGAAGTCGTAGGAAGAAGATGTCTTGTTTTGAAAGCTGTATTGTTTCCATGATAAAAATCTACTGTTCTTAATCTTTATATATTCTAGATTCTAGATGTAGTCTATAAAAAATTCCTTTTAGAGACATTATTTAGTTTGTTCTCAGAGCTAAAAATTTGGAAATAATAAAATTTCCTGAAATCCAGTCCCAACAAGAAGGTTCTTGTTCCGATCCCAAAATGAGAGGATTTCTCAGCGCGGAAAGAAGGACTCCTACCATGCGCAGCTTGCGGGCACAGTGGGGTACCTTCCGCTGCACTTAAATTATTTAGTATATACTTATATTGAAACCAATCGGAGTTTGAGGGGGTGCGCCATGACAGTAAATTCCTCATTGGCCAATCACCTACTGATCGCCATGCCCTCTCTAATCGACCCCAATTTCTATCACACAGTCGTGTATATTTGCGAGCATCATGTTCAAGGAACGGTTGGATTGATTATAAATAGGCCATTGCAGTATCCTCTTGGTTTGGTGTTCGAACAAATGCAAATTGAACCAGCTCGTCATGAACAAAACCAAATGCCATTACTTTTTGGAGGACCTATCCAACCAGAGCGAGGATTTGTCATTCACCGTCCTGTCGGAGGCTGGCGCTCGAGTTTGGCTTTACGTGATGACGTGACGGTGACGACTTCCAATGATATCATCCACGCTATCGCCGCCGATAAAGGACCTAAAGATGCTTTGGTCACTTTAGGGTATTCTGGTTGGGGTGAAAATCAACTTGAAGAGGAAGTAAGGAATAATACATGGTTGGTTTGCCCATGTACCCCTGAATTACTTTATGAGGTGCCATTTTCAGAGCGTTGGGAATACGCTGGTTCCCTCATTGGAGTGAAAATGAACCAGTTAACCTCTATTGCAGGTCATGCTTAAGTTCTCACTAATCCTACATTGGAGTTTCGCATGCCAAAGGGTGTCTATTTGGGATTTGATTTCGGTTACAAACGAATAGGCGTAGCAGTAGGTCAAAAAATTACTGACAGTGCCAGACCACTAACTACCTTAGATGCAAATTTAGGAATTCCAAATTGGGATTTGATTCAGAAGATGGTAAACGATTGGCAGCCCGAGGCTTTGATTGTCGGGTTGCCAACACATATCGATGACAGTGAGCAGTATACTACAAATGCTGCTCGCAGCTTTGCATCACAATTACAAAAGCGATTCTCCTTGCCGGTGCATTTGGTCGATGAGCGACTTTCCACTGTCGAAGCCCGCGCTCGGTTGTTTGCCAAGGGCGGATATCGTAAAATCAAGCAGTCCGAGGTCGATAGCTTCGCTGCTTGCATCATATTAGAGCAGTGGCTGCAACATTCAAGGTAATAAGATGAAGCATTTTTTAGAAATTAGTCAGCTTTCGCGCCAAGAAATTGATCGTCTTCTGCACAAGGCTCTTTATTTTAAAAGCGCAACACTCTATCCAAATTATTCCCAACATACAGTCGCAAATCTGTTCTATGAGAACAGTACTCGAACACGCGTTAGCTTTGAGTTGGCAGCCAAAAAACTATCGATGTCTGTGATTAACTTGGCTTTGCAAAGTTCCTCAGAAGCCAAGGGAGAGCATATTGAGGATACTCTAAAGACCTTGGCTGCCATGGGTATCAATTTATTTGTCATTAGGCACAGCCAGGATGGATTGCAGCAAACACTAGCCCGTAAGATAGGCGATAATGTTCATATCATTAATGCTGGGGATGGCAAACATGCTCATCCAAGTCAAGCCATGCTTGATTTCATGACGATTTACGAACAAAAACCTGATTTTGAGCAACTTAAAATAGCTATCGTCGGTAACATTCGTCATTCTCGTGTGGCTAATTCATTGCAATGCCTTTGTGCAACAATGGGTGTTAAAGAACTCACTTTGGTGGCACCAGAAGTTTGGCAACCACAACAGGTTCATTTTGGTCGAGTCACTTCTTCTTTAGCCGAGGGGCTAGAAGCAGCAGATGTAGTTATCTGTTTGCGGGTGCAACACGAACGGCTACAAGAGCATGAAGCATTAGACCTGGATGTTTACCGTCGGGAATTTGCGCTCACACCAACTACACTGAAATATGCTAAGCCAGATGCAATGGTGATGCATCCAGGTCCCATGAATCGTGGTGTGGAAATAGATAGTGAGGTTGCCGATGGAGTGCAATCGTTTATATTGCAACAGGTGACTAACGGTGTTTTCATGCGCATGGCTATTCTGGAGGTGCTAACTCAGCACTGATTGTTATTAGCTAGCATTTTGGGCTATAAGGATTTGGGAAGGTTTACAGTGACCGCCTAATTTTGACAGATAATGATCTTAAACGAGGGGTGGGGCGGAAAAGGATGGCTCCTACCGCGCGTAGCCTGCGAGCACGGTGGGATACCTGCAGCGACAGGCCCCCGAGACAAGGCATTCCCTTTGAGGAACGATTAAAAAGAAACCTTTTTTTATCTGTCAAAATTAGGCGTCACTGTAGTAGTGCAAGGAAATTTAGTAAGGAACCACAAGGAATGCATGCTAAAAAACCTCTGGTAGTGATTACTGGCGCTAGTGAAGGAATAGGTCGCGCGCTAGCGAAACAATTTGCTGAGGAGGGTTATCCTTGCCTCTTGATTAGCCGCCATATTGAACCACTGCCTGAATTAAAAAATCATGAAATTATTTATGCCAAACTGGATGTCACGGATTACTCCCAATTTGAAGCTGCTGTCCGCGCTGCTGAAAAAATCCATGGTAAAACGGAGTGTTTGATCAATAATGCCGGTCTTCTTAATGTAGGGGAGTTCAGGGATATTCCAATAGACAAAATACATTATGAAATTGAGGTGCTGATCAACGGGGTTATTAACGGCATTAAAATTGTCTTGCCCGATATGTCTCATAGGAAGTCGGGTACGATTATCAATATCAGTTCTATTGGTGACCGAAAGCCAGCCCCATTAGGAGTAGGCTATCATGCATCTAAGCATGCCGTTCGCTCACTAAGTGAGAGTTTGCAAATGGCAGAAGCAAAAAATAATGTCCGAATTATGAATATTGCGCCTGGCTTAATAAAAACGAACATCCATGCCAATATGGGCATTAGCTTTGAAAATTACTGTGAGATGCTGGGCAATCCCACGTTTATTATGCCTGAGGAGTTAGCTGAAATAATTATGTTCTGCTGGAAGTTGCCCCAAAGGATCTGCATTAGAGATCTTGTAGTGATGCCTACTGATTGTGCGTTTTAGATGATTCGCTCCCATCTTTGAGGTCTTCTATCTCAATAATAGTGGCTTGTCATTTGGGCATCTGTAGCATTTGTCTAAAAGACAAAGCAGACTGAAGCGTCTGCAGCTCTACGTTTTTGTGTTCTTTCATATCGGCAATGGTGCGCGCTACTTTCAATAAGCGATGGTATCCTCGGGCAGAGAGCTTTAAGCGGTTCATGGCTTCAGCTAAAAATGCTTGTTCGTTCTGTCCTAAATCACAATAAAGTTCACAATCTCTTCCACTTAAGTGAGCATTCAGGCATTGTTGGCGTTCCAGTTGTATTTCGCGTATCAAAGCCACCCGTTGGCGCAATTTTTTGCTTTCTTCTACAACAGTGTAATCCGGTTTAATTAAATCTTCCTGTAGTAAGGGTTGTATATTGATTTGTATATCAATCCTATCTAATAGTGGGGCTGATAACTTCGCTAAATAACGAGTAATGCGCTCAGGTGTACATAAACAATTCGCGTGTGGATTCCCCCACTGACCACAAGGACAGGGGTTCATTGCTGCAATCAGTTGGAATTGGGCTGGGAATTCTACTTGGCTGGCTGCTCGCGAAATACAGATATTGCCTGACTCCAGAGGTTGACGCAGCGTTTCCAAGACCTGTTTAGAAAACTCAGGTAACTCATCAAGAAATAGCACGCCATGATGGGCTAAGGAAATTTCTCCTGGTTTAGGAGGATTACCACCACCCACAAGGGCGATTGGTGATGCAGTATGATGTGGGGAGCGAAAAGGTGGATGGCGCCAGGTATTGAAATCTGGGTGTGATCCACGTATGGAGTTTATTGCAGCGCATTCAAGGGCTTGGATCTCGGTTAGCTCAGGAAGGATAGTGCTGAAGCGCTTAGCCAACATCGTTTTACCACTTCCGGGAGGACCACTTAACAAAATGCTATGGCCGCCACAAGCTGCGATTTCCATAGCATGCTTTGCGTGCTGCTGTCCTTTAATATCTGACCAATCCAGTTTGCAATCCACGTTTAAGATTTCGGGACGATCTGGCAGTGGCTGTAAGGCCATGTCTTGACATAAATAACTGCAAACTTCACGTAAATTGTTCGCTGTATAGACGCCTTCATAGCCCGCAATTGCTGCCTCTTTAGCATTGGCAACGGCGATGATAAGCTGTTGGTGATCACGATGAGCAGCCAGCACAACAGGAATAATCGCTGATACCCCTCGTAAATCCCCACTTAAGGCTAATTCACCAACAAATTCATGATCACATAATTTATGTTGCGGTAGTTGTCCGGAGGCAGCGAGTATGCCGATGGCTATTGGTAGATCAAACCCACTGCCTGATTTTGGCAGATCCGCAGGAGCTAAATTTACAGTGATTTTGCGACAGGGGAATTCAAATTGGCTGTTAATAATAGCACTACGTACACGATCTTTACTTTCTTTAACCGCAGTTTCAGCAAGACCTACGATGGTAAAACCGGGTAAGCCATTAGATAGATGTACCTCTACGGAAACAGGTTGCGCATGAATACCTACAGCACTCCGCGTTTTGCTAAAAGCGAGATTCATTTTATCTTCCTGATAAGCTGGACTATTTGCTAACCACTCGATCTTCAAGTTTTTTAATTTGACAAATCAAAACCGAATTACCGTGGCTTGACCACGGTAATTCGATGTTCTAAGAAGTCAAGCAATAAAAACTTGAAGATCGAGTAGCCAGGCTATTTTACTCTTTTTCTTTAAGTTAACCAGTAAATTTTATTTATCTTGCTTCTTAGCTAGCAATTTTTCAATTTGTGCTTGTAAGTCGTCCAATTTCTCGCGCGTGCGCGCTAATACTTTGGTTTGCACATCAAATTCTTCTCTTGTTACTAGATCTAAGCGTGCAAAAGTGGCTTGAAGGACATCCTTGAATTTTTGTTGAATCTCATTTTCAAAGTTTTGTAGACTTGTAGGTAAGGTGGCAAAGAGCTTTTTAGCTAAATCGTCAAAATGTTTTGTATCAAACATGCAAATCTCCTGCGTGTTTATTCATGATACATCAGTCTAACAAAAGTTAGGGCTGGTAGTCATGTGTTAATCGACGTTATTATGAGGAAAACTATGAAGATGCTTACAGCAATTATCAAGCCATTTAAACTTGATGATGTGCACGAGGCCTTGATGGAAATTGGGGTGCCTGGAATAACAATTTCCGAAACTCGCGGTTTTGGTCGTCAGAAGGGACATACAGAACTCTATCGCGGTGCCGAATATGTTGTGGATTTTTTACCAAAGATTAAAATCGAACTGGCTTTACCTGATAACATGATTGAGGCTGCCATTGATGCTATTTGTAAGGCGGCTTATACAGGGAAGATTGGTGATGGCAAGATTTTTGTTTATGAACTTGAACAGGTCGTACGTATAAGAACAGGTGAGGTGGGGGATGATGCGCTTTGAGGCGACAGAATGCAAGAGTGTTTACCAAAACCGTGTCATACCCGACTGGATTCCCGCCTACGCGGGAATGACACAGTTCAGTGGACAGCCCTCCAGAATGCTGTTATTTTAAATGATTAACAATAAAATCCCACTCGCCTGCGCTCACAGGTAAAACTGATAACCGGTTACCTTTACGAAGCAAGGCCATTTTCTCAAGCTCAGGGTATTGTCTTAATTGCTCTAAAGAAATTAAATGCTTGAATTTTTCCTTAAACCGGATATCAACCATATACCAACGTGGATTATCCAGGTTGCTTTTGGGATCGGGATGTTCGCTTTCGGGGTCAAAGGCCGTATGATCCGGATAAGCCTTACTCGTTACTTCTGCGATCCCGATAATACCAGGTGGATTGCAATTGGAATGATAAAAAAATATTTTGTCTCCAATGGTCATTTGATCGCGCATAAAGTTACGGGCCTGATAATTACGTACCCCATCCCAATGAGTCGTTTGATTGGGGGCATTTATAAGATCATCAATACTAAAACAATCAGGCTCTGATTTCATTAACCAATAATGGGTCATTATTTACTCCAATAGATTGCACGTGGGGTAACCACAGCGGTTAGCGGGACATCCCACGGGTGTCGCTCGATAAAAGGTTGTCGTTGAAATTCGTAAGCAACGCCAATGAGCATGGGATGTTTTTCATTGGCCAAGGTCATATCATAATATCCCGCTCCTACCCCTAAACGAGTGCATTTTTCATCGAAAGCAACTAATGGCACAAAAATAATATCCAGTTTGCCAGGGGGAACAGCTTCTTCAATGCTTACATCGGGCTCCGGTATGCTATAACGATTTTCAATAAAAGGAGTGGCAGGAGTGGCAGGTAAAAAAGAGAGGGTTTTATCCTTATTAAGCGCCGGGAAATAACAATACTTTCCTTGTAAGGGGGCGGAATCCCATAAGTTATTTAAATTAATTTCACCTGCAACAGCTTTATAAAGTGCAATCCGTTTTGCATAGCGATATTGATCCAATTTGCGAATGTGTGTGCAAACTTGAGTAGAGGCCATTCGTTGGTAGGCGGGGGAGAGTTTTTCGCGTATTCCTCGACAACTACGTCTTAAAGCATCTTTAAAGCGATCAGCCATGTTGTAATATCTCTTTTTCTCTGTTACTACGCAAACTAGGGAACGTCCCTAAATACTAGTGCAAGTCAGGCGCTTGTGAAAGAAATTTTTTAAAAAGTCTAGTCATAATAATAAAAATAGGGTATATAGCTTTCGAATTTTACTAGAGCTGATAAAGCGAGAGTGTTTACCAAACTGTGTTATCCCCGCGTAGACGGGGATCTGCAGATTAAAGCCGTGTGCTAATCCAGAATGGATTCCCGCCTACGCGGGAATGACACTGATTAATGAACAGTCTCGGTAAAGCGGATAACTAAGTAAAACTTTAGAGAGAATGGCATGAGTGATATGTTTGATGACGATGATTTAGACGAAGTAGATGCCTTTGCGAATCCTGAAGATGAACTAATTAACGCTGATCCACAGGAAGGCTCAACGTTGGATGCGCGTAGACGCCTTGAAAACATGTTAGAAGAAAAGCGCCTCCGCGATGAACTTGATGATTTTGTCGACTATTAATGTTCATGACTATGCTCATTTTTATGAATAAAAATGGGCTAGCTCCTTTTCCCTTGGAAGATCGTATTTTTTTGGGGGAGGGACTTTTTGAGACCCTACGTGTCGCAAACGGAAAACCATGTTACCCAAAGCTCCATTGGCAGCGTCTGCAAAATTCTGCTTCATTTTTAGACATCCCTTTTGATCTGTCTTTTGATACATGGCTAAGGAAACTGTTGCAGTGTATCAAGATAAACGCCATGCAAAATGGGGGTATAAAGGTCTTATTAAGCAGTGGCAGCGCACCCAGAGGACTACTCCAAAAAAGTAAAGAAGCACGGTTGGTCTTTGATGCTTTTAACTATGTTAAAAATCCCCGACCACTCAAGCTTATCAGTGCGCCTTGGCTGCGAGATGGTAACAATCCAATTTATCAAATTAAATCCATTAATTATCTAGAGGCTATCATGGCACGGCGACAGGCCGAACATGCAGAGGCAGATGACGTTTTATTTTTTAATCTAAGACAGCATGCAACAGAAACATCCGTGGCTAATCTGTTTATGATTAAAGATAATCAATTATATACCCCAGGGCTTAAAAGCGGGATACTGGCAGGTATAATTCGCCAGCGTCTATTAGCCTTATGTAAGTCCAATGGTATTGCTCATTGTGAGGGTGAATTAGACAGAGCTACCCTGATAAAAAGCGATGCGATCTTCATTACAAATACGTTACAAGGTATCCGCCTCGTTGCGACACTTGATGATGTGTCTTTCGTGACTAACCATCCCCTAATTACGCTATTGCAAGATTTATTGTCAAAAGATAGCTAGGGACGCTCTCTATTGTAATCGGTGGTTTTGCGACGATGTTGGTAATATCGTGCGAGTTTAATTGCAAAAATAACGACAGCCAAAAGAAGTAAAATAATAAGACTTGAACTGTACAACGATGTGTGATGAGTTAAGACATCCATGCCTGCATACCCACAATAGGTATATACGATCTCGGCAGGGGTTAAAAAAATAAATGTAGTAATAATGTAATGACTAAATTTAATTTTTGTTAAACCTAAGCCGTAATTGACAAGATTGAAAGGAATGATGGGCAATAAACGTAATAATGCAACAAATTGCCAGCCATTCTCTTCAACACCTTGGATAAGTTTATTAATTTTAGGTCCTCTTTTAGTGGCAAACCAATCAGTGGCTAGATGCCTGCTAATACAAAAAGCAAGAGCTGCTCCAAAAGAGGCTCCAAGCAAATTCAAAAAAATACCATACACAGGACCAAATAATGCACCGCCGGCAAGTGTCAATACCATGGTAGGTAAGAGGAGAACAGTAGCAATGGCATACAACAGTAAGAACAACACAGGAGCGAGCCATCCTAAGTTTTTGATGCCCTCAAGAATAAAAGGCGCATTCTGCTGAAAAAGAAAGGCGCTAGCAATAAAGGCGATAATTGCCAAGGCTGTGCAGAATACTCTCATTAAAAATCAAATCGATGCGGCATGCTATCACTTTATTACAGAGTGGTTATTTGAGCAAGTTTACGTTAGAGATGTGGGGATAAAGACAAGTGAGTATCTTTATTTGCTTCATAGACCCTCAATGGTATTCCGGTCCTTGGGAGTGAGATGAAGTATCAGCACCAGTTGGTTGTTTATCTTTAGGTGTAAATATACCGCCTTGCGATGTGGGCACATGAGAAGAATTAAGTTGCTGTTCCTTCATGGCACCGCGTTGTAGGGTTTTGATTTGGTCTTTCCATTGTGCATAGAGCTCATCTTTGATACAAAGTTTAAGTTTGGGCAGTAATTCTTTCGATGCAACGGTAAGCTCTTCGTTGCTCAATTGACAATGATTAAGTAGATTATAAAAGTCCTGCAGCGCTTCCTGATAAGCTTTATATTGTTTCTCAACGTTAAGCCCTGCACTTTTAGCTTCTTCGAGTGCGTTTTCGATTGCTTTAATTATTTGATCAGATTGAGAGTTACTTGGAGTAGATTTGGCCCAGACGGCTAACTGTTCAGTACCATGAATCTTGACCTCAGTAAAAATATATTTTAATGGCTCTACAAGTTCGGGGTAGACGTGTCGGACTCGTGCCAGAATCCAGTCTAACTCCTGGGGTTCCAGTGCTTTATTCTTGAGGTATTCCTTACAGCACTTAAGCGCCACATCCAAACCCCAAGCGGGCACCACTGCCGCTTGAAGTAGAACTTCGGCAGTTATTTTCTCTGCTAGTCTGTAGTTAACGAAAAAAGAAGATCCATGAGAGTAGGGATTCAGCAAAACACCTTTATCTTGATTGAAAAAATTAAATTTTTGGGGCCATGCGTTAAGAATATTTTTAACTAGAAAATGAAGGGTGTCATAACTCATATAACCTTCTTTCCAAGTACCTTCTCCTTTTCCTTGCACGTATGCAAATAACAGGTTTTCGCAAGCTAAGCGAACAAATTGGATCAGAAGAGGATGGTTGTCAACCTTTAATTCCTCATACATATCAGCAAGCACTCGATGGGGAAAATCGTAGGAACGAGATTTAGACTGAAATCTTTTTTCCCCCATTTTATCCTGCAGTTCTTTAAGGATTTTATCCTTGAGTGAGGTTTCTTGATCACGCCTCTTCGTTTTTTTCTGAGAGGAGCTTGTTTTTCCACTATAAATTGCATCTATTGCATCAGATGTTTCTTTAGGAACCGAAGCTAAAGCCAGCAAAGGATCGCTGTCCTTTTTAGTCTTCCAGCTTAATAGAATGACTAATTTTTGGATATCATAAAGAATAGGGTTTATCTCTTCGACGTCATCTATTTTTTTCCCTCTTAACACGAAGACGTTGAGTAGGGTACGAGCCATGAGATAGTATTCGATAGCTTGATGGGGTTCATATGGGTGACTCTTCAGATCGGCAAGATAGACAGAATAAAAATGATTCAAACATTCTCTGGGCGCACGTGTAAATAGAGTATCCAGATAGTCTCGATAAACTTGTGGCGCCAGTCTTAATTTTATTGCGTCCAGGCGTTCAATAGCTACCTCTATTTCTTTTGGATCATATTCTGATTTTGGTGCTTTTAGTCGCTCTATCCGAGTGTGAAGGTCTGCTAATGCTTCCTCTGGTTTAAAAAACAGACTATGTTCGAATGCATCGTCGGTTAAATTGACTTCATCACTGATGCTTGTCGTGGCGTCCGGTGTTACTTCTTTTATATCAATCTCTGGCTCTTCTGCTAGAAATTGGCGAAGTCTTGATCCTGGTTGCGGGTTAATTTTAATCAGGGTAAATGACAAATAATAGAGAATTGTCCAAAGCCAATTAAAATGAGGTGTCCAACTCCAGCCTTGGTTGTGCTCTTCGCCCAAAAGCTTGGCTCGTTCAGTATTGAAATTCTGCCAGCGTGTTTCTGGATCATACTTAGGGTTGGAAAGCAAACTCAACAAGTGTGCTTTTAATGGTTCTCTATCGGTGTCATTAAAGTTCTTAAGCCGTTGCTTCCACAGCATCAGTCGCGCCGTTTTTGTATTATATGAAATCATTTTGTGCTCTAAATGAGTTTTTAGTTTAAAAACTACTTAAATATATAGTAATCCAAATAAGACACACTGATTGTTAAGTTATTGTAAGGTTTTGCATCAAGCTTTGGAGCAGATAAAAATTGTTGATCATTTTGCTTGTTATTTATCTCTAGATAAGGCAACTTATAAGTTAAGAGTCATTTTTCTAGCATTTTGTTTGTGGTAAGGCATTTTCCTGTTGCCTCAATAGAACCTGTTGCCGAAGGACAAAAAATATACTGAGTCGTTGCCTCAGAATAGGTGTTGCTTTTGAGAGGTTTTGTTGCGATTAAAAAATAATTGCTATTGAGCCTGGTGGGTGTGTGGGCGAGAAGCCTGTGAGTGTGGGCAATAACTGTGAATAACGTCTTTTTGTTATTCATGGTTTTGTCCACACGTCCCATAGGGCACAGGCTGGTCCGAAGGACTCGTCCATCATATCCACAGGCTTTATGTTCCTGTCTTTTTACAATATTGAATAAGACTTTCATTAAAGAGCCTTTCTTTGTTTTACATGTTGAATATTCACTAATCTAAATATTAATTTTAGCTTTTTTTGAATCTTTTTTTGCAAGTCAAACGGGTCGAGTGTATTAAAGGTCTCTTGTAATTTTGTTTTCTGAGCGAGAGTAAGACCATTCGACGTCATCAGTCGCTGATAGGGCGTTTGGGGTTGATCATATTTTTTGATTACACGGGATTGAATTCGTACTTTGTCAATGAGCTTAATGCAAGGATAGAAAAAATTAAATAACAAGGAGACTTCGTTAGAATATAAGTCATTCATAAGCTCAACGAGCTTTGGATTACCAAAACGATGATAACCAAACAGTTGACGCACATGAGTCCAGTTCTTTTGTTCAACATGTGCATTATCGTCTTTTTTATAAGGACGAGAGCGAGTAAATTGAACCGCTTTTTGTGGGTCCCGCTCAGTAAAATAATGAATGAGATGCCAATTGAGAAACTCTGAGCCGTTATCACAATCAAACCCTTTGATTTCAAAAGGTAAATTTTTTTCTATGTCTTGAATACCCCCCAAGACACCATGAGCTCCTTTATTCCAAGTGGCCCGCATTTCTGTCCAGCCACTGAAAATATCCGTCAGCGTAATAGACCAAACAAAATCACCGGCTAGTGATGCTCCACAATGCGCAACGCTGTCGGCCTCCATAAAACCCACTTCGTTAGTATTCCACTGATTCGTATTGACTGGAATTTGATTCCTGAGAATACTTCCAGGCTTTGTTCCACTTAAGCCTTTTCCATAGCGAGTTTTAACAGGCTTGAGTAAGCGATCAATTGTAGCAGCGCTCATGGTTAGCAGTTGAGAGGATATCTCCGCCGCTAAAGGCTCATAATGATTTTGATAATGAGGTAACCATAAGGGAAGAGCTCTCTTTAATCGTTTACCACACATCTGATCCGTGCCAAGCCATATCTTTTTTAAAGGCTCCAGCAATATGGATGGGTCATAGGTCTTCTTTTTTCCAACTTTCTTCGGACTTTTATCAGAAATGGGTAACTGTCTTAATAAACGAGCTGCTGCTTTGCGATGATAATGATGCGTCTCGCAAAATTCATCCAGAATGCGTTTTTTTAACGCTCTATTGCCTCGTTGATAGCGGATACGCTGTATTTTTAGATACAAATCCATATTCACTTGCCCCATTTCTGTTCCTCTCGCTCGGCAACAGCCATATTGAGGCAACGAAGCAATTTATGGACTTATTTACGTCATCCTTCGGCAACAGATAATTTGAGGCAATTCGTTTTGGTAAAAAATTTAAATGACTTAATAAAGCCTTAATTTTTGTTTGTTATGATTCAATCAATGAATCAATTGCCTGGAGGCTGTGATGGCAAATAGCACGAACTACATGTTGACGAAAATGCATCCTTTCAAGTCAGCTGTTGACGTATCAGCTAATCAATCTGTGCCTCAAAATAAGACAAATGAAATAAAGGAGATTCCAGTTCCTGAGCTTGCTCCCACTGCAGAATTATCACTCGGAAATGTGGTTAAAAACTGTCTTTCCAACAAGGATGAAAAAAAGTTGCTCCCTGGATCCTAATTCCTAATTTCATCTTATCCTGCGTAGTTTTACTCTTGAATTCTCATCCCCTAACGATATACTGTTAATATATCAGTCAAGTAGTTTGAGGTTTGTATGGCGGCTGGAGGGTTTGCTGAAACCGCTCATTGGAGGGATTCTGCAAGAAGCGCTCGTTTTTTTATGGTAGATGCACGAGCGGCTTTTCCAATCTTTCTTTTTCTAATGCATATTAGGGTCTGGACCGGTATCTTGGTTTTAGTATCAGCTGTCTTCTTTGGAGTCATTGAGCACTATGGTTTTACAGTTCCAGTTTTTCTAAGATGGATAAGAAGTTTTTTGGCGGGTCCTATAAAAAATTCAAAACCGTGGTGGCGATAAATGGAAATAGATATCCGTAAAAGCATGGCCCTGATCGCCGCAAATATGAACGCCAAATTTTACCTCAATGATCGCTTTGTTAGTTATGAGGAAGTGTTCTCAGATACGGGTCTGCTTCCTGCTATCGCTCGTAGGGCGGATCAATTATGTTCATTGTGCTTAGGTTATGGTTTGGGCGTAACTTTTGACGAGGCAGAGAATGCGTTACTAGGAATACGCGTGGTTTTTGATGAGGTGACTCCAAATGCATTGCGATTACTGTGCATGACGGATGTGCTAAATGAGCTTATTCAAGGGGGGCCGAGTCGAGATTACACGCCCTTGGACGAGTTAATGTATGATTAAAAAACAAATGGTACCTATTTAATTGTAAAGAAAGTGAAAGTTTAGTTGCCTTAAGTTTACCTTAAGCAAATTGATGATAATCTAACTGTACTAAAGTTGTTTGGAGTAATGGGTAATGCCAGGTGAAGACAGCGGCAAAAAAATAACAAATTTACTGCATAGAAGTGGTTTATTTGGTGCTGAGAATTCTGCCCAAAAGGCGGATGATATTTCTGCTGCCCAAAAAACATCAGCCCAAGAAGGACTCGCTTTTGCACAAGTACAAAATCTAATAGCTTCTATAGACGCTCGTGTTAGTCGTCCACTTATCCAAATGATCACCATGAACAAGGCTAATACAGGAGCTAAAAACGCTCAGGTTAATTTAGAGGCTAAAGAAGTAGTAGAAGAATTTTTTCAAACAACTGAGACTATTGTTAGTGGCGATCAAAAAACCGCTTCTGAAGTTACCGTCCCGCATAATGCTAATGAGGTAGAAGAAGAAATAGACTCTGATACTTCTTACTCATCAGGACCACCATAAGATAGTACTCCGCGTTTTCTATTGAATGCTGTTATACTGTTCATAATTGTTTCTTGAACAAAGCTGAAATTGACGCTTAAGATTTTCCTCTATGAAAGACAGATTAACGCAAGATCAAGCCCAAGCCATTTTGAAAGCATTAGATGATGCCATTGAGAAAGGACCGTGGGATGAATCTAATTTTTTACGCGCCATCGGCAGAAATTTACGCGAAATAAGGCAAAATTTTGCTAATCAAATCGGTAGTGGCCAAGATCAACAAACCCAAATTAAAAAGGAATCCGGCTTCTTTGCAAGTCAGGGTTCCCAACGCACTGAACAACAAGAAGTATTTATAGCGCTTTATTCTACTGAGGGTAATAACATACAAGCTTGGGAGCGCCTTCTTGCCAATTTACCTCGGCAAATGATCTCTCGACCCATTTATGCAGATGAACAAGATGTGAAGAATTTGATTAAGGCAAAAGCAAATAAAGTAAATGAGGCATATGTGGCTGCTTATATTAATCAAAGTGATATTCTATCCATAGCAGCAGATAAAATACCAACAGATAGATTTGGCAAGCCACTGTTGTCACTCAAAGATCGTTCTTTAAGTCTTGATAATATTACTCGCTTTGTCCATTTATCCGGTGTTTATCATTATGTAAAAGGACGTTTAGTGAAAAAATCTCCGTCAGAATAAAGGCTGATGGTCGCATCATGCTTAAACTGGGTATATACTTTTTTAATATGGATTCAATTTGACGCAGCGTATGGCACAACAATCACAGCAACAAGGTGGCGGCGATAACTCAATGGCACCAGTATGGATTATGGTGCTGATATTTTTCACCGCTTTTTTTATCTGGAAACTTGGACATCAATACATTGTTGCCCTCGTTTTTTATCTAAATGTATTACAAGCAAAATTAATCAGTTTTTTTGTTAGCAATGCTCAGCTGCAAAATAATATTTACTTGATGCAAACCATTGATCCGGCAACAGTAAGCTGGGATCAGTTCGTTGATCTGACTCGCAGTGTTGGCAATTTTATTCGCTACCCAATTGTTGTCATCCTTATATTCTTAGCTATTTTTCTTTACCGTTCCGACATCACTCTTAGATTCAAAAAAGCACATAATATGAAAACCCTACGCACCCAAGAACAGCATAATTGGCTAGCGATTATGCCTGTCGTTAAAGAAGATTTAGTGAGCGTAGATATTAATAAAGGCCCTTGGGCCATGGCACTTACCCCGATGGAATTTGCCCGCAAATACAAGTTACTCAAAAAAGATGATGCTCTCTTAGATAATCCTACACCAGGGCAAGAGATGACTGCTGGTATTCGCAAGGGAGACGCAAAACGTGTATTCACATTGCAATTAGGTCCGTATTGGGATGGTTTTGATCACTGCCCACCGCAAGTTTATGCTCTAGCTGCAGTGTTTATTGCTAGAATGAACCGGGATAGGAATTCTGCTAGCTCTATTCTAGAGTCCTTAGATAAATCTTACGCTGCCGGAAAAATGGACTTTTCTGTAGCTAAGTCGGTATTGAAGAAATATCAACATGCTGAAAATGTGCAAGAAATTTTAGGAAAGCACGCTTACCTCTTGACGGTTATGGCTTCACTATTGGAATCGGCACGTGAAGATGGGGTTGTGCCAAGTTCAGAGTTTTTATGGCTTAAGCCCATCGATCGTCGATTATGGTATATGCTTAATTGTGTAGGCCGTCAAACGCCTTTTGCAGAGGTTGCAGGTCCTTTTGCCCATTGGCGTGCCGAAAAGGTTATGGGTAGACGGTCTTTAGTACCTATGATAGATGAAGCAATTAAAGCACTTGAAATCGCTGTGAAAGAAGTGAAATTAACGCCTAAAGAGTTGCAGGAGTTAGAGCCATGATGCGTGGTATTGATTCGCGACATGAAATAGATCCTACCCAGCTTTTGCGGGATACACGCACGCTTGGCCAACGTCTTGCAGATTTTTTCTCTGATCCAACAAATGTCGCTATTGTTTTGGTTTCCATGGCAGCAGTTGCTTACTATTTATCTGAAGTGTCAACGCTGATGTTGATTGTTGGCGCTGCTATCTTCCTCTACGCTTACTCTTGCAAACAGAAGCTCCCCTTTAGACTGCCTAAGATCGCTAGAGTCAAAGATTATAATGATTTAAAACCGGGTATAGGGACCCCAAATATTGCTCGCGGAATTGCCTTCTTTGGTAATGATCGCAAAACAAAAGAAGAGCTGTGGTTCACCAATGATGATCTTAGAACACATGCGCTTATTTTCGGTTCCACCGGTAGTGGTAAAACAGAAACACTCGTCTCACTTGCTTATAATGCCTTAGTGCATGCCAGTGGTTTTATTTACGTCGACGGTAAAGGTGATAACTCGCTTTATGCGAAGATCTTCTCCATGGTGCGCAGCATGGGGCGTGAGGATGATTTACTATTGATCAACTTCATGACTGGTGCGCGTGATATTGTCGGGCCTCAGGAAAAACGTTTATCCAATACCCTTAATCCGTTTTGTCAGGGTTCTTCCAGTATGTTGACCCAGCTGGTGGTGAGTTTGATGGGATCGTCTGGTCAGTCTTCTGACGGGGACATGTGGAAAGGTCGTGCTATCAGCTTCGTGGAAGCTTTAATGAAGTTATTGGTCTATATGCGTGATGAAGGTGCTATCCTACTTGATGCCAATACGATTCGTAACTATTTTGACTTAGCCCGTCTTGAAGCAATCGTGCTCGATAAGGTTTTTCCACGAGATGACCAAGAAAGCATAAATATTGACTCAGTCCCTAAATTAATTACTGATCCATTGCGTAACTATGTATTTAACCTCCCTGGTTACAATAAAGAAAAAAAGGGTAAACAAGTTTCACAAGTTCTGGAACAGCACGGTTTTATTACCATGCAGTTGGTTCGTGTATTCTCATCTTTAGCAGACACCTATGGCCACATTATTCGCACAAATTTGGCAGAAGTGGATTTTAAAGATGTAGTACTCAATCGACGCATCCTCGTTGTATTGTTGCCTGCATTGGAGAAATCTCCTGATGAGTTATCCAATTTAGGTAAGGTCATTGTTTCTTCTTTGAAAGCCATGATGGCTGCAGGATTAGGTGACCAGGTTGAAGGTGATTACCGAGATGTGATCGAAAGAAAACCAACCACTGCCCCTACACCTTACATGTGTATTTTGGATGAGTATGGTTACTACGCTGTTCAGGGGTTTGCTGTGGTGCCTGCTCAGGCGCGTTCACTTGGATTCTCTGCAATTTTTGCTGGACAAGACTTACCTGCTTTCCAGAAAGCATCCAAGGAAGAAGCTGCATCTATCGGTGCAAATACGAACATCAAGATTTGTATGAAACTTGAGGATCCTACCGAAACGTGGGATTTCTTTACTAAAACAGCTGGGGAAGCTTACGTCACTAAGGTTGATTCATTCCAAACCAAAGATACAAGTATGTCGAACAGTTATTTGGACACGAAGAGTTCCTCTTTTGAAAAACGTGCCCGTATCGATTTGCTGGATCTGAAAGAGCAAACGGAAGGTGAAGCACATATATTCTTTAAATCCAAGATTGTTCGTGCTCGCATGTTTTATGCTAACCCTAAACCAGTGAAGCAGTTGAAGCTTAATCAATTTTTGAAGGTAGAGCCGCCTCCTGATGAATACTTGATGAAATTGCAAAAACAACTTTCAGGATTTCAAAAGATATTGGAGAGTGGAGATTTAAGTATCAGCAAAGCCGTTGAAACAGAAGAAATTACGTTAATCACTAAAGCATTGCATGACTCTAAGATCAGTGAGCCAATTGAGCGAGGAGTGGCTGCTTTACTGGCATTCCATGGTCATAATGAACCACCTCCAGTAGAAGAGATCATTGAGGAAGAAGAGGAAGGGATATTAACCATCTTCAGTAAACTTCGCCAACCATCCAATGCACTTCCTTTGTTGGCAAAAGATATGGAACAATTTTCTCTACCCTTATTGGCTATCAACGAGACAAGAGACTTTCTGTCGGTTATTGAGCGTGCTAGCGGGGCGAAAGACAAGTATGCTGGCACGGTCGCTAATGAACTGATTAAAGACTTTCAAATGGCGACACATTATCCGCCTCAAGAAAGAGACCAAGTCACATCTACAGAACTGTCTGAAATAGTAAACGCACTATCAGAAAAAATTGTGAGTGAACGAGAAAAAGCCCAAGCTAAATCAGAAGAGATCTAATCTTAAATCAATCCCTCATTTGCCAGTATTTTGGCCTCTTTGGCCCCACTCTGCCATTTCTGCTGTTATCTTACAAAGCGGGTTATTTTTGTCGTTTATTTATTATTCACAAAGCAAAAATATTGTTAAATTTTTAAGAACTGCTTGTAACGTAATGATTTGTATGTTTTTATTTGATGAAATGGGAAATCTAATAATTAATGAGGGTGAGAGTGAAACAAATGTGGAGTAGCGTATTCGGTTTTTCAATATGGCATGCCACTCTGCTAGCCTCTCTATTATTATTAGGTTGTCATAAAACTCCCCCTTATATCCCAGCGGATGATGGTCCTAAACTACCACGAAAAGTAGCAGGCACCTCTGATAAAGCAGTCATCCGTTTGCAAAAGCGACTAAATAGTTGCGGAATAAAAGTAGTTACCATCGGTTCGGATTATTTAATAAGTATTCCTTCAGCAGCTTTGTTCGCTAATCAATCCCCGAGATTAACTTGGGAATCTTATGGCGTACTTAATAATGTTGTCCTTTTTTTAAAACAATTTCGCAAAGTAGCAATAACGGTTACCAGTTATAGCACTAAATATGTTTCTTCAAAGCGTGAACGCGCCTTAACATTGGCGAGAGCAAGAGCAGTGGGAGATTACTTATGGTCGCAAGGAATAGACAGTCGTTTTATCTTTACAGTTGGTGCTGGCAGTGATAAACCTATAATGGCCTGGCCTCATGGTGGCGATAAATCGCCAAATTCACGTATTGAAATTACTTTTAGAGATGCGATCATCTAGATGAGGATAGAATGACTCGAGGTACTTGGGATACAATAAAGAGTTCTAAAGGATTTTATGTTCGCACCTATCGTAAAGGAATAAAGTGGGTTATTGTATCGTTGACTATTAATTTATTTTTAACCCTTGCAATATATTATGTCCATTTTAATGAACCAGAGCGTGATTATTATGCAACTAGTGGAATAACTCCGCCTGTCAAATTAACGCCACTAGATAAACCAAATTATTCAAGCACACCTTTGCTTGAACCAGATCCTGTTAATGAGGATGAGACGAGGGTCATACCGCAATAACCGAGGATATTATGGCTGAAGATGCTTTAACAACTGTCGCGATGAGAAACGCTTTTTACCGTGATGGACAACGTAAGATAATAATCGCTCTCCTGATTTCTGTTTTGGTTAATATTGTTTCAGCCTCCTTGCTATTTTATTTATTGACACATCCGCCCGCACCAAAATATTTTGCTACAAGCATTAATGGACGAATTACGCCATTATTTCCATTAAATGAACCTAACCAATCCGATTCAGCTGTCTTGCAATGGGCAAACCAGGCAGCTATTGCAGCGTTTACTTATAATTTTGTAAATTACCGTGAGGAATTGCAGGCTTCTTCTGGTTTTTTCACAGCTGATGGATGGACTCAATTCCTGAATGCCCTACAAGAATCTAATAATTTGGATGCAGTAAAAGCAAAGAAATTGATTGTTTCTGCTGTAGCTACTCGTGCACCAATTATTTTGCAAAAAGGGATTTTGAATGGTAGGTATTCCTGGCGAGTACAAATGCCCATCTTGGTTACCTACCAAAGCGCTAGCGAATTTTCTCAACAAAATAACGTCGTTACCATGTTGATAACTCGGGTATCAACGTTAAATTCTCCGCGTGGTATTGGTATAGCTCAGTTTGTTGTTGGACCAGCTAGTGGTGGGATAAGTTGATGAATAGATCTCTTTCAAAATTCTACTACTGTGGTGGCGAATTGCTTCATCGATGCGGTGCTCGAATCCTCATGTACTGGCGTGTACACTGCGGTTCTGCGCTTCGCTTCTCCTCGCACTTCGCTCACCACAGCGAGTTTCGAAAGAGATCTAATAAAAAAAAGAAACAGGCGGTTCATTGGATTGCTATCATTAGTATTCTTATCCTTGATTCATTGCATCTTACCTATGCAACTGATCAGTCTGATTCTGCACAACAAGCGCTTCAACAACTGCGTTTATTACAACAAAAGCTATCTCAAGGGACTAATGCGCAAGGGCAACCAGCACCGGCAGCACCTACGCCAACTCAGGCGACTCAGGCGACTCAGGCGACGCAACCGGCCCCCGCAGGTCAAACCACTACAACACCACCCGCTGGACCACCACCAACACCACAAGCAGCTCCACCTCAAGAGGCTGCTTCTGCTGGTCCCACAGAGGCGGATAATGAACTTATTGATACACAGGCCTTCGATGGTGTGACTCGACAATTGTTTCCTCTGACCCCAGAGCAAATCGTGAGACTGAAGCAACTCTACCATGCCTCAGAATATGCCCAGGCAGCCACGGCTGGTACGCCGCCGAAACCCACAGCGACGTCTCAATTTGTGAATCTCTCACCAGGTTCAACTCCTCCGGTAATTCGTTTATCCCAAGGATTTGTATCCTCCTTGGTTTTTCTTGACTCAACAGGAGCGCCTTGGCCCATCAGTGCTTATGATTTGGGCGATCCCGCTTCTTTCAATATTCAATGGGATAAAACCAGCAATACGTTAATGATTCAATCACTAAAACTTTATACTTATGGTAATCTTGCAGTGAGGTTGCGTGGGCTGAATACTCCCGTGATGCTGACTCTCATTCCGGGACAAAAAGCTGTTGATTATCGGGTGGATCTGCGAGTACAAGGCTATGGTCCGAATGCAAAGGCAATGCCCATGGAAGAGGGTATCCCTCCAAGTGCCAGTGATATTCTTTTGCATGTTTTAGATGGTGTTCCTCCTCCGGGTAGCCAGCGTTTGACAGTAAGTGGTGGGGATGCAAGAGCCTGGCTTTTAAATGAAAAGATGTATGTTCGCACGAACCTCACGATCTTGTCCCCAGGGTGGATAGGAAGCATGACTAGTGCAGATGGAATGCATGCTTACGAAATGCAAAAATCTCCGGTATTACTTGTTTCCTGGCATGGCAAGGTTATGCAACTTAAGGTAGAAGGGTTATAATCACATGGCAGGTAAAAAAGAAAATCTTAAGGCGCTCTTTACCAATACCCGAACACGGGTAATTGTCATTTTCACTGCTGTCCTATTGATAATCGCGGTTGTTGTTGGGGTTATTAGGTTTCGCTCTACTGTAGATGTTAATGGTGGACCCACAGTGGTAGGTGGTGTTCCGGCTATACAGTCAATCCCAGGGGCCCTTGATCCAACTGTACAATATGCAAAATTAGTAGAAGAACAAAATGTGAGCCAGGCTCAATCAGCATTGAAAACGGGTGGGAGTGCTATCCCTACCATTGTTCGTGCCCAAGCTTTGGGTGAAGGTGTTCAGGCTGTAGGACCTCAGCAGGGGGAGGGCGGCGTTGGTTTTGCCACCCTTGCTCGAGAAGATGAAGCAGGAGCTCAGCGTAGCTTATGGATTCAATCACTCCAAGGCAATAACTGCAGTAAAGCCACGGTAACTAACGTCGTTAATCAAGGAGCCACGATCGCAGATTTAAAAGCAGGTTGTACCTGTGCTCAATTGCGAGACGTTGGCTATCAAATTCAAGATCTACAACAAGTTTGTTCTTGCAAAGAATTGCGCGCAGCAGGTTTTAACGCTCGTCAACTGAAAGATGCTGGTTTTAGTGCCGAGCGTTTGCGGCTTTGTAATTTTAATGCTTGTGAACTACGTAGTGCTGGATTTACCGCGCAAGAAATGAAAGATGGCGGATTCACTGATGGTGAATTAAAGGGCGCCGGTTTTTCTGATAATGACATTGCAAAAGCGAGTGGTTTGCCAGATGGGATCACTGAAGCGGATGTGCGTAATGCAGGCTGTCAGGTAGATGCTCTCAAACGATTACGTGCCGCAGGAGTCTCGGCAGCAGCGATCCGACGCATCAGTGGCTGTAGTGCCGCACAATTAAAAGCGGCTGGCTATACCGCACAAGATTTAAGAAATGCTGGCTTTAGTGCTGCCGATCTAAAAAGAGCAGGATTTACTCCAGCCGAACTTAGGCAAGCGGGTTTTAGTGCAAGAGATCTGCTTAACGCTGGCTTTAGTCCAGATGATTTAAAAAAGGCGGGTTTTACACCTGGTGAGATCGCAGCTGCTGAGGCTGAACTCCCACCAGGGGTCACACCAGCAGATATCAAAGCTGCAGGTTGTGACATCGAGACGCTAAAAAAAGAACGCCTTGCAGGCGTTAGCGCTAAACTAATTAGACAATATGCTGGTTGTAGTGCTCAGGCTTTGAAGGCTGCTGGATTTACAGATGAGGATTTAGCAAATGCTGGATTTACCCCAGCCCAAATTGCTGCTGCCACCCCCGTAGATGATAATACCATTCGTGCTGCTGGTTGTGATCCTACGAAGTTACGAGCACTTTTAGAACGGGGAGTTACAGCAAAAAAAATACGAGACTTAAATGGTTGTAGTATAGATGCTTTAAAAGCAGCAGGTTTTACTGCAAAAGATTTGGCGGACGCTGGTTTCACTCCGCAACAACTGCTAGCGGCAGGTTTTACTCCAGAGCAAGTTCAAGCGGCAACTAGGCTCTCGGATGCCATAATCCGGTCCGCTGATTGCGATCCTGCTAAGCTGAAGTATTTATTTAGTCAAGGTGTCTCTGCGAAACGTATTCGCGATTTAAATGGCTGTACTGCTGAACAGTTAAAAAATGCCGGCTATGATGCTAAGGCATTGTCTGATGCAGGTTTTACCCCTGAGCAACTTTTGGCAGCAGGTTTTACTCCCGCTGAGCTTAGACAGGCAGGTATTGGTACTGCAGCAATCGCAGCAGGTAGAACCGCGGATTGCAGTGTTGCTTCATTGCGGGCAGCAAGAGCAGCTGGAGTCTCAGCAACGACCATTAGACAAACACTTGGATGTAGCGCCGCTGCAATGAAGGCTGCAGGTTATACAGCTGCGGAATTAAAGGCAGCTGGCTTTACCGCTGCAGAACTAAAAAATGCTGGCTTTAGTGCGGCTGATTTGAAAAATGCCGGCTTTAGCGCTAAAGAATTACGCGCAGCGGGCTTTAGTGCTGCCGATCTGAAGAATGCTGGTTTTTCCGCAAGTGAATTAAAGGATGCTGGTTTCAGTGCAGCTGATTTGAAAAATGCCGGTTTTACTGCTAGTCAACTGAAAGCAGCCGGTTTTAGTGCTAAAGATCTTAAAGATGCTGGTTTTAGTGCGGCGGATCTGCGCAAAGCGGGCTACAGTGCGAAAGATATGAAGGATGCAGGGTTCACCGCAGATCAGTTGCGCAACGCAGGTTATAGTGATGCAGAACTACAAAATGCTGGTTTCCCACCCACCCAAGTGGCTGGTTTAGAGGGTGTAACGCAAGTTGGAGCTCCTTCTGCTGTTCCAGGTATTCCTGGCGTCCCAACCCCGCAAACGGCGGAGACGGCAGAAGCTGCTAATACTCGACAATTACAAGCCATTTTAGCGAGGCAGAACCAACAATTGGCCGATCAACGCTTCCAACAAAAAATTCAACAGCGTTTATCGCAAATGTTAGGCACAGCCAACCAATCCTTACAGGCATGGCAAAAAATTGCAGTACAATCCTACACTGCTAGCAGTGTGCCGGAAGATAAGGCTGCTCCTCAAGCTGTAGCAGCAGCAGCTCCTGTGACTGGCCAGGTAACTACGCAAGTTCAAGCAACAAGCACAGGAGGAGGGGCTCAAGATCAAAAGGCTATCATCAAAACGGGTGATGTCATGTTTGCAGTACTTGATACCTCAGTGAATAGCGATGAACCAAGCCCCATTTTGGCTACTATCGTTACAGGCAAATTTAAAGGTGCCAAATTAATTGGCAGTTTTAATTTGCCTAGCAACGCAGATAAAATGGTCATTAGTTTTAATACCATGTCCGTGCCTGGTGCTCCCCATACAACATCAATCAGTGCTTATGCCATTGATCCTAATACAGCAAGAACCGCCATAGCGAGTAAAGTTAATCATCATTATCTTTTACGCTATGGATCCTTATTCGCTTCTTCTTTCATTGAAGGATTTGGTAATGCTTTCCAGTCAGCTAATACCACAGTGACGATTGGTGGAACAGGTGGTGGAGATAATATAACCGTACAGAATGGTATTGGGCGCTCTGCATTAGAAAATGCCATAATTGGTTTAGCAACTGTTGGAAAAAGTTGGGGGCAAGTTGCGCAGCAGCAATTTAGTACCCCCACAACGGTAGAAGTATATTCAGGTACTGGCTTGGGTATATTATTTACTCAAGACGTTACCACACTTTAACTTGATGAGTGGGTAAGAAATGGCAGAAGACGAAAAAGATGAGTATGGTGGTGATGAGTATCAGTTTTCAGATCTGGATGCCATTGAACCAGATCAAGGAGAAGAACCAACGAAAAAAACAATGGCACCAGAGGGACAGCCTGGTTCTAATCTCAGGCGTAATGCGGTAATAGCCATAGTGGTTATCGTTATTGTTATGCTCGCATATAAATTTCTTACCCCTGTGTTTACAAAAAAAACTCAACCAGATGTCGTGCCACCACTCACTACCGCGACAACGCAACCTATTACCCCACCACCTCAGGTACAACCTATACCCGTGACCCCAACACCAGTGCCAACCGTACAGCCCGTGACAACGGATACTACCCAGATTACTCAAAGGTTATCTGTTCTTGAAGCAAATCAGGAAAGTCTGCGCTCGCAAATGGAGTCCTTAAATAACCAATTGGGGGCAATTAATTCCAATATTAATCAACTAGCTGCCAAATTAGCTCAACTTAACCAAACTTTTACAGTTTTAGCCGCTCAAGTGGAACAACAATCTAAAGAACTCACTATACTTACTGTAAGAGCCAAGCCCAAAGTTGTGAAACGTGTAGTAGTGAAGACTCCTCCACCGACTTATTTCTTACAGGCTGTCATTCCTGGAAGAGCTTGGTTGATTGCACAAAATGGGTCTACAATTACCGTTAGAGAAGGAAGCCAAATAGCCGGTTATGGGGTAGTTAAGCTGATTGATTCCAGACAAGGAAAGGTCATCACTAGCTCTGGCAGAGTGATTAGGTTTAGTCAGCAAGATAGTTGAGGACACTTATGTCTGGTGGGAATAATGGCAGTTCTGGTATTACGTGGCTGACAAACCAAGCTGATATATTAACCAATATTGCAAATAACCTTTTGCCAGTTGAGCGGTTGATTACTGGCGCGGCCTATTTGATAGGGTTGGCATTTGCATTTAAGGCTATATATAGTCTAAAGCAATTCGGTGAATCTAGGACCATGTACTCCCAGAGTGCTAGCCTTAAGGAACCTTTGGCCTATTTATTGGTAGCGGGAATATTTATTTGGTTCCCGACAGGTTTGGGTATCTTGCTGCAGACAACGTTTGGCTCCTCGAGTATTCTGCAATATGCTCCTGTGAACAGTAGTAATCAGGCGCTTAGTGCTATTTTTGGTTCTGGAAGTACAATCGGTCGGCCACTGACGATAATTATTCAGACCATCGGGGTAATCGCTTTTGTCAGGGGGTGGGTATTGATAGCAAGGTCCGCATCACAAGGGCAACCGCCAGGTGGGACGGGAAAAGGTTTAATACATGTTTTTGGTGGAATTTTAGCGATGAACATTGTAGCAACGCTACAAATCATCAATAATACAATTTATGGTACAGGTTAGTTTTTCGGAAGGAGAAAGTTAAGTGAATGCACCCTTAAAGCATAATTTAAAACAGCTGCTTTTGTTTACCGCTTACCTTGGTTTAATGGTATTTGCAGGTGAAGTGGCTGCTAGCGGTAAAACGTTAGGAAATATGGCATCCAGTATTACGGGCTCTTTTACGAGTATCGCTAAATTGATTACTGCGGGCTCCTATCTTGCGGGCCTCGGTTTTTCAATTGGTGCGATTATGAAGTTTAAGCAGCACAAAGATAATCCGACGCAGATCCCAATTGGTACACCTATTGCCTTAGTTTTTATTGCTGCTGCTTTGCTATTTCTCCCTTCCATCTTGGGGGTAGCAGGTCAAACGATGTTTGGTGAAACCGGATCCGTAGCTGGTCCATCTGGAACCATTTTTGGTACTAGTTAATTCTAAAAAACCAGGAAGCTTGGTCTTCCTGGTTTTATTTTTAACATTAATTCGATTTAAAATTTTATATTGTGAGTGGTGAATGGCTGCTAACCAAGAACGTTGCAGGTTAAAACTGATAGCTAGTCCAGGAGCCTGGCGTTTATACTCAGCCAGAAAAGCTGATGAGCGCTTCAAGGCTTATGAGTTAAAGGTCTTTCAGCGCGATCGTTACACTTGCCAGTTTTGTGGTTTCCAAGCCAGACTCTTTCAAGAAGTGGTTAATCTTGATTATGATTTTACGAATAATCGTCTATCGAACTTGGTAACGGCTTGCTGTTTTTGTGCACAATGCTTTTTTGTTGAGTCAGTTGGTGTAGGGGGATATGGCGGTGGGACATTAATCTATCTGCCTGAACTTAGCCAACCCGAGTTAAATAGCTTATGCCATGTTTTATTTTGTGCTATCACCAATGATACAGGTTATAAAAATAGTGCTCAAAATATCTATAGAAGTTTTAAGTTTCGTTCTCAGATTGTGGAAGAAAAATTTGGGGAGGGCACGAGTGATCCAGCAATCTTTGGGCAACTAATTATTGACTCCGGAGTAACTCCGGAAGTTGCGGATAATTTGTTTAATAATATTCGCTTGCTGCCTTCGAGGGCTAAATTCCGCAAGCAAATTGAACGATGGGCAGCCAGTGCCTTGGAAGAAATTACTGAAAACAAATGAGGACATGATTTTTAACTGGATGTGCAACTTTCTGAAACTACGAATTACCGCTCCCCGGATTCGATCCGGGATCAGACCGTGGTCAAGCCATGGGATCCGAAAAATTGCACATCAGGTTAATTTTATATTCTCAATGAGAGTCTATAGGGAATGACATGGGGAAATGGGCAGAGTCATTTTTTGAAGGTGTTGATACATTTTTTGCTTGGCTAAGTACCGCGTTAAAACAAACGACCGAATCCTATTGCGATTTAGAAACAGCAGATAGTCCAACTGTTTTAGTCAATCATGATGGCAGCTTGTTATCTATTTTGAAGATAGAAGGGGTGACAGCACTTGCTGGCACGGAAGAGTTTGAACGCTTGGTGGAAGGGCTGAGTAATGCTTTCCAGGCAGCCATGGGGCGTCCCGGGCATGCTCTCCAAGTCTATTTCAGTCACGATAAGCAAAACATCAAAAAAGTCATCCAAGATATTTATTCGCCAGCGGATGCTACTGCCCAACGATTGGAATTAAATTTAGAAGATCTATTTACAGAACGAGTTAATTTTTTATCACAATATTGTGCGGAAGAACGGGTATTTTTTGCTCTGTATACTCGACCGTATAATCTACCTCAGGATCAGCTAAAGGTAGCTAATAAAGCAAAATTGAAAATGCTTAAGGATACTAAAGCCCCACCGTTTAAGAATACGCAAACAATTTATGCGGCCATTCCTGAATTGCGGGATACCCATGATGCTTATGTCCGTTCGATCATCAATGATCTTGAGGCTTTGAACATATTTTCGCGATTAATGGAAGTTCATGATGCTATCCACGCAATTCGTATGACAGCTGATCCTGACTTTACTGCTGATGATTGGCGAGCTACTCTCCCTGGCGATCGCATAATGCCTCGTGAAATTAATGGTTTCGATGGCGATCCCTCTGATTTATTATGGCCATCCTTAGCTAAGCAAGTGATTCCTCGTGACGCTGAAGCTTTAGATTTACGTACCGTGAGGGTCGGGAATAAAATTTATTCTTCTGTATTCATCGATCTCTTTCCCAAAGATCTTAGACCTTTTCTTAATCTCTTTGCGCGTATTCTTCCCTCACATATTCCTTGGCGTATCTCGTTTTTAGTTGAAAGCGAAGGTTTAAATACACTTAAACTCAAAGGATTACTGGCTGCAATTTTGAGTTTCTCTTCAGCACAAAACAGGTTAATCAGTGACTCGGTGAACTTGTTGAAGTATCTACAACTGAATAGCGATGATGCCATCGTGCGTTTACGGGTTGTGGCAACGACTTGGGCACCAGAAGATCAACTCCCTATATTGAGAAGACGAAGCTCTGAGTTAGTTAAGGCTATTGAGGGGTGGGGATCTACTGATGTGTCAGAGATTTGCGGAGATCCTTTTGCAGGCTTTGTCTCCAGTATGTTAGCCACCACATTAAAGAGTGCTGCAGTTCCTTCAGTAGCTCCTTTGTCACATGTCATTAGCATGTTGCCAATCACCAGACCCGCTTCTCCGTGGGAGCAGGGTGCCTTACTTTTTAGAACACCAGATGGTAAGCCTTGGCCATTCCAACCTGGCTCCACGCAGCAAACGACTTGGATTGATTTGGTGTATGCTCGACCAGGGTCCGGTAAATCAGTATTATCTAATGCTCTAAACTTGGCTCTTTGTCTATCTGGGGGATTAACTCGCTTACCAAGAATTGCAATTATTGATATTGGTCCATCAAGTAGTGGTTTAATTTCTTTGTTGAAGGAAGCGCTTCCAGCTGCCAAACGGCACCTGGTTGCCTACCATCGACTGCGAATGACTCCAGATTATTCAATCAATCCTTTCGATACGCAATTAGGTTGCCGCTACCCAACAGCGCTTGAGCGTTCTTTTTTGGTGAATTTTTTAACGCTTCTGACTACACCTTTGGGTGCTGCGAAACCCTATGACGGAATGGCAGATTTAGCAGGGATGGTTGTGGACGAACTTTACAAAAGCTTGGCTGATGAGTTTAATCCCACCCCTTATGCCCCTGGAGTAGAAGAGTTTATTGACAGTATTTTGGAAGAAATTGGGTTTGTTCGTGATTCCAAGTCTACCTGGTGGGAGGTTACGGATTCGCTGTATTCCGCAGGTTTTATCCACGAAGCGATGCTCGCTCAACGTTATGCGATGCCTTTACTGGCCGATGCAGCGTCTATCTGTCGAACACCTTCAATTGAAGATCTATACGAAAAAGTGACCGCTCCTACAGGAGAATCCTTGATCAATGCTTTTTCACGTATGATTTCTGCAGCCGTACGTGAGTATCCAATTTTGTCTAGAGTAACAAGTTTTGATATTGGCGATGCTCGGGTGGTTTCTCTGGACCTTGATGAGGTTGCTAAAAGTGGTGGTGATGCAGCAGATCGTCAAACTGCGGTTATGTATATGCTCGCTCGCTATGTTCTGGCACGTCACTATTATTTAACCGAAGAAAGTTTAGGGAATATTCCCGCGCAATATCAGGAATATCATAAAGAAAGAATCATGGAAATTAGAGAAGACCCTAAACGAATTGTATATGATGAATTTCACCGTACCTCTAAATCTTCAGCGGTTCGCGATCAGGTGATTATTGATATGCGGGAAGGACGTAAGTGGAAAGTACAGATTGCCTTGCTCTCCCAATCTGTGGATGACTTTGATGCCATCATGATTGATTTTAGTACTGCCATTTATGTCATGGATGCTGGTCCTTCACAAGCAGTAGAAAAAACGTCTCAGATTTTTGGTTTGTCGAATACTGCAAAAACGGCTCTGCGCACTCGTGTTCATGGTCCTCGTCAAGGTGGTGCTACCTTTCTTGTTCAATATGCCACCAAAAGTGGCATTAACGTTCAGCTGCTGACCCTTACTCTGGGTCCTGTAGAATTGTGGGCTTTTAGTACCACAGCTGAGGATGCCAATGTTCGCAATCAACTCTACCGCCACTTAGGACCTGCTGAGGCTCGAAGATTGTTAGCGGCGTTATTTCCAAATGGTTCGGTAGCTAAAGAAATTGAAATGCGTTTAGCCTCAATGAAACAGGAAACAGGTCTCATCGAAGAAGATGCGAAAGAAAGTGTGATGGAACAGTTAGTTACTGACATTCTCAATGCCTATGCTAAAGATCCAAATGTGAAAATGCTACCCAAGCATTAGGGTCACTGCGGCAAACGCATGACAGTAAAATTAAAACAATTCGCCGTCATTGCGAACGAAGTGAAGCAATCTAGAGCTGAATTTTAATGAGGCATCGATTCTGGATTGCTTCACTTCGTTTGCAACGACGTCAGATAGAGATTAATTAACCATAAGATGCGGTTGCTCTGACATTTGATCGTCATACCTTGATCTTATTGAAATTATTGTTTAGAAGGAAATTTTCATTGAATCCTGTCACCTCTTTACCTCTCAGCGGTTTACGTGTAATTACCCTAGAGCAAGCAGTTGCAGCTCCTTTTTGTTCTCGTCAATTAGCGGACATGGGTGCTGATGTTATCAAAATTGAGCGTCCTGATGGTGGTGATTTTTCACGTGACTATGATCATGTAATTAATGGGCAATCAGCCTATTTCGTGTGGTTGAATCGTGGTAAGCGCAGTGTGGTACTCGATTTAAAACAGCCAGAAGATCATGGTAAATTCAATCAACTTCTTATGCGGGCTGACATCTTCATCCACAATTTAGCACCGGGCGCAGTGGAACGCTTGGGGTTTGATTATGAGACTCTCAAGGAAAAACACCCACGTTTAATTTGGTGTGCCATTTCTGGTTATGGTCCCGATGGTCCTTACCGAGATAAAAGGGCTTATGACATGTTGATTCAGGCAGAATCAGGAGTACCTAGTTTAACAGGCAGTCCTGACGAGCCGGCTAAAGTGGGGGTATCGATTGCTGATATTGCTGCCGGCTTATATGGTTATTCATCTATTCTTGCCGCCCTGTTAAATCGGGAGCGTAGTGGTCGAGGTGAGCGTATCGAGATTTCCATGTTTGAATGCTTAGTAGAGTGGATGATGCCCCCTATTTATGTCTGGGAAGGTTCTGGATGCGCTCCTGTGCGGGCTGGAATGCGCCACAACATGATAGTTCCTTATGGTGCTTACCCTTGCAAAGATGATTTGGTTAATTTTGCTATTCAAAATGAACGTGAATGGCAACGGTTTTGTACAACGGTGTTGCAACTGCCAAAACTGGCACAAGATAAGCGTTTTGCGAGCAACGCACAGCGATTACAAAATCGCCAAGAATTGGAATCATTAATCGAAAACACGTTTCTAGCTTTATCTAAGCAAGAGGTAATCACGCGATTAGAGATAGCCAAGATCGCCAATGGTGCGTTAAATGATGTAGCTAAAGTCGCAACCCACACTCAACTTGAAGCGCGAAAACGATGGGTTGAAGTGAATTCTCCTCAAGGAATGATAAAAACGCTTTTACCACCGCATAATCTAAGTAGTATTGTACCTTACATGGGTGCAATCCCCGCACTGGGAGAGCATACACAAGAAGTACTCAATGAACTGCAGGAAAAACCATGAAGACGATAGCAACACGGCTTTCGCGTAGTATGTTATTCGTGCCCGCATCACGCCCAGAGATGTTTAAGAAAGCATTTGATAGTTGCGCCGATGTGATTTGTCTTGATTTGGAAGACTCTGTTGCAATCGCGCAAAAAGAAGGTAGTCGTGCTCATATTGTTCAAGCACTTAAATCGGCTGATGTTAATAAAACTCTCATGTTGCGTATTAATGCATTGGATACTCATTTTGCTTATCGTGATGTGATTGAAATCGTCGAAGCAGCTGGGCAGCATCTCGATCTTATTATGTTGCCAAAAGTGCAGACTGCTCGCGATGTCCATTTTCTGGATGATTTACTCACGCAAATTGAGATGCATAAAAAAATGTCTAATCGTATTGGTATTGAAGCTCAAATTGAAACGGCTAGTGCTTTTATGGAGTTACGTGAAATAGCGCAAAGCTCTGAACGATTGGAGGGACTCATTTTTGGTTCCGGTGATTACGCGGCTTCAATGCATATGCCTTTGTCCAGTATTGGTGCAGCGGATCATCACGATGCGCATTATCCAGGGCATCGTTGGCATGCAGTCATGCATGCCATTGTAGCAGCGGCACGTGCGAATGGTTTGCGTTGCATGGATGGACCTTATGCTAATTTCAAAGATGCAGTGGAATTTACAGCGTCTTGTGAAATAGCTTTAGCTATGGGATTTGATGGTAAACAATGCATTCATCCCATACAACTCGAAACGGCAAATCGTATCTTTTCACCATCGTCGGAAGATGTTTATTGGGCAAAGGCTGTCATGGCAGCTTACGAGCAAGCCAATTCTGCAGGCAATGGCGCGATTAATTTAAATGGCAAGATGGTTGATGCTGCGAACATAAGGGTGGCTGAAGTCATTATCCAGCGACAGCAATTGATTGAGAGAGAACTTGGTAAACAACGCTCTAAGTCATAAAATAATGGTTCATTTATTCACTGTCGCAAATTTTTCTTTCCCTGATTGATATAAATCACCCCCATAGATGTCATTCACCACCACAACAGAAAAATCTTCTACGACAAATTCATAAACTGCTTCAGCTCCCAAATCTTCATAAGCAATGATTTTTGCAGATTTTATGGCACGAGAGATAAGGACGGCGGTGCCTTCAATCGCACCGAAATAAACACATTTATGCGTTCTCATTGATGAGAGAACGTTATTGTTTCTTCTTCCTTTGCCAATCATCCCTTTCAAACCTCGTTCGATAAGCAGGGGAGCATAGGGATCCATGCGACTGGCGGTTGTTGGTCCAGCTGAACCAATTGGATGTCCTGGCTTAGGTGGCGTCGGTCCGACGTAATAAACGATTTGTCCGTGTGGATCAAAAGGAAGCGGTTTATTTGCCTCTATTGCTTCTTTAAAGCGAGCATGCGCTGCGTCACGTGCGGCATAAATCACACCAGATAAAGATACCAGATCGCCACTTTTTAATGCTTCGATGTCGGCATCATCTAAGGGGGTTTTAAGTTTAATTTTTTTTAATTTCATTATAAGGTGATCTCTTTGACACGATGTGAATGACAATCAATGTTAACAGCGACAGGAAAACTTGCGATATGCGTAGCTCCGGATTCAATATGCAGTCCGAAGGCAGTCACAGTACCACCATATCCTGCAGGGCCAATACCCAATGCGTTTATCTCCTCCAGCAACTCAGACTCTAAGCTTGCTAACTGAGAATCTGGATTGATTTTTCCAATGGGCCATAGCAATGCTTTTTGTGCAAGTACGGCGGCACGTGCGAATGGACCACCTAATCCAATACCAATCGTAACCGGTGGACTAGCATTTGGGCCTGCCTGATCGATGGTTTCAATGATGAATTTTTTAGCTGCTGCTAAGCCTTCAGCCGGTGTAAACATTTTCAGTCTGCTCATATTGTCACAACCACACCCTTTGATTAACAAGGAGATTTTCATTTTTTCACCTAAAACTAAATCATAATTGATCATAGCAGGAGTGTTATCGCCCGTATTAACTCGACATATAGGGCTTTTAAGCATGGACTTTCTTAAGCAACCTTGTGTGTAGCCTTGCCGAACACCTTCGTGGATCGCTTCCGTTAATAACCCACCTTCGATGTGTATGTTTTGTCCCAATTCAATAAAGAATACGGCGTATCCCGTATCCTGGCAGAATGGGAGTTTCTCTTTCGCTGCATACTCGGCATTTTCGAGTAATTGCTTTAATACTTCTCTACCTAATTCGGATTTCTCAGTGTGTAGGGCCTGTTGATAGGCACGTATGACATCTTCTCTTAAAGCAATATTTGCTTCGATACAAAGATTTTTAATTCGGTCGATGATTTCATTCGTATGAATTATTCTCATTTATCCATCCCTGAATTTGGGTGCGATTAAAAAAACCACATTTTTAACCGCACCCCTGAAATTTTAGAGTCTATTTCTATTATGTTACGTTAACTTTTGGCAAACATGTCAATCACCGCCTGATTCCATTGTTGTGGTTGTTCAAGATTTGATAAATGTCCTGCATCGGCAAGGACAATTAATTTGCTATTCGTTGCTAGTAGATGCATGGTTTCACTTTGTTGCGGGGAAATGAGGCTATCTTCACTCCCTGTTATGATTAGGATAGGTAATTTACATTTGGCCAATAAGGGTAGCGTGTCAGGTCGTAAAGCCATCCCACGTAGAGCCGAAGCGAGTCCAGTGGGTTCTTGTCTTGCCAGAATAGAGTATAAAAATTCTTTGAGGTGTTCTTGTGCATTAGACGACAGCGCTTTGGGCATAAAGCCCTTGATAAAGTTCATCGTGCCATGCTCAAGAACATCAACAGCTATTGTTTCTCGTTTTGCTTTTGTCTCTTCGCTGTCAGCTATGGCTTGTGTATTCGATAAGACTAAGCCTTTTACTTTATGCGGATATTTTGCAAGAAAAGCAAGCGTAATATATCCACCCATGGATTCACCCACAATAATAGCTTTATCGAGATTCAATTGATCCATTAGCTGATTGACTTCATCAGCGTAATCAGCCATTGCTATCGCTTGTCCATCTGCTCTTGCAGACTCACCGAACCCCCATAAGTCCAGAGTGATTACACGAAACTTTTCGGAGAGTGGTTGTTGCAATTGCCATAGTTGTTTATCGGTAGGGAAGGCGTGAATCAAAATAAGCGGTTGACCATGTCCGCTATCGCTATAGGAAATAAAATTGTTTACCTGCTTGGTGAGAGCTAAAGCCATATTGCCCAAAAGGCTTAGAGCACCAAGTACAATTAGTATAAATGATTTTTGCAAGAGCTCTTTACTCATGAAATCCCTATTCGCGTTTGTTTAGGCAAGAGCAAATTGTATAAAGCATTTTAAGAGGCAGGTAAAGCTTTCTTTTATTGCTTATTCTCGATCTTCAAGTTTTGTTGTTTGACTTAGAGCATCGAATTACCGTGGCTTGACCACGGTATCTATAGTTCATTGAAGCTTGCTGGATACCGTGGTCAAGCCACGGTAATTCGGTTTTTTGCTTTGTCAAACTTAAAAACTTGAAGATCGAGTTATTAAAAATGTATACACACGCTAAGGTGGATTTTTGAGCAATCTTTACACAGAAATGTAGTGCTGGTATTATGATGATATGAAGCTAATGCCCAAATTATTGCATTTCATCATGATGGCCAGTCTGGTTTTATTCACCATAAAACCGTTGCTTTTGCTTTACCATGACCATCAAAAACAAGCATCTCCTCAGGCACAATATACGGTCGGAACCAAATGTTCAGGCAGAACGACAACCACACTCTCGTATTGCCAGAGCTCGCATTGCTATGTCTTAGCCGAAAACGCACATATTGATGGTTTTTATTTATTTATTCTTTCAGGCTTGCTGTTCTTCGTGTATACACAACTGACCTCTTCTTCCCCTCGCTCTCGTCTCTTTAAACCGCCCATTTGTCTTCATTAATCGTGGACGATATACAGTTGAGTTGTATATCACTTTGTTAATTGGATTAATGAGGAATTTATAATGAAACATTTCAAACGCTTTTTGGGCGTCTTGACGCTTATGGCCATTTCACATGTCGTTTGGTCATTTTCAGCTAATTTTGAGAGTGCTAACCCAACTACAGTTATGCATTTCATCCAAGGGAACAGTGCGTTAATTTATCTAAGTGCTTTTTTTGGCTTGGGAATTCTACTGGCTTTCACTCCTTGTGTGTTGCCTATGGTACCTATTCTATCGGGGATTATTGTGGGACAGCGCTCATTATCTACGCGTAAAGCAATTAAGCTTTCGCTGAGTTATGTGCTTGGGATGGCGGTTACTTATGCTGGGGCGGGAGTGCTAGCTGGTTATATGGGGAGTACTGTACAGACAATCATGCAACAGCCATTGGCGATTATCACGTTTAGCTTGGTGTTTGTGTTGATGGCTCTTGCTATGTTTGGTCTATTTGAGTTGCGTATGCCTGCTAAAATCCATAATAAATTTGTTTTTCTGAACCAGAAGAATAATACACCCAATATGGTTTCTGTTGCTCTGATGGGGATTATTTCAACGTTGGTTGTTTCTCCTTGTGTGACAGCGCCTTTAATTGGTGTTTTAACCTATATTGGCCAAAGTGGACAAGCTTTGATGGGAGGAGTGATCCTCTTTGTGATGGCTTTGGGTATGGGTATTCCCTTGATAATCGTTGGTGCCGGTTACGGTTCCTTTTTGCCAAAGACAGGTCCGTGGATGATAAAAATAAAACAACTCTTTGGCGTTATCATGCTGGCCATGGCTATTTGGATGCTAGGTCGGATATTACCTGAGACCATCATCAAATTTTTATGGGCGGCACTATTGATCATAAGTAGTATCGGTTTGGGAACCTTAACGGCTAAGTCAACTAAATCAGGACATCTATTGCAAGGAGTTGGACTTATCAGCATCGTTCTCGGAGGGATTATTGCGTATTCAGCAATTGTTCAGAGTGTAAACTTCGGCAGTTCAATGGCTTTGAATGGCACGCAGGTCCCTTTTATAAGAGCGAACAGCTTGGCTGCTATAAAAGAAGAGTTAGCCACGGCGAAACAAGAACGTAAAGTCGTGTTTATTGAGTTTTATGCAAGCTGGTGCAGTGACTGTCAGGAGATGGAGACGAAAGTCTTTAATCAATCCGAGGTCACCAAAGCCATGGCCGGTTTAGTGAATCTCAAAGTGGACATCAGTGACAGTAAGAGCCCTGAGGTTATTAAGATAAAGAAAGCGTTTGCGATTTATGGAACGCCCACGATGCTATTCTTTGATACGCAAGGAGAGCCTTTACCGCAATTGACCATGGTTGGGTACATCAATAAAAAGACATTAATTGGTGTGTTGGAACAGGTTCATAAATTGTCTTGATCTCACAAGATGACTGTTGGTCTTCGTGGTCAACAGTCTCTGAATTTATATTAAATCTAAATGCAGTTTCAATGCTGCATTTATCTTCATCATTAATTCTGGTGTAGCTCTACCAGCGATTTTTGGGTTAGTCATTCTATTTTTTAATATCGTTCGTATTTGATGACATTGAGCTTTGGATGTTTTTCCTGGTCCTGTATATTCTTTTTCTAATAGAACCTCAAACTTAGCGTGTTAGAGATACAGGCTATTAGGTCTATGTAACTTCTTCTTTCAGAATAAAGCCAGTTAGTATGCCAGGACTGAAGGGGTTAATTTGGTTCTGAGTTTTGAGCAAATACCTACCAGAATTACCATTGACCTCAAATAAGATTTGCAAACTTGCACTGTCTTCACTATCAACCAAAACATTGACTTTTTGCAGCATCTTAAAGAATGCCCAAGGACCTGTTTCTTCAAGTTCAAAATGGCTCCCTTCTATGGAATCCAAGCTGAGTTTGGCATCATTTTGTGGCCAGCTAAATTGAGTAAACGATTCAGTGTTTTGATTATCGGTTAGTGTTGTTTTACCCAAAGTTAATTGCAAGTTTGCAACCACAGGATCTAAATTGATTTTCTGCAGGCTAAATTCGATTTTACTGGTTTCACTATCGGGTGAGAAAAACATATTTGTGATGACATTACCCCGGATTAACTCATTGGTAATATCGCTAGAAATCGGCATAACATAACCATTTACCTCTTTTGGTTGCCATTGTGGGGTTGAGGTATCTAGGAAGGGTTTCAGATAATTGGCAACGAACGTGTTAAGTGTTCCATGAGGTGAGAAGAAATGATCAAAGTCGGTTAATGTGACCTCAGCGGTTTGTAAAGCATCCAGAGGGTAGCGGTTAGCAATAGCAACTTTGTATTCGTTATACACCATCTGTTGCCATTGTTGGTTTAGGTATTGTTTGCTTTCATTGATAAAAATAAACCAGGTATCATCAGCTATTTGTTTAGTCCAGGTGGCTACTGGCTCAGGTAATTGCCTCGCTTTGTTATATAAACTGCTTAGTGGATCAGAAGACGTGCCACCTTGAAAATGGGCTTTGGTTAGCTCAAAGGCTGTGCGCCCACGATCATTAACCAGAGATAATGTGGTTAGGAATTTTTCCAATTCGTTGATATTTTGCGTTAAGTCATTAGCAGCTGAGCTACTTAATAAGTTTAAATTGGTAAATTCGTTGGCTATTTTTTGATTAAATAAAGCTGAATTTTCATTCGCTTCAGGTACTGTTTGCTGCTGGATTAGTTCAATTAATCTCGGTATGGCATTGCTTCGATGCAGCGTTTGTGTCACCTGACGTCCTTGTTGATAATCCTGGTAACGTGAGGGTTTTGTCCGACGAGTGAAATTTTGCCACCAGGTTACGTACTCAAAGCAATAGGCTTGCTCCAATTGTGAATGCAAGTTATCCAGATCTTGGCGCGCCAGAACCCAATTTTCATGTTGTAGCTGTGAAGAAATTTTAGGTAAAGCAGCAATAATTTCCTTAAACCCTGCTTTGGTGAAAGAATAGGGCAATTCTTTACTTGCCAAGTCAAAACCTTCTACCGCAATAGGCTGTTTGCTTGCAGGGAAGTTATTTTTGGCCAAAGTGTAGTATAAGTAGGTTGCAGGTAAAGCATTCAGATAATTTCGAACATCGCTAACCAATTGCCTGTTAATCGCAACAGGTTGCATTGGTTGTCGCAAAGCACTTCGCAGCAGCGTTAATCGCTTGTGTAAGGCTTGTTGATTATTTGCATTCCAGTACTCACTAAACCAGCGAGTGACTTCTGCCTCCGAATAATGTTCAGGCTCACCCAACATAAGATAAATTTTTAAGGCTTGATAGCGAGCAATCTGGGTTTGAGAGGGATCCAAAATAATCTTCTCAACACCTGCAAGCAATTCCGGTAAAAAATCATCGTGCAAACGGTGTTTGGTATTGCTATAAAGCTGATTCTTTAGATGTTCTATGGAGGTTACAGATAAGATATTGGTAGGAATCTGTTGTAATTTAGTAGCTGCCAAAGATAAGTGATAAAGCGCGGATGTTTTATCATTCGCTTGACTTAGAAATGTTTCGTAAGTGATTAGTTCTTTACTTGCCTCATCCAATAGCCTTGCTGTTTTCACATGCTGTTGCAGCAGCCACAAAAGAGAAACACCAACGATACTGGCCGATAAGCCGATTAACCATTTCTGCGTCGCACTGGTTTGTGCAGTAAAACGCTTGGTTTGTTCCTGAAATGCTCTTAGCGCACCCTGAATAAAATAGGCGCGGTAATTATTCGATTGCGGGAATTTATCTTGTATTGTTAAGGCATATTCATGCTGAATTTTTTTATTTAATTTATCAATGCTCAAGCCACCTTGTTCTGCACTGGTAAAATAAATGGCTTGCAGATTAAAAAGTTGTACTGGCAAATTTTGTATCAAGGATTGTATGGGTACTCTTAAGCTTGCGAGCTGCAGAGGAAATTCGCGAATGAGGGTGCGTTTGACGCTGGAGCGAGCCGGGTGCAACTTATTGATAATCTGTTGCCCTAACACTTCGATCATCTGGTCAAATCGGTATCTATAGCTGTCGAGTAATTTGTTCCTTTGCAGGGTTGGGTTTAATGAGAAACCAAGAGGTTTGCTAAGATCATTAACATGATCAGCTTGAAAAAAATCGCAAAAGCCTGCCAGGGCGTCTAGTTTTGTCAAAAGAAGAGCAATGTCTACCCGGTATCCTAGACCATGACCAAAGCGCTCTAATAATTGTGCATGGGATTTACACCGTTCTATCAATTGAGTCGCTTCAATAAGTAACAAGTCACTGGTATCGATACAAAGAATAATACCGGTGATGCGCACAGATTTATGGCAACGATTTAATTGTTTCAAGGTATAAGCGAGCAAATTGTCGCTTTGATTAAGCCATGACTCTCCCAATTCCAGGATGACCCCATGCTGGTTATAAAAGAAGTTGGCGCTTGATTCTGTATCCAGAGGATAATGGGTTAAGTTACTCTGGCGAAGTAAGGCGGTTTTGCCCTGATGAATTTTTCCGGTAAGAAGTAAAAAAGAAATTGCGTTATTTTGGGGTTTTAACGTGCCAAGAATTTTTCTTAATGTCTCGCAGAGGGTATTTAATGATTGATCCATTAGTCGTCCAGTTTAGCTGTTACTGTATGTCCAAACTGGACAACTTTAGCTTGATTTTCTAATAGAACATGGCTAATCAAATAGCCACTGGCTAATATTATCAAGGCAAGAATAGAGCTGGCAATTAAAGGTTTATAATTTTTGGGAAAGGCATCAATCTTCTTGTGTTGTTTAAATAGTTGATGGGATTTATTAACGCGATGCTGTTGGATGAGTTGATATAATTCTTCAAGTAAATTATCGAGTACCTGTCTACCATCGGCGCGCCCGTGTTGTTCACCCTCAAAACCGGTAATTAAGCAATAATAAGCCAGCTCAATCAGATCAAGGTATTGATTAGCTCTTTCTTTAATGTAGTTCACAATATCAAAGAAGCGACGTTGTGGGCCGACATCATCATGTGATGAAGGGGTAAATGCCTTGAACTCAGCAATGGTTCCATAAAGACGCAAATAGTTCTTTCCTATTAGCTCGTCAATGGTTGCACACAATAAGTAATGAGCGATGGCATCTAATTCTTCAGTGTAGGCTTTCCCTTGTAGGCGACTGTGGAAAGCACGTAGTTCATGGTCGATATTTTCGCGAATACTGTTTATCGGGGGTAGTGAAGGGGTAATGCATAAGCGCTCGAGCAAAGATAATAACGGCCCTGCTGCAGCAACTAACGGATTGGTTGTAAAAGGTGCAATAAATAGCTTGGAGCGATAATAGCCGTGAGGCGTTTGTTGAGCGCTGGGTAATGACAGTCGGTTCACAATAGAGGCCGAAAAGCGTTCGGCTGTCATGGCTTTACTCCAAATATTTAATAAAATCTGTAACTTTTTGCTCTCAAGTGAACAATAGAAGTTCAATCATTGAAACAGTTACAACCTAGTGGTGAGTCTGTTTGAAGTAAAAATAATACGTTATCTTAAAAGTCTTGTCGATAAACTTTATTAGACCTCTATTCAAGCCCTGTTGCAAAATGACGCATTACCCAGTCTTCTCCTAGATATTCAAAACAATCATTGAGAAAATCTGCCAATTCTTGCGGATTAAGCTCATACTCCAAACCAACTGGCTCAACATGGTGGTGGAAGTATTCTCCAAAATAATGGTGACAAAATGGCAGGTAGTCGCGAGTGTGTAGGATAAAAGCGTGCCAAATTTCATCCAGAGGTAATAACGGCCCAAATAAATAAGTGTAACGATTTTTTATTTGACGATAAACATTGAGCCACATCCAAGCCAAGAGATCAGTAAAAAGTGAACGCGCTTGTTCTTGAGCATAATTAGGATGATGATGACAAAAATAACGAATTACTTGCTCATTTTCATAAGCAAGTAATTCTGAAAGAGATGGTAATCTCATTACCTGCAGCAGGTTTTTTGTAGAGATTTATTGGTAAGAAAACGAACAATACGACATATCATTTCTTCTTTCGACATGACGAATCTCCATAACAAAGCGGGTAAGGTTATTTGAACACCATTATTATCAGAAATCAATCAGTTTGTCTGCAATTCTCTAGAAACGTAAAGCCTTGGCCCAACAAGATGTTGGGCTTCGCAAGCTCAACCCAACCCCATCTTTTATTGTTATTGCAGCGTTGAGCTCACCATGAGTTTGGCTTCTCGTTCGTAATCTACAGATTCTGTCTTAGCAGTGGCTTTCGCACAATCAATGACTTTCTTAATAGCCACAGTATTGCCTGCAACCCCAGGTAATTTCTCGAGCAACCCTTCGAAGCGCTCTAATTCTTTTTCAGTCAAATTCATAATGGGTTGTCTGTTACCTTCTATAAGGATGCCAGCTGTATCCATAGCATTAAAAATTCGATTAATTCTTTCAGCTTTGCTTTGCAGTTCACCGGCATGATCAATAATGTAATTAGCCGTTTTGTCATCCAAAACATCCACCTTATCAAGGGTTTTTAAAAGGCTTGAGACAGCTTGTAACTGACCTTTGTCTAATTTCGCAAGTCGATCCAATTTATCCTGTCCAAAGAGTTGGGTGATGCCAAGCTTGTTATCTTGGAGTATTTTTATGCAGTCTCTTAAGAGCGGTGCTGTTTCTGTAGTTATCTTATCTGTATTATTAAGTAAAATTTTGACAGCGTCTTTATCGAGTTTTGCTCCGTCAAAATGAGGCAAAATGGTTTTAAGCTTTTGCAGCTCTTCTTTGCCCATCTCCATGATAGGTTGTCTGTTTCCTTTAATGGTCATTCCCTGTCTTCCCATCTCTTTGAATATATCAGAAATATCTTGGGCGTTCTCTTTTAATTCTTTGGCATTTGCAACCACATAATTAAAGGTTTTTTCATCCAAAGCGTCTTTTGGCAAGCTGGTTAAGATTGTCTCCACGGTTTTAAGTTGCTCGTCTGGAAGTTTGCGTAAACGGTCGATATTATTTTCTCCAATGGCCTGCGTAAGCGGAACCTTGGCCTCGGCATTCGTCATAGCTTTAATACAGGCTATTAGGCGACTGCCAACTGTAGTAGCTGGATCGAAATCTTCTATATGACTTTGGATAGCTTCGAAATCCCTTTGCTCTAACTTCTTAACCCCAGCTGTTTGCAATGCTTCTAAAACGGTTTTAAGTTTACCTAAATCTTTTCCCATATTGATGACATCTTGCCGGTTTCCTTGAATAGGTATGTGTAGTGCTTCCATTGCTTTGAATGTACCAGCAATTGCCGTGGCAGACGTTTTTAAGTCTGGGGCCTTTGCAACTACATACTTAAAAATTTTTTCATCCAAGTCTTCTTTTGGCAAGCTTGTTAAGATTGTTTTCACTGTTTCAAGTTCATCTTTTGAAAGCTTGCTTAAGCGGTCGATATTATTTTCTCCAATGGCTTGCGTAAGCGGAATCTGAGCGTCTTTTATAGCCTTCACACAGGCTGCAAAGTCGGCGATTTTATTAGTTTGTTCTTTAAAGTTATCTATATGACTTTGAAGGGCTTTGAAATCACGTTGCTCTATCTTATCAACACCAGCTTTTTTTAATTCTTCTAGAACGGTTTTAAGATTACCCAACTCTTTTCCCGTATTGATGACAGCTTGCATGTTTTCCTTAATGGGTAATTGCAGTGCTTTCATCGCTTTGAATGTATTAGAGATATCCTGGACAGAAGATGGAGTTAACTCTTTAACTTTTGCAACCAGGGACTTAAAGATTTTTTCATCCAAAGCTTCATCTGGAGCTTCTTCTGATAAGCTTGTTAGAATTGTCGCCACTGTGTCGAGTTGACTTTTATCGAGTTCGCTTAGGCGAACGATGTTATCCTCTCCGACAATTTGCGTGAGTGGAATCTTGGCAGCCGCCATGGCCTTAACACATTTCGCAAAGGCTTCAGTTCTATCATCCTTTAAAGTCGGTAGAAGATCGATTAGTGCTTTAAAAGCAGTTTGGTCTAAAGGAACTTTTTTATCGGCTTGTAATACATTCAAAACACTATTGAGTTTATTTAAATCATTCCACTTCATCTTCATGATGGGCTGCCTATTTCCTTGAATGGGTACAAGTCCTGGCATTGCTGTGAATATTGCAGAAATAATCGGAGCTTTCGTTTTTAAATCGTCAGGAGCTTTCGCTTTTAAGTCTGTAGCACTTGCAATGACATAATTAAAGGTTTTTTCATCCCGGTCTTTTTTTGGCAAGCTTGTTAAGATTGTCTTCACTGCTATAAGTTGATCGTTATCAAGTTTGCTCAAACGATCGATATTATTTTCTCCAATGGTCTGCGTAAGCGGAATCTTAGGGTCTGCGTCTGTCATAGCGTTAACGCAGGCTGCGAAGAGTTTAATTTTATCTGTATCAGTAATCGTCTTACCTGCAGAAGTCTTAATAGTAAAGTTATTGTCCTCTCTTTTAAGGATGGTGAGAAGGGCTTTGAAATCACGTTGCTCTAGCTTAGTAACGCCAGCTGTTTTTAATTCGTCTAGAACAGTTTTAAGTCTACCTAACTTTGCAATTTCCATATTCATGACAGGTTGTCTATTTCCCTTAATGAGTACTCCAAGTTGATCCATGGCCTTGAATACCTGGGGAATAAGATTAACTTTGTCTTCTGAAAACTTGCCAGCCTTTGAAACGACATAATTAAAGGTTTTTTCATCGAGGGCCTCCTTATATGTTGACAATGTTTCTAAAACACTTGCCACGGGTGCAAGTTCTTCCTCGGGTAATTTAGCCAGCTTTGATAACTTGTCTTCGCCCAAAGTTTGGGTCAAAGAGATATGAGCTTTCTCCATCGCGACAACGCATGTCTTGAATGCATCTGTTTTCTCGGGACTTAGGGGGGCTAGGATTTCTACATTTACTCTTAAGGCTTTAAATTCATCCTGACTAATAGTTCCCTCACGACCTCTTATTTCTTTTATCGCTCCTATGATGCCAGTAAGCGCTTGCAACTCTGCTTGATTCATAACCATCAAAGGCTGTCTATTTCCTTGTATGGGAATGCCTGCATCGTCCATGGCTATAAAGGCTTCGCATAAAGCATCTACTTTGTCAATGTCTGCCAAATTCAAATCTTTTGCCTGTTTTGCCACGTAATCAACCGTTGGTCCATCCAAGGCTTTTAAGTCGGACAATGTTTTGAAAATTTTTGCTGCACCTTTTAAAGGAGTTGGATCCAAATCAAGTAGCCGTTCCAGTTTGTCTCTTCCTATATCCTGAGTGAAAGGAATATCACTATCCATCATGGCTCTTAAGCATGGTCCAAGGTTTTCTTCTTTGCCTTGTGCCTTCTTACCCATATTCTTACGCAATATCTCAAAAGCATGAGGAGATGGAATTTTAGAGGAACCTTCAAATGATTTTAAAACTTTAGCAAGTGAATTGAGCTCATCGCTATGCATAGCCATCATTGCCCTTCTGTGACCCTCGATGGGTATTTTAGCTGTCCCCATAGCGTCAAAAGCTTTTACCAAACTATCTGCATTTTCTTTTATCTTCGGTGCATTCTTCATGTCGAGCAAAAAATCGATCGTGCGTTCGTCCAAAGCCTTATGTTTGGATAGCACATTTAGAACCTTTTCCAGGCTTTGTAATTGTTCTTTGTCACGTTTAAGTAAAAGAGAAATTTTGTTGGTTCCAATAAATTGAGTTAATGAAACATTTTTATCGAGCAGCATATTGACGCAGTTACTAAAACTTTTTGCGTGGCCAGCATCTGATAAATTGGCGATACCTGTTTGAATTAAATTGAAAGTCTTTTTATCTAACTGTTTCCCTGGTGGTAAATTATTTAAAATAATTAAAATGTGATCGCATTGCTTCTCACCCATTTGAGCCATCTGGATAAAAGATGCCCGCGGTATAACGGGTAATTTTCCGGCTGGTAAGGCAGCAATTTTTTCTAAAAAGTCTAATTTTTTCTTATCCTTGGCAAGATTTAAGAGAGCAATAAAGTTATTATTATTTAGGTCACCCTTCGCATCGAGAAATCCAAGGACCTTATTAATGGCCTCTTTGTTGTCACTGAGATCCTTTAGTGAAATGCCATCAATTTCTCTACTATCTTTAAGCTTTAATTTATCAAGAAATTTTTTATCCAATACCTTACTATTTTTAATCTCTTTGATTGTAACTGGCATGCTGCTCCTCCAGTTTGCATTCACCCTGTAGTGACATGAATTATTGGTGCAATTTTTAACAAAATATCAAATTTAAGATCATGTTTTAATTATAGTGCTATTTTTTTACAAAGAATTAACGAAATAAGTGAGGATATGTAAACTTTTAGATTAGATGGGGATATATCAGTATGCGGGAATGACACAGTTAAATGAGCAGTCTCGTATGTAACCCGGGGATTATCCCCGGATTACATTGGGCATTACTCTAAAACAGGTGCATCGTAAAGAACGTCTTCCTCTTCTTCGATTCGCCTTACTGCAGTGGTTCGCCCCCATGCCCCCGTTAGAATGGAATTATTACGGTGTTCAGCAAATAAAGGCATTTTTTTCGCCGTTTCCAGTTTGCTCAATTTCTCAGCTCTATCCTCTTCGTATTCTACTTCAGCAAAGAGAGTTTCCAGTGCTACCTTTCTGAATTGCGCCAGAGTATCACGCCAGGATGCGGTATTTTTGACGCCAAAAAAATTATCCCAACGAGGATTTCTATGCGTATTTAGCGCATCTATGTGTTTGACTTGATGATAAAGCTCATTGAGCTCTTCAACAGACAAGTTTTTTTCTCTGACATGGGTTAATAGAACTTGTTGTTTTTTAGCTTTTGTGTTTTGACTATGGATAACCTTGATTATTTCCTCTATGGGGTTAGGCTTAGATTCCGAGACCTTATCGTCAACAGGTTCAACGTCTGGCAATTTAACAGCCACTAAGCCTGCTTCAGAGACGGTGAATGGTAGATTTGTTTTGGAGAGGCACTCCTTTATCTGAGCAAGCTGGTTTTCACTGCTCTGGGTTTTGATATCACCTAAACCATTGAGGAAAGCCTCAGCACGTCCTGTTGCTTGCAAACACGCCAACATACTGGCGAAGCAGTTTTTTTGTTGCAAACTGGCATCTTTATACCAGTTAAAGACTTTTTCGACGATTTTTGCTAAATCGCCAACATCCATGAAGCTATATTCAGCTGATTTCTTCGCTTGCAAATTGTATAGCTCAGTGTATAAGTCAAGCATGGGTGCCAGACATTCAGCAATTTTTGTCTTGTTCGTTGGATCGTTAGCTGCAAATTCCGATCCAGTTGTGGCAGTGAGTAATAATTTGGGTCCGTACATGAGCATGACAGAAGGTCTACCACTGCTATCTATATTTCTATTTAAGCATTCAACCAACTTTTCTTGCGACTCATGATCTAACAATTGAAACGCTGCATCGATGCTTTCCACAAACAATGTTGTTCTCGATTCATACGCGCCGTCCTCAGCGATGCTCATTTGTTCTGACTCGTCAGTTCTGGTTTTAAATAAATGACAACGTAACATTTGTGCCAGACGAGTTTTGGCAAGAACAACGCTGCTCTCGGGAGTATCTTCTGATTTTAGTATTGCTGGTATCGCATGGGCCAATTTTTCTCGATAGCGATGATAAGCAGTGGCGCTTACTTCTTTTCCTAAATCTTCTTCTGCAACTTCTAAAAGGGTTTCGTAAAGGAGATTTATTTTTAAATGGATCTCTTTAGAATTACCGGCTGTAACACTGGCCAAGGAATCTAAAGGCGCTGCACCAAAGATATCATAGCAATGGTGGGCGAAGATCAATTCCGCTTTTAGTGGATCTTGCTTATAGGCTTCAAAAAAGCGATCAAGCCCTTTTTTAATCCCTGCGAATGGGATTTCTCCCTGAACAATTTGGGCAATATTGATTTCATTGCATAAACTGATTAACTCATCACAAAGTGCAATGGCATCTCTTGTGTCTTCACGGAGTTCTTCATCAATAACTTCCCCGTATAATAAAAATTCTGTTGGTGAGCAGTTCGCTACCATCGATCCTACTCGAGCATAGATTTCTAAAGCATCATCATGATCAACATGCCGATTTGCTTCCTTAAAGATTCGTTCATCAATTTCAGGGAGAGTGTTAGGGGTTTGATATTGAAAATAGCCGTCATTCATCTTAACGATATAGTAATAACTATCCTCAAGTTTAACCATATAAAATCCACCCGGATGCAATTTCACAGCATTTTTAATGGTATCTCCTTTGCCTGCATCATGTATTGCGAGATGGAAGAGAAAGGCAAGTTTATTGCTAATACTATGCTGCGTCAGACTCAGTAAGGCTTTATATGCTGGTGACATGCCTCGAACACCTTCAGGAAAGGGTATTGACAAGTTATCTTTGATGGTGGCTTCGTACGCATATAACAGACTATTGCCTGTTCGCTTAAACTCAACACCAAGCTTACCATTTTGCTCAAGCAGATCGCAGACTCTCTCGGGTATCATTGAAGCCCTTAGGCAGTTATACATGAAACTGGTGAGTGGATTGATCGTTTTGTTCCTGCTGGCCTCAGCCCATGCATCGGTAAAATAAGGGAGGTAATAATCTTCTAATTCAATGTTTAATTTCTGTATGATCTCGGCGAAATCTTTAAGCCACTTAAGAACCTGCTCTCCGAGGAAACTGCGGGAAGCTTCATTTTGACTAGCGCTATTCACAACCATGGTGACGAGATCATATAGGAACTTTGCTTGTCCTTCAGAAAATTTCGCCAAGGTAAATTCTGCTGTGCCTTGACTTCCAAGTACATATGAAATGTCTGGTAGATTGAGTTTGTATTCTGCAGTCAATTCTTGTGATTCTGTTGCTTTAACTTGGGTTTGCAAGGCAAGCTGTTGTTGTAACTCCATAAGGCAAACGAGATTCCAATTTATCTGAATCTCTTGCGCAAGTGCTATTTTTACTTCAGGGTTGTTGCTATCAAACAAACGGGCCTTAAGTTCTACAATTTTTTTGTAGTATGGCAGTATCTTCAATTCTTGTTTTTGTGTGGTTGGTAATGCTTCTAGCGCCAAAAGATGCAACAGTGAGCTAAAGAAAACCACATCTAGCTCCTTCCCATAGGTAAAAGCATGATTTTCTGTACTAACTGCTTGGTCGTTTTCTTCTGCAGGTACAGTGGAGTCAAGTAAAACACCCGTGTTGCCAATCATTCGCAAGCGTATCCGCTGAGCATCAAGGCTTTCTACTTCGGTAAATAACATTTCTCTGTTAAGTTTAGGTAGACCAAGCTTTTCCCATTGCCCTTGCTCAAGCAGCATCATCAAGGAAGCAACGACATCATGGGGCCAAAATCCTTTGTATTTTGAGTTCTTAATGAACTCGATCATGCTTATAAGCAAAGACTTAGCGTAGTGACCTGCATAAATGGGATAAGCCCGAGAGGTAATTTCTATAAAGCTTGCAAGCCAGCTATTTGCATCATATTTGGGTAACGTACGGGTGGTGCCTGAAACAACATGGAAAGAATGGGGTAATTCGGTTAAGGTCGTGATGGCTTGTAAAGCTTTCTGTGGGTCGGTGGTTCGCGCATTATAAGGAAGCCGATTAGGATCATTCGTTTTTTGTTGGTACTCTTCAGCTGAATAGGGTCTATTATACCCCATGGTGATTACGCTAAAGTTTTCTTGGTGTTGTCCTGGTATTAATTTTAAAACGTCGCCAATAGCATCAAAGGCGGCTATGCTAATGAATGTTGCCCCTTCCTGGAAAATCATGGGTTTTAGTGTTTCAAGCCAAGCCAAAGGCTCCTCAATGGGACTTAGAGTACAAGAAAAATTATCGCAGTCTTTATCAGCAAAATACGTTTGGACTTCATTATTAAGATAAAAAGCCTCACTGCCTGATGCCTCGTGCGAGAATGCTTTTTTCTCCTCACTGTAACGATAATAAGTTGTTCGTGGTCCTGCAATGACCTGTGGGAAAGTTCCAGCTGGGAGAGGTACTTCTTCTTTGAGCTTTGCTAGTTGCATCGTCAAGTATTGTGCTCTTAAGCCATATTGACCATTCGGATCCTGAATGCCTTTTTCATTTGCAGGAATCTCATCTGCTGTCACGAGGATAATTGATGTATCTAGCGGAATAATGCCAGCCGATTTTGCTTGTAAAATAACATGAACAGTTGCGATTAAATCGTCACCGTCTTTACCAGTATCCGTGAAAAAAACAATTGGTTTCACTCTGAGCACTCCTTACTATTACTGAAGCGCAGATTTCTATCATAGTTTGTACTTAAAATACAGAGAAGGGGAGCGTAGGTGTTGTCAATAGTCTATATCTATTAAATCAATAAAAATATTCAATTTTACTTATAATTTGTTTTTATCTACAGTTAGCATGAAACCAACATAAAGGAGGAAACGATGATTAGCGTAGGTAACAAATTCCCTGAATTTCAATTAAAAGCAACTGTTAGCAATGATATACAGCATGCATTTCAGACCATTTCGCAAGAAAGTTACCCAGGAAAATGGTTGGTAGTATTTTTTTGGCCGAAAGATTTTACGTTTGTATGTCCTACAGAAATTGCTGAGTTTGGCAAACTTAATGAAGAATTTCGTGACCGAGATGCGCAGATTTTAGGCGCAAGTATCGATAGTGAATTTGTTCATTTGGCCTGGCGAAAACAGCATGTAGATTTACATGAGTTGCCTTTTCCTATGCTAGCAGATATTAAGAGAGAATTGAGCCAAGCTCTAGGTATTCTTGACCCACAAGAGGGTGTCACTCAACGAGCCACATTCATTGTTGATCCACAAGGAGTTACGCGTTTTGTTATGGTGACGGATCTGAATGTAGGGCGTAATCCTCATGAGGTTTTGCGTGTTTTAGATGCCTTGCAAACGGATGAACTTTGTCCGTGCAATTGGAAAAAGGGAGAAGAAACGATTCATGTGGAGTGATCTTTTCTCATCGTGAAACGTCATTTCTGAGACCGTTCATTTAACTATGGTCATTCCCGAGAAGGCGGGAATCCATTCTGGGGTGGTTCGGAGACTTTTTTATAGGAGAAACAAATGCTTGAGAATCTTAAACAACAATTACCAGAATTTGCCAAAGATATTCGCCTAAATCTGTTGAGAGCGCTTGATTTTAACCAAGCAGATGGTCTTACTGAAGAGCAAATTGTCGGCGCAGCACTTGCTGTGGCATATCATTTGGGGAACCAAGAGTTACTTAAGAATTTGCTTGCCTTACCTCATGCAGAAAAACTGAGCGAGTCAGCAAAGCTTGCTGCTACCTTGATGGCCATGACAAATATCTATTACCGTTTTACTCATTTGAGTGAAAGTGCGGAATTATCTCAGTTTCCAGCAGGCCTACGTATGCAGGGGATGATGAATCCAGGAGTAGATAGAGTTAGTTTTGAAGTTTTTTCACTCGCGGTATCTGTGTTGAATGGTTGTGGTGCTTGTATTAGTGCGCACACACGTCAATTGCAGGAACATGGCTTTTCAGCGCAAACCCTTAGTCGGATTGGTCGAATTAGCGCAGTGATGCATGCTACTCATGTGGCTCTTACAGTTAAATGATTTTGCTGGTAAGACCACAGAAAGTAGGTTGGGCCTTGGCCCATAGCCGTCAGGCTAAGAAAGAAATTGTTTGTTTAACTTATTGAAATAATAATAAAAAAAGCTAGAGTACCCTTTTAAATTTTTTCCCGCCAGGAAAACAACCAAAAGGGACTCTATGCTGCTGGATACCCTATCAAATATTCCTCAAGAAATCTTTAAATTTTTTACTTATGAAGCGGATCGGATAGGAAAGGAAACAGGTTTTCAGAAACGCCGTTCAAAATTGACACCTAGTGTTTTTATAAAATCATTGATAACGCTCTGTTTTTCAGAACATTTTAATTTGGAACTTTTCTGTGGATTGGTAAAAACGCAAAAAGTTTATATCAAAAAACAATCATTACATGAGCGATTTAACGAACGAACAGCCGGATTTCTTAAAGCCTTTTCATTATTCTGTTTAAAGCACTTTCAAATGAAAAAGTTACCTCAACTCCAAGGATTGGAGCAATTTAGTAGCCTTAACATCATTGATAGCAGTACTATATCCTTACATCAGGCGCTGAATGAGCTTTTTAAAGGCAGTGGCGGAGCCGCATCCAGTTCCGCTATGAAAATCCAAATGATGTTTGATTATCTTGGTGGACAAATAAAAGAGCTTACTCTAACTTCGGGCTGTGATAACGATCAGGGCTTTGATAATTATTTTAATACTATTGAAAAAGGAGCTCTTTATTTAATGGATTTAGGTTATTTTAAACTGAACACGTTTAAGAAAATTATGGAAGAAAACGCTTTCTTCATAAGCCGCTTGCTCACCGGAACTAAACTTCTAACACAAGATAAGAAACCTTTTGATTTACTCGTTACCTTGGAGAATGCTGCACCATTCTTTTCTCAGCAGGTCCTTATGGGAGCAACGCATAAAATTCCTGTCCGCTTGGTCGCTCAACGATTACCACCAGTCATTGCCGAGCAAAGGCGGAGAAGACTTATAAAAGATCATCGTCGCCGTGGTTCCACACCAAACCAGGAATCGTTGGCTTTACAAAGTTGGTCTATTTATATTACCAATACCTCTGAAACTCAAATCAATAATAAAGCAATTCATCAAACGTATGCTTTACGATGGCAGGTAGAACTCCTCTTTAAATTAAGTAAATCCTTAATGCATATTGACTCTATCAAAACTAAAAAGTTTGCTCGAGTGATTATTGAAACCTATGGTAAGTTTATTGCAATGATGCTTTTGTTTTTGCTATGCAATCCCATGCGCAACATAGAAGGCAAACAACTTTCTTTTTATAAAGCCTGTCACCAACTAAGTTCCAAGGCTACTGGATTGATTATCGCCCTCATGTCTCCTTATCGATTAAAGCATTTCTTGAATGATTTCTATGAAAATCTCTCCCTCTTTGCTATCAAAGATTCAAAAAAGAAACCTCTTTTGACCTTTGACTTCTGCGAAGGAGAGTGCTTTTAAACTCTTAGCCTGACGGCTATGGGCCTTGGCCCAACCTACAATCGGTTAGCATTTCAACTCAGCTTTTTTCTTTAATGACACCACAGGCAATCCTATCGCCGCCACCGCCTAGTGGCGGTGTATCGCTATAGTTATCTCCACCTGCATGAACCATGACAGCTAGACCACTCAGATCGTTTGTTTTAAGCCGTGGAGCAAGCATGGGGACATTAGCATTACCGTTAGCATCGACATATAAAACAGGCAGATCCCCTAGATGACCTTTGCCATAAGGACCTTGGTGACTATTGGTATGGCCTGGATCGTAATGCCCACCAGCGTGCATGCCTTTATCCCCACAATCCGGGTGTTGGTGCAAGTGAAAACCATGTAATCCGGGCGGTAAGGAAGACAGAGCGGGCAGGATCAATAAACCGTATTCACTGTCATTAAAAGTCACTTTGCCAAGTTCTTTTTTCTTGCCATCGGTTGAATAAATGATCACGGTGATTTGCGCTGCATAGCTATGTACACTGAGAAGACATAAAAGAAGCAGGGTGACTAATTTATTCATAATGCTCCATGCTGAATGTTGAGTATTGTTTTATAATATCGAGCTTCAAGTTTTAGTTTGGCAAATCAAAAAAACGAATTACCGTGGCTTGACCACGGTATCCAGCGCTCTTCAATAAACCTTCGCAAGATGATAATAAATAATAACCATGGTCACAATCCTTTTTCGTAACCCTCTATTCGTTTGCTGCTAATGCTAACTGCCATTTGCTCATGATTTAAAACTCAATGATAAAGAGGAAAGAGATTCTATATTATTTGGTTTTAAAAAAATATCAGCTTGCATTAAATTTAATCGAAGAATTATTTAGTCGTTGTCGCGAAATGACTGAAATACACCTTCTTTGTAATGACGTCATCCTCCGCGAAAGCGGGGGATCCAGTATTGGCAAGGCTCTTCTGGACTCCCCGCTTTCGCGGAGGGTGACGATAAGTGTGTAAAATTTAATTTCGTGACAGCGACTATTTAAGAAGGTTACTTTGTACTGAGCAACGTTAGGACGATTTATTAAAGTCCAATTTAAAAGGTTGAGTCCCTTGGTCTCGGATCCAATGGCGTTAATTTAAGGAATTTACACCGATCCGTTCGGGCTGAGGAGGCGTTTACGCCGTCTCGAAGCCTTTGTTGAGAGGTGCTTCGAGACGGCGTAAACGCCTCCTCAGCCCGAAGGGGGTTGGCTCAGACCAAGAGGAATTCAACCTACTTTTTTCTACCTATGATAATCTTGTAAAAAAGCATTATACTTTAATTTTTGCTAGTCATTTTGTGAGTATTCAATGGAATTGAGAGTTAATAATGCCCCCTTTAAGGCTTTATTCCAGCCTCTAGACTTAGGTTTTACCCAGCTTAAAAACCGTCTGCTGATGGGATCGATGCATACTGGATTGGAAGAAGATAAAGAAAATCTTTTGCGTTTGGCGACTTTTTATAAAGAGCGAGCGTTGGGAGGCGCAGGTTTAATTGTGACCGGAGGTTTTGCTCCTAATCGTTCCGGTCGCCTCGCTCCTTTTGCAGCGAAGCTGACTTCAGCGAAAGAGCAACAACGTCACGAACTAGTTACTGATACTGTTCATGATGTGGGTGGAAAAATTGCACTACAAATCTTGCATGCGGGGCGTTATGGCTATCATCCTTTTGTTGTGGCACCTAGTGCTTTGAAATCACCGATTAGTCCTTTTACACCATGGAAAATGAGCAAGACGCGGATAGTAAAAACGATCAAGCATTTTGCTCGTTGTGCTTCTCTTGCACAAAAAGCGGGCTACGATGGTGTAGAAATTATGGGAAGTGAAGGTTACCTTATTAATCAATTTATCGTTGCTCATACCAATCAACGTAATGATGAATGGGGTGGTAGCTTTGCAAATCGCATGCGCTTTCCCGTTGAAGTGGTTCGCGGTATCCGCGAAGCCGTTGGTGACCATTTTATTATCATATATCGACTATCCATGCTTGATTTAATCCATGAGGGTAGTAGTTGGGAAGAAGTCGTTCAATTGGCCAAAGCGATTGAAAATGCAGGTGCAACCTTAATTAATACAGGCATTGGTTGGCATGAGGCTCGTATCCCAACCATTGCCACCATGGTGCCCGCAGCTGCCTTTACTCAGATTACAAAACGACTTAAACCGGAAATTACTATTCCTATCATCACCTCCAATCGTATCAATACACCGGAACTTGCTAATGCTTTGCTCGAAGAGAATGTAGCAGACATGGTATCCATGGCGAGGCCGTTTTTAGCCGATCCCTTGTTCGCCAAAAAAGCAAAAATGGGAGACACCAAAGCCATCAATGTATGCATTGCTTGCAATCAAGCCTGTCTTGATCGAGTCTTTGTCAATAAAACAGCTTCTTGTCTTGTTAATCCTCGGGCATGCAATGAAACGGAATTGATTTATGAAACCGTTGATTGTCCCAAGAGAATTGCTGTTGTGGGAGCAGGTCCTGCTGGTTTAGCTTTTGCCAGTGTGGCTGCTGAACGAGGACATAAGGTCACTTTATTTGAAAAAGGTGAACAATTAGGGGGACAATTCAATCTGGCCAAAAATATTCCAGGAAAGGAAGAATTTCAACATACCATTAATTATTTCACGCACCAATTAAACAATTTTCAAGTCAATATACGTTTAAATACAACAGCTACTTCAGACATGCTACAAGACTATGATGAGATTGTTCTTGCCACAGGTATTCGTCCACGCATACCTCAAATTGAAGGAATTAATCACGAAAAAGTTATCAGCTATGTGGATTTGATTCGAAAGCGAAAAACACCTGGCGAGAGGGTTGCGATAATTGGTGCAGGAGGGATCGGCTTTGATGTTGCTGAATGGCTAACCCATAAATCGAATGGTCATGTTCAGCAATTTTATGACGAGTGGGGCATCGATCTAAGTATGCAGCACCGAGGTGGGGTGAAACAGGCTCAAACGCTGCAAAGTCCCCGATTGGTTTATTTATTGCAGCGTAAAAAAGAGAAACATGGCAAAAATCTTGGCAAAACCACAGGATGGATTCATCGCTTAAGTTTGAAACATAGGCAGGTGAAAATGATTTCAGGGGTGCAATATGAACGTATTGATGATCGGGGATTGCATATTGTTGTCAAGGAGAATAAAGAAGTGCTCGATGTGGACTCAGTTATCATTTGTGCAGGCCAGACAGAATTGCGAGAGCTCTATGAGCCTCTAAAACAAGCAGGCCATTCTGTTCATCTAATTGGTGGGGCTTTTAAAGCCTTGGAATTGGATGCTCGCCATGCCATCAATCAGGCTTGCCGGTTAGCTGCTATTTTATGAGCTCTGTTGCCGTCATCATCAATCCTATCTCAGGAGGTGGTCGGGGCAAAAAGGCTTGGAACGTTTTGTTGCCTGGCTTGCGTGCTTTGTTTGATCGGATAGACTATCGGATGTCTAATCAAGTTGATGATATTGCTCAACTCACGACCAATTTACTCCAGGGAAATCCTGATTATTTTCTAATTGTTGGTGGCGATGGTACGTTGAGTCATGCGCTTAATGGTCTTTATGTTAATGACGAGCTTATTAATCCTCATACTGTCTATGCTTACTTTAATTCAGGTTGCGGCGGCGATTTCGCAAGCCAGTTTCCCCGTCAAAGAGTAACCGAATTTTTAGATCGCTTGAGTCATCATCATGGAACGCAAACGAATATTGGCAAAATTACTTTTGCTAATCAAAGCGTGCGTTATTTCATCAATATCGCTAGTTGTGGTTTGTCTACTCATGTTGTTGAGAAATCAGCAAATAGCAAATGGATAAAAAAACTTGGTGGGAGTGTTAATTATTTTGTGAATGCTTTGCTTGGACTGATGACGTATAGCCATGCTGCTGTTCGCATTCAATTTGACGAGAACCCGGCGTTTACTACAGAGATATGTCTTATGGCTGTCTGCAATGGTCAATATTTTGGAGGCCGAATGCATGTAGCTCCTATGGCAAGAATTGATGACAATTTATTTGATGTCGTTGTTTTCCACAGATTATCTTGCTTTGCTGCTATGAGGAAGTTAGTTAAAATATATTCAGGAAAGCATTTACTTGAAAAGCAAGTGCATTACGTGCAGGCCAAAAAAATCTTCGTCGAAGCCATAAACGCTGGTCAATTGGCTATTGAAGCTGATGGCGAGCTGGTTGGACATTTGCCTGCATGTTTTGAGTTATTGGATGAAAAACTAATGCTGATTATATAGGATCATGCTGATTATATTTAGTACAATATATTGAATAATAAGTCAACTGGGAGTATAATGAGCCATGAGTCGTTGATATGCATTCTTGATTTGTTTTTTTATCTCACAACCGTTTACAAAATCACAGAAAAATATAATCCGTGCAACATCCTGCTTATTTTGTTATTATACTGCGCAATTTTTACATTAGTTAACCCATTGGGATTTTACGATTTTTTATTGGATTTTTTATGACACAAGAATTACTAAACTTCTCTGCCCTTAATTTATCGGAAGCGTTATTAAAAGCGCTTGAGGACATGAAGTTTAAAACACCATCGCCAGTGCAGGCGCAGACCATTCCTTTATTATTGCAAGGTCGGGATGTTATTGCTCAAGCTCAAACCGGTACAGGCAAAACGGCAGCCTTTGCTTTGCCTATTTTACAACGCTTGATACCAAAATCTCAGGCCACGCAAGCTTTGATATTAGCTCCTACCCGTGAATTAGCTATCCAGGTTGCTGAACAATTCGAATTGTTGAGCGCTCATCAGACAGTAACGGTCTCAGTGCTTTGTGGTGGTCAAGACTATCGTCGCCAGCTAAAGCAGTTACGTGAAGGTGCGCAAGTGGTTGTGGGTACACCGGGTCGTATTCTTGATCATATCGATCGCGGTACGTTACAACTAGGAAGTTTAACCACATTTGTTCTTGATGAAGCCGATGAAATGCTACGTATGGGCTTTATTGAAGATGTAGAGACCATTCTTGCTAAATTACCAGCAGCAAAGCAAATAGCTTTATTTTCAGCAACAATGCCTCCTCGCATTCGTAATATTGCTCGAAGCTACTTAAATAACCCAGCCTCTGTCGAAATCCGAGCAGAGACAGCCACGGTTAAAGCAATTGAGCAACGTTTTCTTTTTGCCTCTGTTGCGCAAAAACCTGATGCTTTGTTAAGGATATTGGCAGTTGAGGATCATCAAGGCGTTATTGTATTTGTGCGAACCAAAAGCAGTACCGAAGGAGTTGCTGAACTGTTGCAGCAACAGGGCCATCGAGCCATGGCCATCCATGGTGATATTACTCAAGCCTTACGGGAAAAAATCGTAGCTCAGTTTAGACAAGGGACTATTGATATTTTAGTTGCGACGGATGTAGCAGCGCGTGGTTTAGATGTTGAACGGGTCACTCATGTGATTAATTATGACGTTCCGCATGATTGTGAAACGTATGTGCATCGCATAGGCAGAACGGGCCGTGCTGGCCGTAGCGGGGTTACTGTTCTCTTCATCACTCCTAAAGAAGGTCGTGTTCTCAATACCATTGAACGCCACACACGCCAACGTATTGAAAAGATTGGGGTGCCCAACGACCATATGATTCAAATCGCAAGACAGCAGCGTTTTATGGCAAACATTAGTGCACGCTTGCAACATGAACATTTGCCAGCTTATCAACAGATTATTGAAGATTTTCTTAAAGAGAATCAGGTTTCAGCCATTGAGATAGCCGCAGCTCTCGCGCTTATAGTCAATCAAGATAAGCCTTGGAAACGTGATTTGCCCAAGGCGCCACATACTCCTAGAGAAGCGCGTTTTGAAGATAGGGAATCCAAATCTACTCGTATGAGTCGCAGTGAAAAAAGTAAAAAGTCTTTTCGCGACAACTATCCTCAAGAATTATTCCGCATTGATGTGGGACGCATCCATGGCGTTAAACCCGGGAATATCGTAGGTGCTATAGCTAATGAAGCCGGTTTGGAGAGTCGTTTTATTACTGGACTTAAGATTCATGAGGATCATTCTACAGTTAGGCTACCGCAAGGGATGTCAAAAGAGGTCTTTCGGGATTTAAATAAAGCATGGGTTTGTGGTCGACAATTGAAACTTACTTCACTGGGTGTGGCTTGAGGGTCACTTAGTGGGTCTGAGGTTCTGTTGATATGTCAATAGGGCCCCCCACTAATCATCTTACTTGGGCGTTAAAGACCAAGCTACGGTTGCCACAATAGCGGTGGCCGCTAATCCACCAAACAAAACATATGGGTTATTGAAATAGCTTTTATCTGCGGTCAACTGCAGCAATTTTTTTTCAACGTTCAGTTTTACAGCGATCATTGGATTATTTGTATCCACGTTGGCTGTTAACTTGGGTACCAAATTGGTTTTAATGTTATCACTATATCGTTGAATTAATTTGAGTTGCTCATCATCCTTAGTGAAAAAAGCAGTGGTTGTTTGTCGAAGCGCTTCGGCAATTACAGCACTAAATTTTCCTGCATTCTCATCATTCCAACCATGTAAACCGAAAGAATCTCGACACAAATAACGATTGATATTAGGGTCTTCTTGCTGAAAATATGAAGAAACTTTACACAACTGATTCTCATCATTAAGAAGAGTCAATACATTTTGGAGAAATGCGAGCGTAAATTGTTTTTGAGACATACAGTAACAAATCCTTGTTAGTGATCAATCCGTATACCTGAATAGGATAAACTGCCTTACTAGAAAAAAGAAGACTTAAGTGAGATCACTATAGAATAGACCTCTTTCCAAACTCTACTGAGGAGGCGAATTGCTTCGTCGATGCGGTGCTCGAATCCTCATGTACTGGCGTGTACACTCCGGTTCTCCGCTCCGCGTCTCCTCGCACTTCACTCTCCTCAGCGAGTTTGGAAAGAGGGTCTAATGCCTTTCTTAAGAGCGGTCTGTAGAAAAAATTGATTCTAAGAATTTTTCAGTATATAATCACAAAATTTTTTGCAAAATCAATTAATTAGGGTGACAGATGAAGCTCTTACTTACCTGGTTTATCCTGCTTTTTAGTGGGTTGGTAGCTGCAAAACCATTAAATAACATCGTTGTGTTTGGGGATAGCTTATCTGATAACGGCAATCTTTATGCGCATATGGATCAAAAATTACCGCAGTCTCCTCCATATCATCAGGGACGGTTTACCAATGGCCCGGTTTGGGTGGAACGTTTGGCTGAGTTTTATTTTCCATTAGCAGCCAAAGAACATTTATTGGATTATGCATTTGGCGGAGCGGGGATCTCAGAAGATCCTGATGATGAGGATGTTTTGTTTACATTAAAAAAAGAAATCGATACTTATTTTTTAGCCCATGAAGACAAAGCGGATGAAGACAGCTTGTTTATTGTGTGGATAGGGGCAAATAATTATTTGGGTGTTCCAGACGACACTGAAAAGGTTGTGAGCACGGTGAATTTAGGTATTACCCATGGGCTACAGCGTTTGGCAAATGCAGGAGCAAAACACATTCTAGTTGTCAATTTACCTGATTTAGGCCAGACACCTATCGCGTATGCTTTTAATATTCAAGAAAAATTATCTAATTTTACTGAACGTCACAATGAATTATTATCAACCAGCATTCAGACACTGCGGGAGACTTATCCTGACGTGGAATGGCTTTACTTTGATGTTAAAGAGACCTTAAATGATTTGATCGTTTCTCCTGAAAAATTCGGTTTTAATAATATTACCGATACTTGTTATGACGCCATGGTGGAAAAGCCTTCTAAACGAGCTATTCTGCGCATGGCGACTAATATTAAAGCCAAAAGGTTGAAGGGAGATGCTTGCGAAGGATTTTTGTTCTTTGATCCTGTTCATCCCACCGCTCCAGCTCACCAAATTATGGCTGAGCGTGCAAGAATATTTTTAGATGATAAAGGCTTAGAGTTTACCAGGTAACTTGCTGGTCGACCCCAGGAAAGGAAGTTGTCATCCTGAGTTGAAAGATCCCCACGAAAATTGAACCACTACGTACCGCGCTTTATGCGCGGTATCCATACAGCGATCTGCATGTAAGCTCGATGACAACTTCTTTGGAAGCAGGCAGGAAATTTGCTTAGTGTACCAAACCCCAAACGAACCGGTATTTACTATGCAACTTCTCTTAAGCTTCTGCTTGTTGTTCTTTTTAAATTTTGCCGAAGTGGCAACGGCAAGCTTAGATATTCTCGTCAAACAGCAAAAATTTGCCGTTCCTTATATGCCTTTTAAAGGGAAGAAGCAGCGAGGAGAGGTTGTGATTATCAATAAGAAGCAAGCCAAGGATTTAGACGATACGGAGAATTTGAGCAAAGATTCACCTAAACTCGCATGGTCCATGTTAAATACTAGTTTACAAATTCAAACTGTTCCTTGGAGTGAACAGGCTTTGAGACCGTATCTTCTAAAGGGTGATGCAGGCACTCAAAGCCGAGACCTGCATTTATAAATTAAGGTTGTGTCGTTGTTGTCGTTGTGGTCGTCGTAGTGGTCGGAGAGCTAGTCGTTGTCGAATGGGTAGTCGGGACCGGGGGAACGGATGGCTTTAGGACTTTACGTGGCATTGCTATTATCTGTGTAATACCTAAATCTCCAGAAACTTTGCGGCCAATGACTAAGTGAACCATAAGTGCTTGTGTTAATTTCTCTTTGTCATTTTGATATACAACTTGCAGAGGAATATTTACTTTCCATTGATTGTCCTTAATTTGTGTGATTTGCATTGGACCACTGAGCATGCTGCTTACTATTAATTTTTGCGTTTTAATGGCGTTTAGGTTCCCTGATTTTTGTAAAGCATCGTTAAAACCTTGCCAGCCTAAATCTGTGTAACAAGCTTTCAATTTAGAAAGCTGTGTGTCTATGGTGTTGTAATCGAAATCAAAAGACTGTACGGCGGCTTTTGTGGCCCATCTAAGTACTAGAGATTGGTCAACTGTAGTTGTTTCAGCGGGTATGCGATAATTGCAATCAATTTTTGGCACATTAACTTGTTCAATTGTCATAGTGCTTTGCACCGTTGGGGCTGTGCTCGGAGGCGCTGTCGGTGTGGTGACTCCTTGTTGTGCTGGTGTCTGCGTACCTTTAGGGCTGACATTTTGAGAAGCGGGTACCGTTGTTCCCTGTGTTGTGGTAGTGCCTTGTTGTGTTTGTGGTATGGTCACAGGTTGTGTGCTTTGAGTGTTAGGTAAATCTGGACCTTGTGGCGTTGGAACTTGTGGTCCTTGTGGATCAGGTACTTTGGGTCCTGTGGGGTCAGGAGGAGTAACGCCCTGCGAGGCCAGTACTTGCTTAGGTTTAAGTAAATTGTTCTCTTTATCAGAAGAGCCATATTCTATGGTTGAGCCTGCTACTGTTTGCGTTAGATTTGTCTCAGGCGTCTTTTTATCTTCCGCATACGTGCTTGTACATAAAATACCAATTAATCCCGCGTACAGCATGGATTTGTTCATTTGAGACACTCCTTGCATTAGTAGTAATTCAATAATTCTGCCACTAGATTAGCCGCTAGACGTGCAGTTTTCTGTTCTTGATCCAGTGGGGGTGAAAGCTCAGCCACATCAAAACTTACAACTTTGCCAGTTTGTAAGATATATTTCAACAGGGGTAGTGCTTGCCAAGGTGTTAACCCTAAAGCTTGAGGTGCACTAACACCAGGTGCAAAACACTCGGCAAAGACATCAAGACAAATTGTTAAATAGATGTAATCATGATCTGATAAAAAATCATCCAGAAAAGCAATTTGCCAAGCTAGGTTTTCTCTATTTATTTGTTCAGCCGTCAAATAGGTAACCTTTAATTCAGCTGCTGTAGCAAAGAGGCTGCGTGTATTACCTAACGTTTGTATGCCCAGGCAGCAATAATCAAAAGAAGAATAATTCTGCTCACAATGTTGTGCAATTTGGCGGAAGGGTGTTCCTGAAGTAGCTTCATTTTCCTTTAACGGACGCAAATCAAAATGGGCATCAAAATTAATGATAGCTAACTTTGGGTAACAGGACTGCAGGCCCAAAAAATGGCCCCAGGCAATTTCATGTCCACCACCAAAGGCGATGGTTTTATGCCCTTGTTCCTGAACATAATGAATGAGATTTGCGAATTGCTCTTGCGCAGATTCCAGGTGATCATCACATATGATGTTCCCTACATCAATGAGGTTTTTATTGGAATGGCAAGGAAGTTTAGCTAATTGCTCGCGTAGCTTAAATGGACCGGCTTTGGCTCCTAGACGTCCTTCATTTCGTCTTATTCCTTCATCGCTACAAAACCCAAGAATAACGATATCTTTGGCACTCTTTTGGAGGGATTGGGTTCGAAGATCGAGAAAATTGACGCGTTGAAAGAAACGCTCTTTAGGCAAACTATCTTTACGGCCTTGCCACAGGGAAGAATCTGTAGGCTCGTATTGTAAAATATTGGCTAACATGAGGATCCTCCTCGTGAGGTACTCTGGCTAAGAGCGGCGATAATTTTCATAGCAAGCAAGTTTATAAAATAAAGATTTAAAAAAACAGTAGGAAGAGCCTTTACTTGCTTTCATCATATACCTTTCTTTATCTAAATTTATGCCAATTCCCAAGAATGTCTGCTATTATCGGCACATTTATTATTTTGGTGACTGATAGAGCTTGAAATATCTCAATTGCTTCAGGTCTGATCATTATCGTGGTGTTCAAAGCTAGGGAAAAGAACGTTTTTATATATTAATTCTAGGAGAATAGCGGTGTTTGTAGTCACTGGTGGTGGGACGGGGATTGGTCGGGCATTGGCTCAAGCTTTGGCATCACGAGGAAACAAAGTCTTGATTGTCGGGCGACATGAAAATACTCTGGCTGAAACAGCAGACTTTTCACCTTTAATTTCTTTTCTTTGTGCAGATGTCTCTACTCATGAAGGAAGACAAACGATTGCCACCCAACTTAAATACATTATTTCTCTAGCAGGATTAATTCATAATGCAGGTACGATTGAACCCATTGTTCCTATTGCAGCTGTTGATGAATTATCCTGGCATCATACTATGGCAACCAATCTTGATGGTCCCTTATTTTTAACGCAAATTTTATTAGATAAATTAAAGCACGGTCGTGTTTTGCATATTGGTTCAGGGGCTGCCTATTTTCCTGTTACCGGATGGGCGGCTTATTGTGTCTCCAAAGCTGCTTTATCTATGTTGACTCGTTGTTGGCAGCTGGAAAGCCGCAGCACTGCTTTTACAAGTGTTATGCCGGGCATCATTGATACAGATATGCAAGCAATTATTCGTCATGCAAGATTTATGGATGAAGAAAAGCGCCATTTTTTCCAGGTTTTGAAAGAGGATAGACGTCTATTATCACCAGAAACCGTAGCTCTTTTTTTGTGTTGGTTACTTTTAGATGTAAGCAAAGAGCAATTTATATCTCAGGAATGGGATATTTATGATAAAAGTCATCATTCATCTTGGCTTGTGGCTCCTCATGAGGTGCCTGAGTTGGAGGAATAAATGACTGATTGTGATCATCTCTTGCTAAATGCCACAACCATTGATGCCCATGGGCATCAATTGCGGAACCAAGCAATTGCAATTACTGATGGTTTAATAATCTGGTGCGGCCTTATGGATGAGCTTGATCACGATTTTAAGCGTAAGGCAACGGCTATCCATGAGTGCGACGGTCAATTAGTGACTCCCGGGTTTATCGATTGTCATACACATTTGGTTTATGCTGGCAATCGTGCAGATGAATTTAAACAGCGTCTCGAAGGTAAAACGTATACAGAAATTGCTCGTGCGGGCGGTGGTATTTTATCTACGGTTAGAGAAACTCGCGCGGCTTCTGAAGATGATTTATTAGAGCAATCCCTCCCAAGGATTTTGGCCATGCGGACTGAAGGTGTTACCACGGTGGAAATTAAATCTGGCTACGGGCTGGATTTAGACACTGAAATTAAAATGCTTAAAGTCGCAAGAAAGTTGGGTGCTTTAAGTGGCTTGCGTGTGAAAACGACTTTCCTAGGTGCTCATGCTGTTCCTCCAGAGTTTCAGAACAATGCACAAGCTTACGTGGATTTTTTATGCTACGAGATGATACCTGCGATCGCCGCAGAAGGGCTAGCTGATGCTATCGATGTTTTTTGTGAATCAATTGGTTTTACTTTGGCACAAACTGAGAAGTTGTTCATAAGAGCAAGAGATTTTTCTTTGCCAATTCATTGTCATGCAGAGCAATTATCTAATCTTGGAGCAACAGAATTAGCCGCAAAATTAGAGGCTTTATCTTGTGACCATCTGGAACATCTAGATTCTGCTGGGGTTGCTGCTATGGCGCGTAGTGGTACTATTGCTGTTCTTTTACCTGGTGCTTATTATTTTTTACGCGAAAACCGCAAACCTCCTGTCGATGCTTTGCGGCAAATGGGTGTAGGCATGGCGATAGCAACAGATTCAAATCCAGGTTCATCACCAACGACATCATTACCATTGATGTTGAATATGGCTTGTCAATTTTTTGGACTTACGGTGGATGAGGCATTAGCTGGTGTAAGTTATCAGGCAGCCAAAGCGCTTGGGCTGGAGAAAGAGGTCGGGGAAATAGCCGTAGGGAAATATGCCGATTTAGTTTGTTGGTCAGTAAGTGATAGCGCTTCGCTTTGTTATCATTTTGGTTACCCATTACCGCATACAACGATGATTGCTGGTAATTGGCTGAGTGTTTAATGGTAGGAGCAAAAATAATGCAAAAATATATTTTGGCGATAGTTTTAATGAGTGTTTGCCTTGTTCATCCTGCCTTGGCGAATACACCTAAGACGGTGGTTGTAAAAAAAGAAACAGCTACCTTTGATTTGGATCTTAAATACCCACAAGGTTTTGCAGACAAAAATATCGATAAAACTGTAAAAGCATTCATCGATGAAACACAAAAAGCAGATGCCAATCCAGATGCAAAGGATGTCCCCGACGCTCCCGGAAAAAATAGCTTGTATGTGGACTATAAAACGGAGTTTCAAAACAAGAATGCCATAAGCTTACTGTTTACGATTTCTGTCTACAATCGCGGCGCTGCTCATCCCAATAATACAGTCAAGTCCTTTAATTTTATTCATGGAAAGGAAATAACTCTGACGGAATTGTTCAAACCCAATAGCGAGTATTTGCTCACAATCGCCAAACTTAGCAAGGCCGCTTTGCAAGAGAAGAAAATTTCTGATGAAAATTGGCTAACCACAGGCACAAACCCAACCGCAGAAAATTATCGTAATTGGTACTTTACGGCTGATGGACTGGCGATCGTGTTTGATACGTATCAGGTTGCCGCCTACGTTTATGGTCCACAAACGGTAATGATCGCTAAATCTAAACTAAAGAATTTATTACGTCCGGAAATAGTTAAAGCTGTATGGGGTAGTCAATGAATAATGCTGTCCCGTTTATTGCAGCGGATAAAAAAATTGCTGAGTTAACATTTCGTAGCGTGATTTTAGCCGTTATTCTCACGGTAATATTAGCATTGTCTAATGCCTATTTAGCGTTGAAATTGGGTATCTTGACCTCGGCGTCCATTCCGGCGGCCATCATCTCGATGGGTATTTTACGTTTCTTTAAAAATGCCACTATTCTTGAGAATAATGCCGTACAAACAGCTGCCTCAGCGGGTGAGGCGGTAGCAGGAGGTATTGTTTATACTATTCCGGCACTCATCATTATTCAATACTGGAATGGTTTTGATTACATAACCAATTTTTTTATTGCGGCAATTGGCGGCATTCTTGGTGTGCTATTTTCTATTCCTTTGCGGCGAGTTTTGGTCAATGAACCTGTCTTAAAATTTCCCGAGGGGCGCGCAATTGCTGAGGTCTTGAAATCGTCTGCTGAAAAGGCAGGTATTCGAGATATTTTTATTGGAGGCGCAGTTGGAGGACTTCTTGAACTCTTACAATCTGGTTTTAAAGTGGTTGCTGATAGTTGGAGTTATTGGTTTGCTGTCAAACGTTCTTTAATTGGTTTTGGAGTGGGATTCTCAGCAACCATGATAGGTGCTGGTTATTTAGTGGGCCATGAAATGGCTATCAGTATCTTTCTAGGGGCAATCATTTCCTGGTTTATTGCTATGCCCATTGTTAGTCAATTTTACCCGCAATTTGTTGGCCAATATCCTGCTGATAAAGCAGCTGTTCTATTATGGAATAGCGAAATGCGTTATTTGGGTATAGGAGCCATGCTCTTTGCAGGAACCTGGACTTTCTTAAAATTAGTCAGACCTTTATTAAAGAGTATGAGTGTTTCCTTTCGTGCTTTTATGGCGAAAGGTCGCACGGAGGCGCAATTACCACGTACTGACAGAGATATACCCCTGCCTTTCATCCTGATTGGTGTATTGATAATGGCGTCGGTATTGTTTTTATTTTTCCAATTTATCTTCCCCTTAGAGGATGTAGGTCTTGATGGTGACTTTGGTCCTAGTTTTGTGTTTGGTGCTGTTCTCTATGTCCTAATTATTGGTTTTTTATTCTCAGTGATCACCGGTTATTTTTCCGGAATGGTGGGAGTGACTGCAAGCCCAGGTAGTTCAGTAGTTATTGCTGGAATGCTATTCGCAGCTTGGATATTGCTTACTGTTATGAATCATATTTTCCCACTATCATTAACCCATGATCAAATTCGAGCGGCAGAGGCAATTACCATCATTATTGGTTCCGTTGTTACTGGTATTGCAGCGATTGCTAATGATAATACTCAGGATTTGAAAGTAGGGCAGTTAGTCGGTGCTACACCCTGGAGACAGCAAGTCATGCTTTTGCTAGGTGTAGTTATTTCCTCATTAGTCATCCCACCAGTTATGCAGTTGCTATTCGATGTTTATGGAATAGCAGGGGTCATGCCTCATGAAGGCATGGATCCCAGTCAATCTTTGCCGGCTCCTACTGCAGCACTCATGGCTGCAATCACGGAAGCGGTGTTTCGTAATACTCTGCCGTGGACAATGATGTTTATTGGGGCAGCAGTTATTCTGGTGATTATCCTTGTAAACTATTTCTTCAAGTTGGAGCGGGTGATCCGGCTTTCTATATTAGGGGTAGCTATCGGCATGTATTTACCCCTTGCCTCCTCCTTTCCTTTATTTTTGGGAGGAATGATTGCGATGTTGGTACAATCGCGTTTAAACAAACAGTCATTGGATGCTGATGAAAAACGTCAACGCCGACAAAGAGGTGTTTTAATTGCTTGTGGATTGGTAGCAGGTTCTGCGATTGTGGATGTATTGCTAGCTATCCCCTTTTCTATCTTACATACTCCAGATGCGTTAACGTTAGTCGGAGCTGGTTGGTCTCGTTATGGGATTATGTTAGGCGTATTATCAACGGTATTGCTTGCCGTCTGGATTGGGAGGCGTGTCAGTGGTAGTCGTTGAAAGGAGTCTTTATGTTAATCTACGAAGTGAATCTAGAAGTAAATAGACCCATTTTTGAGGATTACATACGGTGGTTGCAACCCCATATCAAAGAACTGTTGACTTTTGATGGTTTTCTCAAAGCAGATTTACTTTTTGACACTAATGACGAGCAAGCCGACGTTAGAAAAATCACCATAGCCTATTATCTTAAAGACTATCAAAGTTATTACAATTATATAAATGGTCCTGCAGTAACAATGCGGGAACAGGGAAGTCAACGTTTCAAAGGCCAGTTTGTTGCTCATCGAAGGTTATTGGAGTTACAGCGCTCGTATTTACCAAATGAGCTGTTATACTGAGCGTAGTACAGTGATACACCAATTTTGACAGGTAAAAAGCTTCTTTTTAATCGTTCCTCAAAGAGAACTCCTCGCCTCGGGGTAGGAGCCCTCCTTCCGTGCCCCCTCGTTTGAGATCGTACCTGTCAAAAATTAGTTCACTGTAGACCGTGGCCGCCTCATTTTGACAGATCTTGATGGAAGCATATACTGAAGGCAATGGCGTTAAGTTAAGCGATAATATGTATTCCCGTTCGGGCTGAGGAGGTGCGAAGCACCGTCTCGAAGCCTTGATGCAGGAGCCTTCGAGAGCCTCAGGACTGGCTTCGAGACGACGTAAACGCCTCCTCAGCGGCATTGTCACCACAGTTTTCGTCACTAATCTTCCTTCAAAATGATTCCTCATCTGGTTCCGGGGCTTGGATTGGCAATTACGAAGGACATGGTTATATCTTAACCGCAGGACATATGTTTCCCCCTGGCACTAAGGCTTCTGCCTATACTTATCAAACGATTGATGAGCTTCTTGTGGCCAAAACAAACCCCATAAAAGCGCACTGTTATAGCTATAAACATATACTTAAAGGACGAAAGAAATACGGAAGGATAAAACGCGACCAAGTGGCAATAAAAGCGTCTAAGGGATATCGAGAGCCTTGGATATTGGTATCCTCATTAAACAGGCAGGATAAACCTGGAAAAATTATTCAAATATATAAGCAGCGCATGACCATTGAAGAAAACTTCAGAGACACCAAAAGCCCTCAATTTGGATTTGGGCTAAAAGAGAATGTCTGTCATACCCCTGAAAGGCTTTCTGCTTGGTTGCTGCTTGTTGCCTTAGCGACTTTAATAGCCTTTTACGTAGGGCACTGGATTGAGAGAATGGGGATGCATAGATAGTTTCAAGCAAATAGTTATAAGCATAAGAGAGTGTTATCTTTTGTGTTTTTAGGGTGGGTGCCAAGCTATAAAAAATAACAAAATCCCTATCCTTGAAATAAGTTCTCGAAAGATAGGGAGCAATTTATGAACTGTATAAAAAAAGGTGACGATCACTCAGGTCAAAATGACCCAACCTACAGCGACTCAACTGTTTTTTTATGCTCAAGCAATTTATCTTTGCTGGCTCTTGCCTGTGCGAGTTTTTCTTGTTCTTTAGCAATAATGTCAGCGGGCGCTCTATCAGTAAAGTTAGGATTACTAAGCTTGTTTTCAGCAAGTGAAATGTCCTTATCCAGCTTTGCTATTTCTTTGGTAAGCCGTGTAATTTCTGCATCTTTATCGATAAGCCCCGCCATAGGGATAAGCAATTCCAAGTCACCAACAACAGCAGAGGCAGATACGGGAGTAGGCTCATTTTCTTCCATGCAGTGAATATGAGTTAACTTACTTAACGACAAAAGAGTAGGGCGATATTTTTCAACTCTTTCTTGAATTGCAGGTGTGGCATTCTTTATATACAAGGGAATAAGCTTAGCTGGAGAAATGGTCATTTCGCTGCGAATCGTTCGTATAGATTGAATGACTGCTTTCAACCAGGAGATTTCTTCTTCCACTTCGGGATTGATGAAATCTTTATTCACTTGAGGGTAAGGGCTTAGCATAATGGTTTCACCATTTATGCTGGTTAACTTACTTGTCCTTTGCCAGATTTCTTCTGTAATGAAAGGGATGATAGGGTGCAGCAATTTTAAAATTTGATCGAGCACATGAATCAATGTGCGCCGTGTCCCCCTTCTCATTGAGCCCAAGGCCTGAGGGTCATAAAGTACAGATTTAGATAATTCAAGATACCAGTCACAGTACTCGTGCCAAACAAATTCGTAAAGGGTGTTGGCTAATAAATCAAAACGATACGTTTCGAAATAATGATGGCATTGCGCAATGGTGCGTTGTAAACGTGAAAGAATCCATTGATCAGAAGGACTGTATTGGAATGCTCCATCACCAAAATCGATTTGCTCTTCGTCTGTATTGAGCAAGACATAACGTGATGCATTCCAAAGTTTATTGCAAAAGTTTCTGTAGCCCTCAACGCGTCCCATATCAAAACGAACATTGCGGCCCGTTGATGCTAAGGAGCAAAAAGTAAAACGCAAGGCATCAGTGCCGAAGGCGGCTATCCCTTCTGGGAACTCTTTCCGTGTTGTTTTGGCAATTTTATTGCGCACGGAGGTTAACATTAGGTTCGATGTTCTCTTCTCAACGAGATGCTCAAGATCAATACCATCAATAATGTCTATTGGGTCCAACACATTTCCTTTGGATTTAGACATTTTTTGTCCTTCGCTATCCCGAATCAGTCCGGTGATAACGACATCTTTAAAGGGTACTTTGCCAGTAAACTTTAGACCCATCATAATCATGCGGGCGACCCAAAAGAAAATAATGTCAAACCCAGTGACTAATACAGAGGTCGGATAGAATTGCTCAAACTCCGGGGTACGCTCTGGCCAGCCTAATGTTGAAAATGGCCAAAGTGCAGAAGAAAACCAGGTGTCAAGAACATCTTCATCTTGCTTTAATGGTATGGAATCATCAAGCTTATATTTAAAGCGGATATCATTTTCACTGTAACCCACATAAATATGGCCTTGACTATCATACCAGGCTGGGATGCGGTGTCCCCACCACAGCTGCCTGCTAATGCACCAATCTTCGATGTTTTCCATCCATTGAAAATAAGTTCTCGTCCAATTATCAGGGATAAAGCGTATTTCACCTTTTTTTACAGCTTCAATTGCAGGTTCAGCTAAAGGTTTGATTTTGACGTACCATTGATCGGTAAGCAAAGGTTCGATGATGACTCCGGATTTCTCACCTCGTGGAACTTTTAATTTATGAGGTTCTCTTTTAATCAATAACCCAGCGGCTTCTAAGTCTTGAATGATTTGTTCACGAGCCACAAAACGATCCATGCCTTGATAAGCTAAGGGTGCATTTTTATTAATTGTTCCTTTTTTGGTGAGGATATTGATTAAAGGCAGGTTATGACGCTTGCCGATTTCATGATCGTTAAAGTCATGTGCCGGCGTTATTTTAACACAACCACTACCAAAATCCTTCTCAACGTATTCATCTGCAATAATGGGTATGACTCTATCGCAGAGTGGCAATTGAATCTGTTTCCCTATTAAATGCTGGTAGCGTGGATCTTGAGGGTGCACAGCAACGGCTGTATCACCAAGCATGGTTTCGGGTCTGGTGGTGGCGATTATGATAGAGTCACTTGAATCCACTAAAGGATAGCGAATGTGCCATAAAAAGCCGTCTTCCTCCTCAGAAATCACTTCAAGATCGGAGACAGCAGTACTTAATTTGGGGTCCCAATTAACTAAACGCGTACCACGATAAATTAAACCTTCGTCATACAACTGCACAAATACTTTCTGTACAGCGGCGGATAAGCCCTCATCCATGGTAAAACGTTCTCTAGACCAATCTACGGAAGACCCAATTCGACGCATTTGGCTGGTAATTTGATTACCTGATTCCTCCCTCCATTGCCAAACTCTTTCTAAGAACTGGTCGCGACTCATTTCTCTGCGGGAAAGACCCTCTGCTTCCAATTGTCTCTCCACCACAAGCTGTGTAGAAATGCCTGCATGATCAGTTCCTGGTTGCCAAAGTGTTTTTTCCCCTCGCATGCGGTGATAACGAATAAGGGTATCCATCAGCGTATGCTGAAAGCCATGACCCATGTGCAAGCTACCAGTAACGTTAGGAGGTGGTAACATGATGCAGTAGCTTTTGCCTTCACCCTGGGGCGAAAAGTAATTTTGGTTTTCCCACTTTTCATAACATGCTTGCTCAATGGCTTGCGGGGAATAAGTCTTTTCCATGTTCTAACCTGTACAGATGAAAAGTTGCGAATATTAACACATCCTGCAGGGATCATCGAACCCTGATCTCACTGCCCATTAAGTTAAGGATTTTTTCTGCTCGAATTACCGCGGCTTGACCGCGGTATCCATGTCCATACTGACATGATGGACCCCGCGGTCGATGCCGCGGGGATTCGAAATCGCTCAACTTAATGGCAGTGACCCTGAGCTATGGTCATCAGATAACCTGTTGCGTCTTCGGTTGTGATTGATGAAAATCAGAAGTTGACTCCTCCATAGATGCTTTCTTCTCTTTGTCGTAATCATGGCGATGATCCGCAGCAAGATATGTATACATTGTAGGTACAACAAAAAGAGTAAAGCCAGTACCTACCAATAAACCCATAGCGATAACCAAACCAATGTCAAACCGACTGACTGCTCCGGCGCCGGTGGCAACTAAAAGAGGAATGACCCCAAATACCATGGCGGCGGTGGTCATCAAAATCGGGCGAAGACGAATGCCTGCTGCCTCTTCTACTGCTGCTCTGCGGTCAAGTTGTTTTTCACGTTGTAATTGGTTGGCAAAATCAACGATAAGAATCCCATGCTTGCTGATCAGGCCGATTAAAGTAATTAATCCGACCTGAGTATAAATGTTGATGCTTGCCGCACCCAGATTTAAAGGAATCAGAGCGCCACAGATAGACATAGGCACACTGATAAGGATAATTAATGGATCTCTGAAGCTTTCATATTGTGCGGAGAGTACTAAAAAAATAACAATAATAGCCATAAAGAAAGCTAGAATAAGGGCGCTGCCCTCCTGAATGAATTGTCTAGATTGCCCCCCATAATCAAAGGTAAATCCTTTTGGTAAGACGTCTTTAGCTTGATCTTTAAGGAAAGCCAAACCTTGTCCCAAGGTAACACCAGGCATCATGACTCCTTGAATCGTAGCAGCATTTAGTTGCTGAAAGTGGGTTACGGCATTGGGTTGGACTTTCTCTTTCGCTGTCACGACAGTTGATAATGGCACCATCTTACCATCTGTCGAACGCACATAAATTTTTCCTAGCTGATCGGGACTTAGACGATATCTTCTATCCAACTGAGGAATAACCTCATAGCTCCGCCCTTGTAGATTAAAATAATTAACATAATTTCCTGATAAGGCACTGGTTAAGCTACTACCTATTGCTTGCATGTCTAAACCAAGGTCGGAAGCTTTAGAGCGATTGATTTGGAATTCCATTTCTGGCTGATTAAATTTAAGGCTATTGTCCAAATAAATGAATAAGCCACTTTTTTGTGCTTTATCCAGTAACTGGTTGGATACTTCAAACAGGGTTTGAAAATCATTCGTTGTTTTGATCACAAATTGAATGGGTGTACCCTCACCTCCTCCAGGTAAAGGCGGGGGTATTACGGCAAAGGATTTTAATCCAGTCACTTCATCCAGTTTTTGCTGCAATGGTTCTTTTAGTTGAAATTGCGTTTTGTCCCGTTTGTCCCATGCTTTTAATACCATTCCAGAAACAGGAGAACTCATATTCACAGTAAAGTAATGTTCTGCTTCAGGAAAACTCTTGTAAATTTCATCAAAGGGTTTGGTGAAGGCTTCAATGTAATTGATCGTTGCGTACTGAGGAGCTGTTCCTACTACGAAGAAGAATCCTTGGTCCTCCTCAGGCGCTGTTTCTTCTGGAGTATGGAGGTACAAATAAGGTAGCATCAATAACACAGCTGCAGCGAAGATTAATATAATAGAGCGCGTATCGAGTAAGCTATGCAAGGCTCGTTGATAGCGATCTCTGAGGGCATCAAATTTTCTATCCAGGAAGTGAACAAATCGTCCACTACTGGTATCAGAGGTTAGAATTTTAGAACACATCATCGGTGTGAGTGTAAGAGCAATGATACCGGAAATGATGACCGCGCTCGCAAGAGTAAAAGCAAATTCCTTGAATAAAGCGCCAGTTAGTCCTCCCATAAAGCCAATGGGCGCATAAACTGCTGCCAATGTGATGGTCATGGCGATAACTGGTGTGGCAATTTCCCGCGCTCCGATCAGAGCGGCTTGTAGTGGTGTTTTACCTTCCTCAATATGACGATGAACATTTTCAACAACGACAATGGCATCGTCCACAACCAAACCAATGGCCAATACGAAAGCGAGGAGAGTTAATAAGTTAATTGAATAGCCTAGGAACAACATAAAGGTACATACCCCAATTAAAGATAAAGGTATGGTGACCACAGGGATCGCAACTGATCGGATGGAACCTAGAAATAAAAAAATGACCACAACAACAATTAATGCTGCTTCAATAATGGTTTGTACAACTTCCTTAATCGAAGCGCGAATAAAGTCCGTTGCGTCATAGACGATTGTACCCTTCAAGGAGGGAGGAAATTCATGTTGGATAGAAGGCATGATTTTCCGCACATTACTGATTACCGTTAACGGATTGGCCGTGGGTGTAGGAGTAATGGCAATAAAGACAGCTTTTTTCCCGTCAAAACGAACTGACGTATTGTAATCTTGCGATCCCAATTCAACCTTAGCGATATCTCGAAGACGGATGATTGAATTCTTACTCGACCTCACAATAAGCTGCTCGAATTCCTCCACATTATTCAAATCCGTTTTGGCTGTCATATTGATAGCAACATATTCTCCTTTTGTCCCTCCAGCAGCTGTGAGAAAGTTGTTGCGTGCTAAAACATTGGAAACATCAGAGGGGGATACGCCAAGAGCTGCCATTTTGATCGGATCAAGAAATATTCGCATTGAGTACGTTGCTCCTCCCAATATTTCTGCCTTGGCCACGCCATCAACCGTTTGTAATTGTGGTTGTACAACCCGGATAGCATAGTCAGTAATTTGCTGGGGGGTCATTTGGGTACTATCAAGACTGATATACATGAGCGGGGTTGAGACATCTGAGCTTTTAACAATGACAGGTTGCTGTGCTTCAGGTGGTAATTGATTTAAGGTTTGTTGGACCTTGCTCATGACATCCGTAAAAGCAACCTGAGGATCAAAATTAAGTTTAATATTGAGGGTAATAGTACTAACGCTCTGTGTACTTGTGGACGTCATATAATCAATCCCCTCAGCGCTTGCCACTGCAGCTTCAAGAGGAGTGGTAATGAAACCGGCAATCAGATTGGCATCCGCCCCAGGATAAGCTGTAGTGACGGTAATCACGGTGTTATCCATCCGTGGGTATTGTCTGATTTGCATCGTTAAAATCGAAGTTAAGCCAAATAAAAAAATCAAAAGACTAATAACGGTGGCAAGGACAGGTCGTTTGATAAATATATCTGTAAATTTCATGTTTATCCTGACAAAACTTAACATTTCAAAGTTTCCCGCTCCGCCACGCGCGCAACGTGAGGGAGAGGGTAGGGTGAGGGGTGTTATTGACCCAGCTTATCCGGATCAGGAATGTCCTTTAGCTTAACACTGTCGTTGATGACTACACGTGTGTCATTCTGCAATTTCAACTCGCCAGAACTGACAACCAGTTGGCCTTCCTTAACCCCTTCTTTAATAACCGTAAAATTACCTTCCTGTTCCCCTGTATTAACAAAAGCCCGTTTTACCCGCAGAATATCCTTACCTGCATCATCCTTTTTTCCACCTTTATCTTTTTCGATAACAAACACTGAATTACCATAAAGACTATAGGAAATTGCCGTGGAAGGTAGAACAATCACATCAGAAATGGCTGGTTGCTCCACTGAAATAGAGGCAAACATGCCTGGGATAAATGCAAATTGAGTCACATGATTCTTACTGTTTGAATTGCTATCACAGCGAATAAGGTCTTTGCTGCTACCCTTTTGTTTTATTCTTTGTACTAAAGGAGTGGTTTTTGAGTTAAGCGCAGCTGCCGGGCAATTGGGGATTGTGGCCTGTACCCAAATATTATGCGTATTAACATCTACTTTGGCGTTAATAGCCGTGATTTTTCCTTCGAAAACAACATTAGGGAATTCTTCAACAGTAAACTGGATTCCTTGGTTGATGTGCAAACGTTTCAACATCTGTTCAGGTAGATAAAACTCAAGGAATAAGGGATCCATGGATTGTAGGGTTACAATTGCAGTCTGTCCTGGTGTGACATATTGCCCTAAGTTGACTTGACGAATCCCAAGTTGTCCAGAGAAAGGGGCAGTAATGTGTTTTTGCCTTATCTCTGCTTCTGTTCTCTCGACATTGGCTTTTGCTTGTTCAAGATTTGCTGTTGCCTCGTCCACATTTGAACTAGGCGTAGCTCCTTTTTTAAATAAGTCTGTTTGACGCTTATAATTAAGCTCTTTCAGGGCCAAATCAGCCTTATTAAATTTTAAGGTAGCCTGATCAACGCTATCATCAATGTCGATCAATGGCTGATCTTTTTCTAGGTATTGGCCTGAATCAAAATGAATTTTGACTACATTACCAGAGGCTTCAGAATTGACATCGACACCATTAATCGCAACGAAGTTACCGACTGCGGCGATGCGTGGCTCCCATTTTTTCTTGATGGCTTTGACGGCTGATACACTTACAGCAGGCGGCTCATAGCTGGCAAAAAAGCGTTTGATCATAAAACTTTTAAAGAGGTTAAACGCTACGATACCACCAAATACAATCACCAAAGCAATTATCATGATAGTCATGCGTTTTTTCATTTCCAATCCTCTAACCAAACCGAGCGCTATAAAAAATTCAGGCGGGCTTTACTATAACATAAATAGCTAGGGTATAAAGTCTTTAATCATCGCAAGAAATGGGTTCTTCATCAGTACTACATCATCTATTTAATTTTTCCAGGTAGCGATCTTAAACAAGGAATGTATGCGGAAGGAGGATTTTCACGATAACTAAATGAATAAATGATAGCACGTTTTTTCTCATGGGCACAAAAAAATCCTATTGACTAAATACAAGGCTTTGCTAACATCTGTTTTCCACTAATATTAGGGGGTTAATAATAATGAAACTTAAGTCGCTCCTTTTTGTATGTTGTCTTGGTTTACTAACATCAGCTTTTGCTGACAATCGACATCTCCACCCACAAGCGAACAGCCCAACTGCGAATACTGCGGGCGCCAAATCAGTTGCCAAAGGTGCTAAATTACCAGGTTATTGCGAAATTGAAATCATCAATAGCAGCTATGATCATGTTCGTGTTTATGGCGTTTTTGACGATGGCAAGAGTCTGACCCCCTTCAATGTTTACAGTTATGAAGGTCCTCATTATATTGATTTGTTCTATTATGGTTACTGCCATGCTGGCATGAATTTATGGATCGATACGTTCAGTGGTTATCGTATCTATGGCGGATACACTTACGTTAATAGTACTGTACGCGTCGTCCCCTACCTGAACAAGCAATTAAAAGTGGAAATTAATGCGAAATAAGATTTGTTGACTCCTTATAAGGCACGAAAATTATCGTGCCTTTCTTTTATCTGGGCTTTGTCCCAGGAGGTCTGTATGAAACGTTTATTTGTTCTGTTGTCCTTGTTAATCCCTCTCACATCATGCACGTTTGAAAATGATTTTTATGGTGATGGTTTTTATCGACAACCACCACGGGCGCGAGTTGAGGTTCCCTATGGTTATTCTTATCAAGCAAATCCACGAACTTATCATCACGATCATGATGAGTCCATTGCTTATAAAGGCTCTGTAAGGTCCAATCGTAGTGTACGAAGTCAAAGACATGAACATGATGATTCCGCGAATACTAACAATTACGTGGATACCAGGGTTCATGGTCATGAAAGTATAGAAAACAGGCCAATTCATGGGCATGACGACGAGGTCGCAGAAAGTAATATTCACGGTCATGACTAGGGACGTTCCCTAATAAATTATGCTATCTTTTGTGATTTCACTATTCACGGAGAGATAGAGATAATGTTAAGAACAATTAGGTCATTCGTTATTATTGTACTTGTGTCAATAATCATTGCTTGCGCGGCTAGCCCAACAAGTGAGAGTACTGGCCAATTCTTAGATAGCTCTGCTGTAACCGCAAAAGTGAAGGCCGAATTAGTTGATAAATTGGGTGCGAAAGGATTCGCTATTAAAGTAAAAACTTACAAAGGCGAAGTGCAGCTCAGCGGGTTTGTAGATAGCGCAGTGGTTAAACAAAGAGCTGGTGTTATTGCAGGCAATGTTAATGGTGTAAAACGTATCCGTAATCATTTAATTGTTAAGTGAACGAGTTAATTCGTATTGGTAAAGAAACCAAGTAATACATGACACCGTCTCACAAGCAGTACTATAATAGTGCAACTCTCTAGGATAAGGATTGCAAATGTTTGATAAGAGCTACAAGATTGCAGGTTTTGACGATGAGCTTTGGCGAGCTATTCAAGCTGAGTGCGTGCGTCAAGAAGATCACATTGAACTCATCGCTTCAGAAAACTATGTTAGTCCTCGAGTCCTGGAAGCTCAAGGTTCGGTTCTCACCAATAAATATGCCGAAGGTTATCCTGCAAAACGTTACTATGGTGGATGTGAAAATGTTGATGTGGCTGAATCTTTAGCCATATCTCGTGCTAAAGAGTTATTCAGTGCAGATTATGTCAATGTTCAACCCCATTCTGGTTCCCAGGCCAATGCGGCTGTTATGATGGCTCTTCTTTCACCAGGTGATTTAATCCTGGGAATGGCATTGCCACACGGCGGGCATTTAACTCACGGTTCCAAAGTTAATTTTTCTGGTAAGCTCTATCAATCGATGGAATATGGAGTCGATGTTAACACCGGCTTTATCGATTATGATGCGCTAGAAGAGTTGGCTCTAAAGCATCGACCGAAAATGATCATTGCAGGGTTTTCCGCTTATTCACGAATCCTTGATTGGCAACGATTCAGAGCCATCGCTGATCGAATAGGGGCTTATCTGATGGCGGATGTAGCTCATGTGGCTGGACTCATTGCTGTTGGCCTTTATCCTTCACCCATTCCTTATGCGGACGTGGTGACATCAACCACTCACAAAACGCTGCGTGGACCCCGGGGTGGTCTAATTTTGGCACGTGCTAATGAAGACATTGAGAAAAAATTAAATTCGGCAGTGTTTCCTGGAATGCAGGGGGGGCCATTAATGCATGTTATCGCAGCAAAGGCTGTCGCGTTTGCTGAGGCTATGCAACCTGAGTTTAAGCAATACCAAAATCAAGTATTACTTAATGCCAAAGTCATGGCAGAAACACTGAGGGGCCGCGGCTACCCAATTGTTTCTGGAGGGACCGATAATCATTTGTTTTTGGTGAATTTAATTTCTAAAGATATTACTGGTAAAGATGCTGATGCAGCCCTGGGTCGTGCTCATATTACAGTGAATAAAAACACGGTGCCCAATGATCCTCGGTCGCCGTTTGTAACCAGTGGTCTTCGCATAGGTACTCCAGCGATGACGACGCGAGGTTTTAAAGAGAAAGAAGCAAGTACAGTGGCGGGATGGATAGCAGATATACTTGATGATCTAAATAATGAAAGCACTATTGCGCAAATTAAGACGCAAGTATTGCAATTATGTCGTGAATTTCCGGTTTATCGTTAATCATGCACTGTCCATTTTGTCACGCTGAAGAAACCAAGGTTGTTGATTCACGTCTTGTTGCAGATGGAGCTCAAGTTCGCAGAAGAAGAGAGTGTCTTCTTTGCCATGAGCGATTTACTACGTTTGAAACGGCTGAATTAATCATGCCTTCCATCATCAAGCGTGATGGACGCCGAGAGCCGTTTAACATTAAAAACTTACGAGCAGGTATGCTGCGAGCGCTAGAAAAAAGACCCGTGAGTGTTGATGCACTTGAAGAAGCGCTGGTAACCATTATGCAAGAGATTCGTCGTCGTGGCGAGCGTGAAATTGAATCACGTGAAGTGGGTGAGTTGGTGATGAAACAATTGCATCGTCTTGATCATGTGGCCTATGTGCGATTTGCTTCAGTGTATAAACGATTTAAAGATGTCAGCGAGTTTAGTCAAACCATTGACGAGCTAAAAAATGACAAAAATTCATGAGGTAATTTGTGGAAAAACAGGCAATTAGCGGCAAAAGGCGCGCTAGAAAATTAGCACTGCAAGCTCTTTATCAATGGTTTATGTCAGGTCAAGAGTTACATGAGATTGAAGCTCAGTTTCGTGCCAACACGAATATGGCAAAGGTGGATAGCGAGTATTTTTGTCGGCTTCTTTATGGTGTACCAGCAAACTTAAGCAAGTTAGAAGACAGTTTTAAGCCTTTTTTGGATAGGCCAATCGAAGGGTTGAATCCAATAGAGTTAACTGTTCTAAGACTTGGAGCATTTGAATTGCTTTATTGCCCAGAAATCCCTTATCGGGTGCTGCTTGATGAAGCGATTTCACTTACTAAAGAGTTCGGTTCACAAGATGGTCATCGCTATGTAAATGGGGTATTAAATAATCTGGCACAAAAGGCTAGAAAAGTTGAAATTAGTAATGGATGAATTTTCCTTAATTGATGTTTTTTTTAAATCTCCCACCCATTGGCGACAAGACGTAGTTTATGGTATCGGTGATGATGCTGCTTGCGTCATTGTTCCCAACAATCACGAATTGTTAATTAGTACTGATACGCTTGTTGCCGAAGTTCATTTTCTTAGTTCCTGGGATGCTTATGATATTGCTTATAAAGCGGTGATGGTTAATATCAGTGATATAGCAGCTATGGCAGCCACTCCTTGTTGGTTAAGTTTAGCTCTAACATTACCTGAGCTAAATACCACTTGGTTACAACGCTTTTCTCAGGGTCTTCATGACGCATTATCTCAGTTTAATTTGGCATTGATTGGTGGTGATACAACCAAGGGCCCATTAAGTCTGACATTGACCATTCATGGTGTAGTGCCATCTGGGAAATCTGTCAGGCGCTCTGGCGCTCAGGTTGGGGATAAAATTTATGTTAGTGGTGAGTTAGGTGCAGCAGCACTCGCGGTCCATTTTCTTCATCGTGATGATCTTCATCCGACGGATAAGGATTGCTTGATGCAGAAATTAAAGCACCCTAAACCTCGGGTGGATTTACAAATGATCTTGCAAGAATATGCCACGGCAGCTATTGATATCTCTGATGGTTTAAGTGCTGATCTTAATCATATTTGTAAGAGTAGTAAGGTAGGTGCTTGTTTTAATGAAGAGACTATTCCACTGCATCCGCTTTTAAAAAAGTATCAGCCTGCAGACAAGGCTATGAATTTGGCTCTTAGTGGTGGAGATGATTATGAGTTATGCTTTACCGTGCCAGCTGAGAAAGAGCAACATTTTTTAACCCTGCTTCCTAAACTTGGGCTCAGTACTTTCCCAATAGGTATTATTGAAGAAAAACCAGGACTAAGAATAAAAAAAATTGACGGAACTGTGAATACGTTTATTCCACATGGATATAGTCATTTTTAATTTTGTTTTAGAACCTCGAATTACCGTGGTCAAGCCACGGTAATTCGGCTTTTAGATTAGTCACATTAAAAAACTTGAAGGTCGAGTATAAAACTGAGATGAATGTGATGCGATTAGAGAACAAAGTTTGGCAGGATCCGGTATACTTTATTGCCTTTGGTTTCGGAAGCGGACTGATGCCCATTGCTCCAGGAACTTGGGGGACGCTTGCGGCTATTCCCATCTATCTATTGATTGCCGGGCAGTCTTTAGCTGTTTATCTTGTATTTACTATCCTTGCTTTTTTAATAGGGGTATGGGTTAGCGATAAAGTCTCTCGTGATTTAGGTGTTCATGATTACTCAGGTATTGTATGTGATGAGGTTGTTGGTTATCTATTGACAATGATGATGGCGCCTGTGGGCTTATTCTGGATAGTAACTGGCTTTTTATTATTCCGTATTTTTGATATCTGGAAACCAGAGCCAATACGTAGCATTGATCATCACGTACGTGGTGGTATTGGAATCATGTTAGATGATTTATTAGCAGCAGTGCCTGCCTGGTTAATCCTACAACTCTTGGCGTGGGGGTTTTTGCCTAAATGAACGAAAATCATAAGGAATTAATTAGCATAGGGCTGACGATTGCTATCGTTACTCTAGCGGTATTTATTATTCATCGATTCATTCCTTCGATAATTTGGGCGGCTATCATAGGCATAGCGACTTATCCTCTGTATTTGCGTTGGCGTCAATTTTTTGGTAATCGTCACGGTGTGGCCTCGCTACTCTTTACCTTTATTCTGGCATTATTATTTTTGTTACCACTGAGTTGGTTGGTAAGTATATTGGTGAAAGAATTGCAATTATTTATCAATTATTTGCAACTAATTAACCGTGAAGGTGGTCAAGCGCCAGCTTTTCTACGTCAATTTCCTATGATAGGTAATGATCTAGTCAATTATTGGGATACAAATATTGGCCGACCTGGAAATGTTCGACATTTATTGTCGAATCTGCATTTGTCTTTAACGCCAGCTAGCTACTATATCAAACGGGTAGGTGTCGACTTGGCTCACCGTGGCTTTCAACTCGGATTTACTTTGCTAACTCTGTTCTTCTTTTATCGAGACGGGGATAAATTGATTCAGCAAATTAATCACATTGGTGAATTTTGTTTAGGCCAGCGATGGTTTCGTTATGCCGATCGGCTACCATCAGCTCTGCGTGCTACTGTTAATGGTACTATCGTGGTAGGTTTAGGTGTTGGTTTTTTGATGGGTATTTGTTACTTCTTGGTTGATTTTCCTGCTCCTACTCTAACAGGATTTATTACAGCATTTGCTGCAATGATTCCTTTTGTCGTTCCTATTGTTTTTGCCATCGTGGCACTCATTTTATTATCTTCCGGTGCGATGATTAGCGCCATTTTCGTGGTCATTTGGGGTACTTTTGTGATGTTTGTAGCCGATCATTTCATCAAACCCGTGTTGATTGGTGGTGCTATCCAGTTACCTTTCCTTGCTGTTCTTTTTGGGATCTTGGGTGGTGTGGAAACGTTGGGCTTGTTGGGCTTATTCGTTGGTCCTATCATCATGGTGCTCTTTGTTACTTTGTGGCAAGAACCACAAGGTATCGTCAAACCATGTGTAACAACTTAGAATATCACTTAGAGGAGTGGTGATAAAATATTTTGCTTTATACCATCTTGCAATTTTGCCATTTGGCCCCATTTGTTTAACATTGAAATTAGCCCACAGTAGGGGGAGTGATGAATAAAGATTGGCCAACTAAAGATAAGGATATGAGTACTGCGCAGCGGATAATGGAAGAATATGCTAGAGAGCAAAACACTGATTCCTTAGGCTTGTTCGAGTTGGTTGTTAATACTGAGGAAAAAAGAATGGATTTTCGCCTATCTTCTTGGGTGGTGCTTTTGGCTGAGCATTTCAAATCCCTCTACGGAGCAAACCAAGGTGATTTTGTAACAAGGCAAGTCATTAGCCGTTACATTACAAAGGATGAAACGGTGCATTAAGATTTTTTCTGTTCTTTCTATGGAGCAAAATCGTTTTCTCCAATGTATTTACCATACTCTCTTTTAAATTCTTTACTATTCATATAAAGGGCGAGTGCTTTATTAATGACCTGTAAAAGTTCAGGTTCCTGAGGAGTAATAGCAATACCGAAGCCAAAACCGTAGGCAAAGGCGTTACCCAATACGCTAAATCTTCCTGATGATTGCATCTGCCAATACATGGCGGAGGGGGCATCCAGCAGGACTAAATCCACTTTGCCCGCTTGCAATGCATCAATTAGATGGGGTGCATCCTCGAATTCGATGATTTTCGGGTTTTTAATTCCCAGAGCATTAATGACTGCAGGGAACACAGTTCCCTTCTCAATGCCAATCCTCTGATCATTTAGTGAATGTAAGCCAAAATTTTTTGTTGCCAGTTGGCTTGGGCCTAAAAAACGTGAGAGGCTTAATAAGTAGGGTGAAGAAAAATTAACTCGAGCTACTCGTTCGGAAGTGATGGTCAAAGCGCTCACAGCAACATCAACTTTGCCAATTTCAACGGCAGGAATGAGCTCTTCGAAGGGAAGGGAAACAAAAACACATCTGCGTTTAATCATTTGACAAATGTATTGCATCATTGAAATATCAAAACCAAAGAATTGCCTATTAGCTCCCTCCATAACAAAAGGAGGAGTAAAACTGTCTATTCCAACTCTAAGAAGAAGTTCCTCTTGGGCCGTTGAGAGTGACGGAGGACTAAAGACTAGAAGAGAGATAAGAAGGAACAATATTTTCATGATGTCCTGCCCCTTTGGTTTTTAATACCTATAGCATACTACAAAAGATGGATGAATAACGATTAGCTTGGTAGGCTTATATAATTATAAAATATGGCTGCGATAGATCGTGTGTGAAATCTCTCCTCTTTTACAATCTAAACTAGCTTTTTACCGCAAGAATTTTCCTGAGATAAAAGCCTGTCCTGCTTTAAAAACATTACTCCTGATCAGTGACTATGCTTGTCGACACATAGACATTTTAAAACAGTTAGTCACTATGGATTATCATAGTCCTCTAATGTTCTATGATTACCAGCAGCTACTACGGAATTTAGATGAGCAATCTTCGGCTGGTTATGCGCTCTCTTTGCGTCAGTTTCGGCATACCCATTTATTGCGGTTGCTGCTTAGAGAGTTGGCTGGGCTCTCTTCTACGGAAGAAACGATGAAGGCTTGGTCTGACTGTGCTGACGCTATCATTTTACAAACCATTGGTTTTTGTGAGAGGGATTTAACGAAACGCCATGGACAACCTTGTGATGAGAACGGTAGTCCAACGAAAATTTATACTCTAGCCATGGGTAAACTTGGTGGTCAGGAGCTAAATTTTTCTTCTGATGTCGATTTGATTTTTGCCTTCTCAGCTGCGGGTAGCACAAATGGTAAGGAGCAAATAAGTAATCAACAATATTACACGAAGCTAGTTCAAGCATTTATACATCTTTTGCAGAATATTACCGCGGAGGGTTTTGTTTTTCGTGTCGATTTGCGTTTACGGCCTAATGGAGACAGCGGGGCTTTAGTGTCGAGTCTCGCAGCTATGGAAAACTATTATCAGGAGCAAGGTAGAGATTGGGAGCGTTACGCTATGGTAAAAGCACGTTTAATCGGTGAAAAAACCGATCAAATAAATCATTGGTTTAATCGCTTGATCATTCCTTTTGTATATAGACGCTACATCGATTTTAGTGTGATTGAATCCTTACGCAGCATGAAAGCAATGATAGAGCGGGAAGTTCAATTAAATCCCATGTTAGATGACATCAAACGTGGATTTGGTGGAATTCGTGAAGTTGAATTTGTTATTCAAAACATGCAGCTCATCCGTGGGGGACGACTGCCAGCGTTGCGAGTGCAGAATACAATTGAGGCTCTGATTGTGCTAAAGCAACAAAATCTGCTTTCTCATACACCCGCATTGAAGCAAGCTTATTTGTTTTTAAGAAAACTGGAAAATGCTTTACAAAGCTTGAATGATCAACAAACACATTCTTTGCCTAAAGATGAAATTAAGCAAGCGCAAATTGCCCTCGCTATGGGGTGCAGCGATTGGCAAAATTTACTACATAAACTGCATCAGTATCAGCGGATCATTAGTGCTGTTTTTAAAGCGGTGCTTGCTAAAGCCGATCCCTATGAAGATGAAAAACGACTTCTAAATCACCAATTGATGAGTCTATGGCAAGGGCATGTTGAGACGACAATGGCTGTTAATTGGTTAAAAAGTCTGGGCTTTCAACAAGCGGAGCGTTGTTATCAAATGATCCATGCTTTTCGCCATGCTCCTCGCTGCCGGCGCTTAACGCAAGCAGCCAGATTGCGACTTGATCGCTTTATGGTTCTCTTACTCAGTGAATTAACGACGGTTGCAGATACTGAAAGGGTCTTACTGCAAGTTTTGCAATTACTAGAAAATATCGTGGGCCGCAGTTCCTATTTGGCTTTAATTACAGAGAATCCGCCGGTTCTAAAAGAGTTAATTCATTGGTTTGGACATAGTCCATTTATTACAAGCTTGTTAGTGAGGCAGCCTTTTTTGTTGGAGGTATTACTTGATCAAGAACAAAATTGGCGCCTGCCCTCACGTAAAGAATTAGAGAAAACGTTAAATTATCAATTGGCGCATTGTTCCGAGAGTGAACAGCAAGATGAAGTTCTTAGGCAATTTAAGTTGATCAATTGGCTTTCGGCAGCTCGTGCAGAGGTTTATGGTCGTTACCATGCTGTGCGCATCAGTCGATTTTTGGCAGACATAGCGGAGGTCATCGTTAGTAAGGTTTTTGCTCTAGCCAGTGAGCAGTTAACCCAACGTTATCCGCAAATGAAACAAATCAAATCGCGTTTTGCCATTCTTGCTTATGGCAAATTGGGTAGTCGTGAGATGAATTACAATTCTGATCTCGATTTGGTTTTTATCTATGCCACCTTGCCTGAAGAAGAAGCTTTAGTTATTCGTTTAACCCAGAAAATTCTGCACATGCTAACGACACGCTCCCAATCCGATATTCTTTACTCTGTCGATACGCGGTTGCGGCCTTCGGGAGAGGCAGGGTTATTAGTAAGTCATATTGATGCATTTGCTGAATATCAACGTCATCATGCTTGGACCTGGGAACATCAAGCGTTAATCCGTGCTCGAGTACTGGTTGGAAGTGCACAAATAAACCAACGATTTAAACAATTAAGAAATGAGATATTACTCATAGCCCGCGATCATTCTTCGGTGCGTGATGACGTTTTGGCGATGAGAGCAAAAATCTCTAAATATACAGGGAGGGATGAAATTAAGTATGGCGCAGGAGGCTTAATCGACCTGGAATTTTTAGTACAGTTTTTGGTATTGACACATCCACATAAAAATTTAACTTACACAACAAATCTGTTGAGCTTACTGCAAAAACTCTATTTTTCACAGACAATCGGTAAACATCAATTTACCAAACTAAAGAACGCTTATCGCTATTTTCATCATTTATTGCATCAAAATCTGCTAAACCCACAAAAACAAAATGCGCAAATTCAGCAAAATAATGTTTTACAGATCAGTAAAGAGATTTATGAAAAGCTTTAGTTTTAATCGCTAGAGTGCTTCGACCGTTCAGCGTTTTTGCCTATAGAGAAATTCAACGAATTATTTTCTAACCGAATTCTAATCTGGAATAAAAGCGTAATAAGACGAAGGTAATTCTATTGCGTATTTTACGTAGATGGATTCATCAAGACTTAAAGCTCATTTTTTATACTGTAAGAAGTAAGTAATCCGAGGATTTTCAAATGCCATATTATTTAAGTTATATACAAATTAATGGCCATGGTGGATTGATGCTAGCTGAACAAGCCAAGTCCTCTGAGGCTGCAAGAATAATATGTAATGTAGGATTTAACCCTAGATATGGGAAAATGTTCGGTGAGGGCTACCTTGCCGAAGAGCTAACTGCTGATAGGGCGATATTTTATCCATATGCCAAAGTATTTCATAGAACTTATGAAATTTCCAAAGCAGAAATGGAAAAATTTTTCTCTATTATAAATAGAGAGAGACGCATAAATGCAGCAACCCTGCCCTCTAAACAAGCCTCGTCACAAGCAAAGCATGTAGGCGGCCCTGATTTTAATATATTTGCTTTTAACTGCAAAACGTTTGCCATGAGTGTATTCAAAGAAATGGGCATCATTGATGCAGAACATTTAAGTAATTTTTTAGTTCAACGAACAATAATGACCTCTGGTGATTTATTAAAACCTCTTACAAAACATGAGCTATCATGTCCTCTTAAAGAGGAAGTATTTTCTCTGGCAGCCCGTTTAAATACAGAGCTGGCTTCTTTCAAAAAAAGCTTAGCTGATAAAAAAATTAATCCCCAAATGAAAGATCAACTCATTCAAGAAATATTATGGTTATGTGGTGCTCTCCTTGCGGATGGAAGCCAAAGAGAATATAAGAAAGCGTTGAATGAAAAATTTGAAAAGCTGAGTCCCCTGCTTGAGTCAAAGCTTTTTAGTAAACATAAGGATTTCCCAAAAGATCTTAAATTGCTAGTTGAAAGAGTAAATGAAATTGATCAATTGATATATCAACGCCAGCTTAATTTTTATTGGAAAACAACGCCTCCTGTAGCAGAAAGGTTAAATTTGGATAATTTCAATAATGAGGAAAAAGCAATATATTTAACGAAGGTTAAAATTAATGAAACTTCTGATGGCTTAAAACAAATATTACAAGAGCTTATTAAGAAAAGGGGCGATGCGAAAAGTTCTAATCCAGATTTATATTCAGATTTAACTCATTTAGCAAAAATAATAGTCGATGCTAAAAAAAGTGTTGATGCAATCAAAAAAGAGTTTGATTCTCTGGATCAAAAGAAACCTGAAGATATTATCAGTGAATGTGCTAAACAACAAAGAGCCCTTAATAGCACCATACATAACATGGAGCAAAATCTTTCTAAGTTTATTCCAAGAACTCAGGAAACATCTGTTTTTATGAGATTTATTAACAGAATTGTTGCATATTTTACAAAGGATTTCTTCATAGAAGATGTATGTTCAGCTGTCGAAGAGAACGTTTCAAACATAAAACAATCAATGGCAAAAGGCAGACATGCTTTCTTCCGTGCAGTCGAACCAAAACAAGAAGAGGTTAGGCAACCAGGCAATGTCAGAGCAATAAGAGACAAATTTACGCACGCTATGGCTGTAGAAAGAGCAAAAGCGCCAGAAGCAGAGCATTTAAGCCCAAATGATATGAATCTTAGCAATTAGGATAATCAAAGAGGTCAGGCTCTGCTAAGTGCGTATTTATGCATTGCAAGCAACAAACCCTTAAAGCTTGCAACCCCCACCAGCTGACAATTGATCGTCTTGTTTTGGGCGTATTGCCTGTAATAGCTTTTCGATTATATGCTGTAATAACTCAACGAAGCCTCTTGAGTCAATTGCTTCTGCTGCATATCTATTGGGACAATCAATAAGAAACTCTTTAATCTCAGCACGAGTCTCATTATCTTTGACACAAAACAATACTTCGCTAGACGTTTTTGCATAATAGTCATCGGGCTTATCGGTTGTAATTTTTTGGGTTCCCCGGCACATTCGTTTGACCACTAACTGAGAATAAGTATTCTCTTCTTTGATCAAGACACCATCCTTTGTTGGTATAAATGTCGTTTTGACTTGTTCACTGGAAAATCTGACGTTCGTTTTTCCGTATTGATCACTATACGTTGTCAAACAGTGGTGGCTAGCAAAAGGAAGCCCTCCTTGATGAAAAATCAATAAAGCTTCTTCAACTAATTTCATTCTTGTTGTGTCGTCAGATACTTCAGAAAATAAAACAGTTGAAAAGAAGTCCTGTAATTCTTCTACATTGGCAAAGGGTTTGCCACCCCTTAATTGACCTAATGATCGTTCCTTTTCTTGTCCTTCTTCTTTTACTCTTATAAAGATTTGAGCGTTTCCACTCTCACCAAGCAGTCTATTCCAGTCTGAAAGCACTTGCGCTTTCCCCTTTGAGTCTGGATTTCGAGTATAAGAAAATCGATGTGGAGCATTATACTGCCAAAAACTAGCCATTATTTTAAACCTTTCAAAAACCAAATTGCACAAATTTTAGCATTTTAACATTATGGGAATATTAAGAGTAGGCTGCGACACGAATTGCCCGAATTGCCTCAAATTATCTGTTGCCGAAGGATGACGTAAATAAGTCCATAAATTGCTTCGTTGCCTCAATATGGCTGTTGCCGAGCGAGAGGAACAGAAATGGGGCAAGTGAATATGGATTTGTATCTAAAAATACAGCGTATCCGCTATCAACGAGGCAATAGAGCGTTAAAAAAACGCATTCTGGATGAATTTTGCGAGACGCATCATTATCATCGCAAAGCAGCAGCTCGTTTATTAAGACAGTTACCCATTTCTGATAAAAGTCCGAAGAAAGTTGGAAAAAAGAAGACCTATGACCCATCCATATTGCTGGAGCCTTTAAAAAAGATATGGCTTGGCACGGATCAGATGTGTGGTAAACGATTAAAGAGAGCTCTTCCCTTATGGTTACCTCATTATCAAAATCATTATGAGCCTTTAGCGGCGGAGATATCCTCTCAACTGCTAACCATGAGCGCTGCTACAATTGATCGCTTACTCAAGCCTGTTAAAACTCGCTATGGAAAAGGCTTAAGTGGAACAAAGCCTGGAAGTATTCTCAGGAATCAAATTCCAGTCAATACGAATCAGTGGAATACTAACGAAGTGGGTTTTATGGAGGCCGACAGCGTTGCGCATTGTGGAGCATCACTAGCCGGTGATTTTGTTTGGTCTATTACGCTGACGGATATTTTAGTGGCTGGACAGAAATGCGGGCCACTTGGAATAAAGGAGCTCATGGTGTCTTGGGGGGTATTCAAGACATAGAAAAAAATTTACCTTTTGAAATCAAAGGGTTTGATTGTGATAACGGCTCAGAGTTTCTCAATTGGCATCTCATTCATTATTTTACTGAGCGGGACCCACAAAAAGCGGTTCAATTTACTCGCTCTCGTCCTTATAAAAAAGACGATAATGCACATGTTGAACAAAAGAACTGGACTCATGTGCGTCAACTGTTTGGTTATCATCGTTTTGGTAATCCAAAGCTCGTTGAGCTTATGAATGACTTATATTCTAACGAAGTCTCCTTGTTATTTAATTTTTTCTATCCTTGCATTAAGCTCATTGACAAAGTACGAATTCAATCCCGTGTAATCAAAAAATATGATCAACCCCAAACGCCCTATCAGCGACTGATGACGTCGAATGGTCTTACTCTCGCTCAGAAAACAAAATTACAAGAGACCTTTAATACACTCGACCCGTTTGACTTGCAAAAAAAGATTCAAAAAAAGCTAAAATTAATATTTAGATTAGTGAATATTCAACATGTAAAACAAAGAAAGGCTCTTTAATGAAAGTCTTATTCAATATTGTAAAAAGACAGGAACATAAAGCCTGTGGATATGATGGACGAGTCCTTCGGACCAGCCTGTGCCCTATGGGACGTGTGGACAAAACCATGAATAACAAAAAGACGTTATTCACAGTTATTGCCCACACTCACAGGCTTCTCGCCCACACACCCACCAGGCTCAATAGCAATTATTTTTTAATCGCAACAAAACCTCTCAAAAGCAACACCTATTCTGAGGCAACGACTCAGTATATTTTTTGTCCTTCGGCAACAGGTTCTATTGAGGCAACAGGACGATAGAGGAAAGCAGGTTGGGCCTTGGCCCATAGCCGTCAGGCTAAGAAAGAAATTGTTTGTTTAACTTATTGAAATAATAATAAAAAAAGCTAGAGTACCCTTTTAAATTTTTTCCCGCCAGGAAAACAACCAAAAGGGACTCTATGCTGCTGGATACCCTATCAAATATTCCTCAAGAAATCTTTAAATTTTTTACTTATGAAGCGGATCGGATAGGAAAGGAAACAGGTTTTCAGAAACGCCGTTCAAAATTGACACCTAGTGTTTTTATAAAATCATTGATAACGCTCTGTTTTTCAGAACATTTTAATTTGGAACTTTTCTGTGGATTGGTAAAAACGCAAAAAGTTTATATCAAAAAACAATCATTACATGAGCGATTTAACGAACGAACAGCCGGATTTCTTAAAGCCTTTTCATTATTCTGTTTAAAGCACTTTCAAATGAAAAAGTTACCTCAACTCCAAGGATTGGAGCAATTTAGTAGCCTTAACATCATTGATAGCAGTACTATATCCTTACATCAGGCGCTGAATGAGCTTTTTAAAGGCAGTGGCGGAGCCGCATCCAGTTCCGCTATGAAAATCCAAATGATGTTTGATTATCTTGGTGGACAAATAAAAGAGCTTACTCTAACTTCGGGCTGTGATAACGATCAGGGCTTTGATAATTATTTTAATACTATTGAAAAAGGAGCTCTTTATTTAATGGATTTAGGTTATTTTAAACTGAACACGTTTAAGAAAATTATGGAAGAAAACGCTTTCTTCATAAGCCGCTTGCTCACCGGAACTAAACTTCTAACACAAGATAAGAAACCTTTTGATTTACTCGTTACCTTGGAGAATGCTGCACCATTCTTTTCTCAGCAGGTCCTTATGGGAGCAACGCATAAAATTCCTGTCCGCTTGGTCGCTCAACGATTACCACCAGTCATTGCCGAGCAAAGGCGGAGAAGACTTATAAAAGATCATCGTCGCCGTGGTTCCACACCAAACCAGGAATCGTTGGCTTTACAAAGTTGGTCTATTTATATTACCAATACCTCTGAAACTCAAATCAATAATAAAGCAATTCATCAAACGTATGCTTTACGATGGCAGGTAGAACTCCTCTTTAAATTAAGTAAATCCTTAATGCATATTGACTCTATCAAAACTAAAAAGTTTGCTCGAGTGATTATTGAAACCTATGGTAAGTTTATTGCAATGATGCTTTTGTTTTTGCTATGCAATCCCATGCGCAACATAGAAGGCAAACAACTTTCTTTTTATAAAGCCTGTCACCAACTAAGTTCCAAGGCTACTGGATTGATTATCGCCCTCATGTCTCCTTATCGATTAAAGCATTTCTTGAATGATTTCTATGAAAATCTCTCCCTCTTTGCTATCAAAGATTCAAAAAAGAAACCTCTTTTGACCTTTGACTTCTGCGAAGGAGAGTGCTTTTAAACTCTTAGCCTGACGGCTATGGGCCTTGGCCCAACCTACTTTGGCAACGTCTTTCATCAAGCAATAAAGACCTACCATGCAGGTATTGCTGCATCACCAAAGAGTTCTTTCGCCTTCGCCTTTACTTCTGGAGAGTTCATAGCCTTAACAAAGTTTTCAAGTTGTGGCTTTTTAGTACTGTCACGACGAATGACAATTAAATTGGCATAAGGTGAATCCTTGCCTTCAGTATAAATGGCATCTCGAGAAGGGCTTAAACCTGCGGGAATGGCGAAGGTCGTATTGATTACAGCGGCATCGACATCAGTTAAGATCCTTGGTAACTGGGCTGCGTCCAATTCCTTGATCGTTAAATGCTTTGGATTGTTGGCAATGTCTGCGATGGATGCTGTGTATTTATTCTTTAAAGTAATTAATCCTGCTTTCTGGAGGAGCAATAGAGCACGTGCTTCATTGCTGGGATCATTAGGAATGGCAATAATGGCTTTGTCTGGTAATTGTCGCAATGATTTAATCTTGTTTGAATAAATGCCTGCAGGGTAGACAAATGTTCTACCGATAGCCTCCAAATTATAGCCATGCGCTTTCATAGCCGCTTTTAAATAAGGTAGATGTTGATAAATATTCGCATCTAAACTGCCGTCCTGCAAAGCCTCATTTGGTAAATTGTAATCATTGAATTCAACAATTTTTATGTCCAAGCCATATTGTTTTAAAGCCACATCTTTCGCAACTTCAACTAACTCGGTTTCAGGGCCAGCAATGGTGCCCACAGTTAAGGTGTTTGGGGACGGTTTACTACACGCAACCAGACTGAGAATTAAAATAAATAGACTACAAATACGCATTAACTCTGATCTCCTAAATTAGCAATATTATCGATGGGAAAAGTGTCGCGCCAAACGGTCTCCACTCATTTGCAATAATTGTACGATAAGGACCAACACCAAAACAGTCGCTAGCATAATAGCAACATTAAAGCGTTGATAACCATAACGGATTGCCAGATCACCTAAGCCACCTCCTCCTACAGTGCCGGCCATCGCCGAATAATTCACCAGAGTGATAGCCGTGACGGTGATCGCTTGAATGAGGGCTGGGAATGCTTCGGGTAATAAAATATGGCGAATCATCTGCCAAGTGCTGGCTCCCATTGAAAAACCTGCCTCAATTAAGCCGTTAGGTATACCTTGATAAACATTATCAACAAGGCGTGCAAAAAAAGGTGTGGCTCCCAGGGTAAGGGGCACCATAGCTGCATGAATTCCTATGGATGTTCCCACGAGTAATCGTGTAAAGGGAATGAGTGCTACCAATAAAATGATAAAAGGGATCGAGCGGCTAAAATTGATAAACCCGGAAATAAACCGGCTCAAAATAGCATGCGGCTTTATTCTTGTGTAACTAAATAGGAGGGTCCCCAAAGGTAATCCTAGTAAGGTGGCAAAAAAGGTGCTGACGATAACCATATATAGGGTTTCAGCACTTGCTAAAAACAAATCATAAAGCATCGTCAGTGACATACCCTAAAATCTCCACAGTTAAATTGGATTCTTCGCAGCGCTTGATAAATAAATTTAACAGGTTTTTATCCGCGTTTAGTTCGACTATGACTACACCACAGGTAACTGTGTCATAACGGTCAATGTTAGCCAACAAAATATTGATATCTAAGTTTAAATCGCGGCTGGTTTTACTAATAAAGGGAACAGTTGCATTCTCACCTTGGAAAAAAAGACGAAGAAGTGGTTTATTATTGGCTACCGGCGATAAAGAGCTCTTAAGACAAGCGGGCAATTCAGGACTTAGCTGCGTATAAAGCATACTGCGTGCTTGGCTATTTGCTTTATTAAAAACAGTTGCCAAAGCAGCCACTTCAATAATTTCTCCGGCCTCCATTAATGCCAAACGATGGCAAATACGTTTAACGACTTCCATTTCATGCGTGATCAAGACAATGGTGATACCGTAGAGTTGATTAATTTTTTTGAGTAACTCTAATATAGCGTTTGTGGTCTCGGGATCGAGGGCTGAAGTCGCTTCATCACAAAGCAATATTTTTGGAGAACAACTCAGTGCTCGTGCGATGGCCACGCGTTGCTTTTGACCTCCACTGAGTTGTTCAGGATAGAAATGAATTTTTTCCTCAAGCTCAACCACAGGCAATAATTCCTCAATCTTGCTTTTGATGGTAGCTTCAGACATTCCCTGAATGCGCATAGGCAAGGCGATATTTTCATATACAGTCTTGGAACTTAAAAGATTGAAATGTTGGAAAATCATTGCCATCTTATGGCGTGCTATGCGCAAGCCGCGGCGTGGAAGTGTGGTGATATTCTCATTATCGATAATGACATCACCACTATCGGGTCGTTCTAGCAGATTGATGCAGCGCAATAGCGTTGATTTACCAGCTCCACTGCGACCTATAATGCCAAAAATCTCACCTTCCTGAATAAATAAATTAATATCCCGAAGAGCAATGGTATTAGCGTAGGATTTATTTAACCCAATTAATTCAATCATCACATAACCTGAGAGTTACAGCAGCGATAGGGCAAAGAAGGAGGGAATACCCGCTTTAGCCGTGTTTACAATAGTCGCACTATCGAGCGCCCGCAAGCTGAATTTCAAATCGGCGCAGAAAATCATAATAACTCAACTTCTTAAATAAATAAACTAAAAAATACATTTATCAGCGATTCTGTTCCGTACTACAGTACTGGAAAATGGAGTTAAAATATTTTGCTACTTTTTTCATCAGGAGGAGCAGCCGCAGGCTGGATAGCAGTTGTCACGTCATTGCTATATTTATTTTTCTTGGAATTAGTCGTCTCTGGGTATAGTTGAGCACCATTGACAAAATCATAAATCTTATCAAAATTTCCCTTCTTTGCTTGAAAAGCAAAAGGACCGTTGATTTTATCTGCCTCTTCTTGCAAAGAAACCCCATAAACATTAAGTATTTTGCTTAATAATTCATCATAGGGTATTTTGTATATTGGACTTGGTCCAGTTAATTGCGCAGGTACATTGGGATCAGAGAGATAGACAAAATGACTTCCATTGCAATTTTCTACACCAATAATAAGGAGTGAATGGCTCCCATCATTACCTGGTTGATCAGTTACAAGGTTGGAATAAATTTGATACCGCTCAGTATCCTTCACTATTTGACAATTTTTTATATCAAATAGCACACAGGGTTCGGTATAGATAATAAGAGGACCAAATTCCCTAAGTGTATCCATAAGTGCTTCTATTGGCATCGTCGGGTGCCACTCGGAGCCTTCTAACTGATAACAAGATGCAGCAAGATTAATTACTGCCTGGTGGTATAAGGGAGCCATAAATTGCGGGTTACCGAGGGTCAGTTGCAATGTTTCTCCATAGCTGTTCCCCGAAGTATTGATGACCGATTTTATATGTTCGCTTACGTGCTTGTCGAATACTTCTTGTGCACCAAAACCAGTAATAGAACTTAAAAGATTTATCGTTTTTTGAGCAAGCTTGATGTGATCAATATGTTCTTTTTGAGAGATAAATTCTTCAAAATCCTCATCTTGACATTCTTCACTCGTAAATTCACGACAAATTTGCATGTAGCGTATAATCTGATTTTTGAGTCCGCTGGTATCTCCAGATAACCCTTTAATTTCTTCTAAATTAGCGTCTAAATTCGCAACAAATTTTTCCACATCCTCTTTTGTTATTTGAGTGTTATCTGCGCTACTTCTATTTAAGAAATCTTTAATTTCTTCTAATAGTTCTTTGTATGTATTAGCTACATCATAATCAATTTTATTGAGGCCTTTACGATACTCAGAGAAGACTAATTCAATATGTCTTTCTCTGCTATCCTCTGAATATTTTTTCCCAAAACGAAAACGTAATGGATTGAAAGCATACAGTGCACAGGTATTGCCTTTTTGGGCTGATTGGGGGAGAAGAACTGAAGGCTCTCCAACATATCTTTTTCCACGCTGAACATCAAGCAATACAACGTTGGTATTGTTTTCAAGGAATTTTGGCATAATCTTCATTCATGATTAATTTTGTAATAGAAATATACATTTTTTTTATTAATGAAATATTAGCTTCTTATACCATCTGCTTTGGTTTTCCTTGATTAACCCATCATGTTTACTTGATTATCCTTACTTTCTCCAAATTCCGAACGCGCTTTTGCAAATAAATCAGCCCCAAAAAAGGCACTGTACGAAGAGGTAGAAGGTGCTTGTATTTGAGCTTGGGTTGTTGAAGAATTTGCTGGTCTTCCCTGGGTACCATCCTCTCTAAATTGAGAGGGTGCCTCTGCAAATAAATCACCTCCAAAGAAAGGATTATATGAAGAGGTAGAAGGAAGTGTTTCTGTATGGTCTTTCTGGAGCGTCCTAGAAGGAGTGATAGGGGTAAAGAATGAAGATGAATGGCTAGTAATAGCTAATTGTCTTCGATATTCTGCTTGCTGAATCTCTATTTCAAGATCATGTTTCATTCTTTGAAGACTCAAGACAAATTTCACGAAATGATCGTCTTTCTCTACAATGTACGGGAAGGGCGATAAATAGCTGCTTAATTGAAAATAATCGACCATCGCATTGAGCAATTCAAGTGAGTTATGGGAAGAGACAATCCGCAAGATAACATTGAAATCAATTGTCATTGCGTAATCCATTTGTTTGAGTTTCGAGATTTCGATTCTATTTATTTTTCTGCTTAAATCGGACAATGTGTATTGTCCTGTTAACCTAAGGATCTGCAATATATTATTCGAGCAGAAGAAAGCGTGGAAGTGTTTGTTAGTCACCTTATCTTCCGTAGTGACTTTAGTGTAAATTAAAACAAGAGCAAACAAATGTTGGGCAAAACCAACGTAGGAAACAGAGTTATCCTTTTGCCCTGCAAATTGCTTGTGCATGTGGTAGATAACGCCTAACACCAATTCAAAAGGTAGTGGTTCTTCTGATGTATAATTTTGTTGCAAGCTTGTCTGAACTATATTAGCTAACGTAGCACCATGCGTTTTTTTTATCTCATGAAGGAGATTGGAAAAGGAGGAAAAAGGGATGTTTCTATCTGGATAGTGGATGTTCAGAAGCTCATCAATTACCTCGGAATTAATAAGGATTCTTTGCCAAATTATATTGTTGATATACCTGCAGAATGGTTGATGTTCTTGTTGGGCTAGATAGGGGAGATAACCGAATAATTGGCTTATAAAATCTTGCGCTTTTGCTCTTTCATCAGGTTTTACTTTAACCAGCAAAGACATCAAAATTTGCTCATACCACATAACCCAATTCCAAGTAGAGTAAATTTTGCACTATAACATGGCTTGATTAAATAAACCTTAAGAGACCGATTCTTTCTGATACATGTAAACTTATTCCTTCAATTCCTTGCGATTTTTGAAATAATCCAAGGCTTCTGGGTTGGCTAAAGATTGTAGATTATTCACTGTCTGGCCATGTACGACTTGTCTTACAGCAAGTTCCACCACTTTGCCGCTGATCGTTCTTGGGATATCAGGGACTTGCAAGATTTTTGCAGGCATATGACGAGGAGAAGCATTATGTCGTATCGTTTGACGAATAGATTGCTCTATTGCTTCATTAAGTTCTATGCCTTCTCTTAATTTCACAAATAACACGACGCGCACATCGTCCTGCCAATCTTGGCCAATGACCACACTGTCTAAAACTTCAGGAATTTTTTCAACTTGGCGATAAATTTCTGCTGTGCCAATGCGCACTCCACCTGGATTTAGAACAGCATCTGAGCGACCATAGATGATGAGGCCATTATGTTTTGTGATTTCTGCAAAATCTCCATGCGCCCAGACATTTGGAAACCGCTCAAAATAAGCATGTTTATATGCTTTTTTATCCTTATCTTGCCAGAAACCAACAGGCATAGACGGGAAAGGTTTGGTACAAACCAATTCCCCGCGTGTTTCACGGACAGGTTGGCCTTGATCATTAAAAACATCCACGGCCATGCCGAGTCCTAAACATTGTAATTCTCCGCGATAGATAGGCAAAATGGGATTTCCTAAAGCAAAACAAGAGACAATATCTGTGCCACCAGAGATCGAACTAAGTTGCACGTCAGGTTTGATGTGTTCATACACAAAATCATAGTTTTGCGGAAGAAGTGGCGAGCCTGTGGATAAAATTGCCCGTAAACTTTTCAAAGAGAATTGATAACGAGGGCTTGCTCCTGCCTTTTCAACACTGGAAATGAATTTTGCACTGGTTCCAAAGACAGTAATTTTTTCCTCATCAATCAAGTGGAACAAGCGATTAACGTTAGGGTAAGCCGGGGCCCCCTCATAAAGAGTCAGTGTAGCACCTAAAGCCAGCACACTAACCATCCAATTCCACATCATCCAGCCACAAGTGGTATAAAAACACAGGTTGTCGTGCTCACGAATGTCGGTATGCAAACCAAGTTCTTTTAAATGCTGTAATAAAGTCCCGCCTGCCCCATGAACAATGCATTTAGGTTTACCTGTTGTTCCCGAGGAAAAAAGGATATAGACAGGATGCGCAAAAGGCATGGCTTTAAATTCGCATTCGTGAGCTTGTTTTAAAAAATCATCCCATTTAACCGCATGGGGGATGGTATTGGTATTGGGTTGGCTATAGATAATTGGACAAATGACGACTTTAGTGAGAGAAGGCATGGCGAAAGCCACGTCAAGAATTTTAGTTGCGCCATCATGTACTTTCCCCAAGTATTGATGCCCATCACAGATAAATAGTACTTTGGGTTCCACTTGTCCAAGCCTATCGATAGCGGCTTGTGCTCCAAAGTCGGGGGAGCAGGAGGACCAAATGGCCCCTAGAGATGTTGTGGCAAGCATGGCAATGACCGTGCAAGAGACATTAGGCATAAGAGCTGCAACGCGATCACCTGCAACCACACCAGCTTCTTTTAATCCTGCCGCACAAGAGGCTACTTGCTGACGCAATTCCTTATAACTTAAAATTTCCCTTTTTCCCTCTTCAGTGACGCTGATAAGAGCAGGGTGATTATCATTGCGACTAAGTAATTTTTCTGCAAAATTAAAGGTCGCTCCAGAAAACCATTTTGCATTAAGCATATGGTCATAGTCGTTAAGTATTTCCTGTGGTGGGGTATCAAAAGCTATTTTAAAATAATCACACAGCGTCTGCCAAAAAAGAGCAGGTTGTTCTATAGACCAAGTGTGTAGTTGTTGATAATGGTTGAATGCTTTTGCATGTTTTTCTGCGACAAAATGCATGAATTCCCACATTCTGCTAGTCTTAGGATCCGCGGGTTGCCATACCAATTGCTTCATCATGATATCCTTTGCTACTTTTTCTTTTGCTAGATATTTTAGCGGCTATTGATATTTCAATAGCTTGAGATAGTAGAAATGTCAACAGACCTACTTACTGGTTGCTGTTGCGTAATGCAATGTATTCCCCCGCCTCCAGCAAAAACATCCAAAGCGTCTATTTGCGAAATATGATGTTTAGGAAAGAGTTGGGTAAAAAGCTCGTAAGCCGCTTTATCATATTTTGTATGACCAAAAGCAGGCATAACAATGCCCTTATTTGCCATGTAAAAATTAATATAGGATAACGTTAGGCGCTCGCCATGAAGGTAAGTGGCCGGCGGCTGCTCAACAGTAATGACCTCAAATGATCGTCCTTTGGCATCTGTTGCTGTTTTTAATGCTTCAAGATTCTCATGCAACGTTTGATAATTGGCGTCGCTTTTGTCATGAGTAATTAAAGCCAATATTTTTCTCGGTGCAATAAAGCATGCTATCTCATCAATATGACCATCCGTTTCATCACCGAGCAAGCCTTTATTTAACCAAATAATTTTTTCAGCATTGAGGTAGTTGCGCAAGTAATCTTCAATTTCAGTCTGTGACAATTGAGGGTTACGGTTTGGATTAAGTAGACATTCCCGGCTGGTTAAGATGGTGCCTTCTCCATTGACATGAAAAGACCCACCTTCCATAACTAAAGGTGCTTTAAAGTAACGTGCCTGTGTTTTTTTAATGACGGCAGCAGCTATTTGATTATCTAGAGCACAGTCCTCGTAATTTCCACCCCAGGCATTATGAATCCAATCAACGCCAGCGAGCTCATTCTGTTCGTTAAGTAGAAAAGTAGGTCCGGTATCACGAGTCCAAGAGTCATTAAGGGGTTGAATAACAAACCGAATGTGTTCCCCACATAATTTTTTTGCAAGAGCTTCATCTTCTGGGTTGACCAACATGATAACCGGTTCATATTGAGCAATGGTTCTAGCAACATGCGCATAGGCTTCGCGTGCGCGTTCCAGATCAATTAATGCCCAAGTCTGTTGATGACAAGGCCATGCCATCCAACAAGCAGCATGAGGATGCCACTCAGGAGGCATTTTAAAACCGGCTTGCTTAGGTGTAATCATGTTTATCCTTTATTTGTTACCGTCAAGATAAGTCAGTTGACTAAAAATGCTGCGTAATTCATTCAGATACGTTTGAATTTTTTCGCTTGACAATTCAGCATGAATCAATTGCTTTTCATAAGACAAAAGCAGTTTTTTCGTGTCGAAATGAGCATAATTTAATACGTTCGTTACTGTATCGCCGCTGATTAAATCCGTTATATCAAATTGTCCATCTTCTAAGAGCTTGACATCCAGGGAATTGGTATCGCCAAATAAGTTGTGTAAATTCCCTAAAATTTCCTGGTAAGCTCCCACCAAAAAGAAGGCAATTGCATAGGGGTTCTCAGGTACGAATTGCGGCAGTAACAAGGTAGTGTTGATGGAATCACTACCGGTATACTCTTTGATTGTTCCATCTGAATCACAAGTCAAGTCTTGAAGGACGCTATGCATGCTTGGTTTTTCAGTAAGATGTGAAATAGGAGCCACAGGAAAAATTTGTCCGATAGCCCATGCATCAGGGATGGATTGAAAAAATGATAAGTTACAAAAAATCTTTGCTGCCATCCGCTCATTAATTTGGTTGATAAGTTCGCTATCACCCGGATTGCTCTCATCCAGTTGTTGTTGGATACCAAAACAGATTGCGGTAAAAAATTGTTCTACTTTGGCTTTTTCTTCCAAACTGAGCACACCATGTTTAAACATGGAATGGGCCTCATCTAGAGCCAGTGTTGCATAGTTATAAATTTCGCTGGCCGAACTCTCTGACATGGATTGATAAGTGTCCCAAATATCACGAATAACATGAGAGTCATCCGCTGCAATGACGGGTAATTCCCAGGTTTTCTTCACTAATTCCACATCAGTAATATTAGTGATAAGGACAGCATGATGGGCAGTTAGAGCACGTCCCGATTCGGAGATGATATTGGGTTCTGGCATATTAGCTTCTTCGCAGAGTGGACGAATAGCTAGTAGGATATTGGTGGCATATTCCTTGATGGAATAATTCATTGAGCAGTCCGTTGTGGAGTGAGTTCCTTCATAATCCACACCCAATCCGCCTCCTACATCGATCGTGGTTATAGGAGCCTGTAGGCGGCGTAATTCGATATAATAACGGGCTACTTCCTGCATACAATGGCGAATATCATGAATATTAGCGATTTGTGAACCCAAATGACAATGCATCAGTTGTAAACAATCCAGTGAGTTGTGGTTTTTTAGCTGCTTAATTAAATCCAGAACCTGTTCAGCATTTAAGCCAAATTTAGATTTAACCCCCCCCGTATTTTCCCATTTCCCAGCTCCTTTGGTCACTAAACGAACGCGAACGCCAATTTTGGGTTTGATATCCAAACGAGCGGATTCTTTGAGGATAATATCCAACTCAGAGCGCTTCTCAATAACGATAAAAACGTCATGGCCCATCTGCTGTGCGATGAGTGCAGTGCGCACATAAGAACTGTCTTTATAACCATTACACACAATGGTAGAGGGTATTTGTCCTAATAAGCCAATCACGGCCATCAATTCTGGTTTGCTTCCTGCTTCCAGACCAACTGGGTATTTCGGTGCTTTTAAAAGTTCGCGGACGACACTGGATTCCTGATTGACTTTAATAGGATAGACAAGCTTGTAAGAACCATGGTAGTCATTTTCCACAATGGCTTCGGCAAACGCTTCATTGATCTTCAGCACTCTGTCATGAAGAATATCGGTAAAGCGGATTAACAGAGGTAGTTGCAAACCGGCACGACTTGCGGCATTAACGATGGCTTGTAATTCTACGCCCCTGCTTTCTGTGTTCTTACTCACTTCAATGTTGCCGCGTGCATTGATGGTAAAATAGCCTTCACCCCAATGATCAATGTTATACAAATTGGTATCATCTACTACTTTCGTTATCATTAGGGTTTTTCCGCATTAAAGGGTTTCAATAATTCATGATAGGTTTCAGGTTGTCTTTGTGCTGGGAAGGGAAACAGGCGGCCCCAAAGAGCTCGCTCGTTAAAATCCAGTTCTGCCACAAGGACAGCAGGTTCATTCCGTGGCGCTTGGACTAAAATTTCCCCAAGCGGGTTACTAATAAAGCTGCTGCCATAAAATTCAAGGTCATCCTCACAACCAATTCGATTCACTGCCACGATGAATGTATTTGCCATGATGCCTTGCGCGACCATCACTTTTTGCCACATGGGTTGGCTATCAAACTCTGGAGCAGTCGGTTCACCGCCTATCGCCGTGGGGTAAACAAGAACTTCTGCTCCCTTTAAGCCATAGATTCGTGATAGTTCTGGAAACCATTGATCATAGCAGGTAGGTAAGCCAAAGCGATGTCCAACCAAAGAATGAACGGGATAATCTGAGTTGCCAGGTTTGAAATAGTAATCTTCATGGTATTTTTCACCGCAGGGGATATGTTGTTTGCGTGTCACCGCAATTAAATCCCCATGCTCATTAAAAGCGACAGCAGTGTTGTACCCGGCATTTTCAAACAAAGAGGCGGTGATCGTTACTTGTGCTGTCTTTGCCATGTGTCCTACAAAGCGAGCCGTGGGACCTGTTTTAAGATCTTCTTTATAAGGAGCACTATCAACATCATGCCGCGTACAGAAATAAGGAGATAGCGTTAATTCTTGTAAACAAATTAATTGCGCCCCTTGCTTTGCCGCAGATAAAATGCCCTGTGCGAGGTGATCTTGATGCTCTTGTGGATTTTCATACCATTTTTCTTGCACCAAACCTACTGTTAATTTGTGATTAGTCATTGAAATTCCGGTCTAAAAAATGTGCTATAAGATAACATTATTATCAGTATTGAACCAAGATTATTTTTGGAAGATAGAGGTCAAAAAATTATTTGTAAATTAACTTTGCATTACTGCAATATTAATTTGGATTTGCTAACAAAGCATTGGCCACTTTTGATTGATTTTTTTTACCCAATGCTTTGCAGATCATATCGCCAGCAGCCACAATTTTAAAAATATCAACGCCGGTTTCAATGCCCAAGCCATGCATAAGGTATAAAACATCCTCTGTAGCGACATTCCCACTCGCTCCTCTCGCATAGGGACAACCTCCAAGACCAGCAACTGAGCTGTCAAAACGATCGACGCCACATTCCAAAGAGGCATAAATATTGGCAATGGCTTGACCATAAGTATCATGAAAGTGCATCGCGAGTTGTGATAATGGCAGAAATTGTAATACTTCATTAATAACAGCCTTCGTTTGCTTAGGGGTTCCAACGCCAATGGTATCTCCTAGGCAAATCTCATCCACGCCTAAGTCCAACAATTGACGAGTGACTAGGGCAACTTGCTGAGGGGTAATTTCTCCTTCATAAGGGCAGCCGAGTACACAAGAAATATAGCCTCGAACGTGAACATGATGCCCTTTAGCCAAATCGAGTACGGGTTTAAAGCGTTCAATACTTTCTTTAATTGAGCAGTTGATATTGCGTTGATTAAAAGACTCACTAGCAGCAGTAAATACTGCGATCTCTTTCGCACCCACTTCCAACGCTTTTTGCATCCCTCTTTCATTGGGGACCAATGCGGAAAAGTGAATGGGTTCTGGCTTGTTAATGGTCGTAAAAACAACCTCATTATCCGCTAGTTGCGGAATGGCTTTAGCTGAAACGAAACTCGTGACCTCAATATGCTGCAAGCCACTTTGACTTAGTAAATTCACCAATTCAACTTTGGTCTCGGTAGCTACGAAAGAGGATTCGTTCTGTAACCCATCGCGTGGGCCTACTTCAACTATCGTAACTTTTTTCGGATAGTTCATGGTTGTCCCTAGTCAGTTTTCAGAGCGAGTAACTCAGCTCCCTCATTTACTTGTGACCCTACATCATAAAATAATTCCGCTAACACACCATCTTTGGGGGCATGAATGGTGTGTTCCATTTTCATTGCTTCTAAAACAATCAGGCTTTCACCTTCTTTAACTTTGTCGCCAATGTTCTTTAGGATTGCTACGATGGTAGCAGGCATTGGGGCAGTAAGTTGACCTTTCTTGGTGGATTGAGCATCCAAATTTTGCCAGTTAAAGCGCTCAACGGAGAGAGGACCTTCTTTAAAATAAAGGGTGATAGTTTGCATTTGATCGTCTACGAAGGCAAGTCGCGTTTGTTGACCATCATCAATAGCGAGTTGATCGGCGATTAAGCGGGCACGCAAGTGAGCTTTTGTTTCCTTGCTTTCGAGGAAGAAAGAATTGTGGTCAATGGGAGTGATTTTAACGTCTTCTTGATTCTCTTCAATGAGGTATCGCCAATACCAATGACTGGATAAATGCATTTGCCAAGCAAAGCTTTCTTGGTATATAGGGTCTTTTTTCTTACCGGTTAATGTTAAATAATCATAACCTGCTGCCATCAATAGCGCTAAATCTTTGTCCGGATGAGGTAAAGCAATCGTTTCTTGAGCCAGAAAATTCGTGCTTAAATCAGCTCTGACAAATCGTGGATGGTTACAAATGGCTAGCAGAAACGGAAGATTGGTTTTCACACCGCCAACAGCATAATGTTCTAGCGCCTGTCGTAAACGTTGTAAAGCTTGGTCTCGATTGTCTCCCCAAGCGATGAGCTTGGCTATCATGGGGTCATAGTGCATGGTGATGTCTGAATTGGTTCGAACCCCACTGTCAATCCTGATGCCTTGTCCCTGAGGTTCTTTCAAAAAATGCAAACGACCAATGGAGGGAATAAAGCCTTGGTGAGGATCTTCAGCATAAATACGGCATTCAATGGCATGTCCTCGTGAAAGAATTTGATCCTGTGAACAAGGGAGAGGTTCGTTCGCTGCAATTTTTAATTGCCAGGCGACTAAGTCAAAACCCGTGATCATCTCTGTAACAGGATGTTCTACTTGCAGCCTGGTATTCATCTCCATAAAATAAAAATGCTCATTGTCATCGACTAAAAACTCTACCGTGCCTGCACCACGATATTGAATGGAACGAGCTACTTCACACGCGGCTTTAGCCAATCCTTGACGCAGCGAGTTAGATAAATTGGGGGCAGGCGCTTCCTCAATGATTTTTTGATGCCGACGCTGAATCGAACAATCACGCTCAAAAAGATGCACCACTTGCCCGTGATTATCAGCCATGATTTGTATTTCAACATGACGAGGATTGAGAAGCAATTTTTCGATAAGCATGGTGTCATCGGCAAAACTTGCCATGGATTCACGACGAGCCCCTGCCAGGGCCTCTGGAAACTCAGATTCTTTATGAACGGCACGCATGCCCTTTCCGCCTCCACCACTTGCTGCTTTTAATAAAATTGGAAAACCAATCTGACGAGCCTCAATCAATAAACGCTCATCACTTTGCTCACTACCATGATAACCAGGTGTTAGGGGCACGTTTGTCTTTTCAAGTAGCTGTTTGGCCACTTGTTTCGATGCCATGGCTTCCATAGCGGAAATAGAAGGGCCAATAAAGACAATCCCTGCTTCTTCGCAGGCTTTTGCAAATAAAGGATTTTCTGACAAAAAACCATAACCTGGATGAATGGCTTCGGCACCGCTACTTTTTGCAGCATCAATGACGGCTTGAATATTTAAATAGCTTGCTTTAGCTGCTGCTTCTCCTACACACACGGCACTGTCAGCTTGAGTGACATGGAGACTATCTTTATCTACTGTGGAATAAATAGCAACGGTTTGAATGCCCATCTCTCTGCACGTTTTCATAATCCGACAGGCAATTTCACCGCGGTTGGCAATAAGAATCTTATTAAACATCGACAGTCCTAGTTCCAGTTGGGTGTTTCTTTATTTAAAAAGGCATGAAGGCCTTGTTGTCCCTCTGCTGAGACACGCTTTTTGGCGATCAACGTTGCAGTGTACTGCAAGATTTCCTCTGTAATTGCTTTGCCGCTGATTTCTTCTACCAGTCTTTTACTATCACCAACAGCTTGTGGCGCTAGTTTTGTTATCTGTGCGGCATAATTCAAGCTAAAATCTAACAATTGTTCCTCGGCAACAACGTGTTGTACCAGTCCTAACTGCTTGGCGCTTTCAGCATCAAATGTTTCAGCAGTCATAAATAGCCATTTCGTGGCACGCTCACCAATGGCTTTTACCACATAGGGACTTATGACGGCAGGGATCAAACCCAGTTTCACTTCAGAAAAGCAAAAACGAGCTGTTGTTGCAGCAATGGCGATGTCACAAGCTGCCGCGAGCCCTGCGCCACCTCCGAAGGCTGCACCGTGAACCACGGCAATAGTCGGTTTGGGACTGCTATTTAACGTTGCCATGAGCCGAGCTAAAACCATAGCATCGCGTAAATTCTCTTCCTCACTAAAATGAGCCATGCGTTGCATCCAAGATAAATCAGCGCCTGCAGAAAAATGACGACCATTTGCTTTTAATACAATAATCCGTACTTGTGGGTTATTGATTCCTTCATCCAGGGTGCTTTGCAGTGAAAGTAATAAATTATCATCAAAAGCATTGTGCTTGTTGATACGATTTAACGTGATAATGAAAGTGCGCTCATGCAGTTCACTCAATAAATCCCCCACAATACCTCCTTTGAGCTAAGACATCACGAGTGATAATTGAAAGTGCAGGATTTAAGTCTATTCTTTATATCGACTTCCCGCGGTCAAGCCGCGGGAAGTCGATATAAAGGTCGGCATAAAGACTACACTTCCAATCACACCCCGACATCTAAATTTAATTTTTACATTCGAAATACGCCAAATTGAGTTGCCACAATCGGGGCATTTAAAGCAGCCGAAAGGCTCAAACCTAGAATTTTACGCGTATCTTCAGGGGCAATCACCCCATCATCCCAAAGTCTCGCACTGGCATAATAAGGGTTACCTTGAGCCTCATACTGCGCCCGTAACTCGGCTTTGAACGTTTCTTCTTCTTCAATTGACCAGGTGACCCCTTGCTTAGCATATTTATCTCGATTTACTTGTGCCAATACATTGGCTGCTTGCTCTCCCCCCATGACGGAGATGCGCGCATTGGGCCATGACCATAAAAATCGTGGACCGTAGGCGCGGCCGCACATGGCATAATTTCCAGCGCCAAAACTGCCACCGACGATCACCGTGAATTTTGGCACGTTAGCATTAGCTACGGCGGTTACCATTTTTGCTCCATGTTTGGCTATGCCCGCGGCTTCATACTTACTACCAACCATAAAGCCAGTAATGTTTTGCAAAAATAATAAGGGGATGTTGCGTTGCGTGCAGAGCTCAATAAAGTGAGCTCCTTTGAGGGCACTTTCACCAAATAAAATACCATTATTAGCAATGATACCAATAGGATAGCCAAAGAGATGCGCAAAACCGCATATTAATGTTGTTCCATAAAGCGCTTTGAATTCGTCAAGTTCTGAAGCATCCACAATACGCGCAATGATTTCGCGAATATCATAAGGCTTACGAGGATCCGCAGGTACAATCCCACTTAGTTCTTGTGGATCGTAGATGGGCTCTCGACTTGGAATTCGCTGTAGGGACTCTGGCTTTCGTCGATTCAGATGCTTCACTGCAACCCGAGCCAAATGAAGGGCATGAGCATCATTTTCTGCATAATGGTCTGCGACACCAGAGTGGCGGCAATGCACATCGGCTCCCCCTAGTTCTTCCGCTGTAATCACCTCTCCAGTAGCAGCTTTGACTAGAGGTGGTCCGCCCAAAAAAATGGTTGCTTGCTTCTGTACCATAATGGATTCATCAGCCATGGCGGGTACATAAGCGCCTCCAGCAGTACATGATCCCATGACGACGGCAATTTGCGGGATATTGGCTGCTGATAAAGTTGCTTGATTGTAAAAAATACGACCGAAGTGTTCGCGATCGGGGAAAACCTCATCTTGTTGCGGCAAAAAAGCACCACCGGAATCAACAAGATAAATACAAGGTAGATGGTTCGCTTTGGCAATTTCTTGCGCGCGTAAATGTTTTTTAACGGTCAGCGGGTAATAGGTCCCACCTTTAACGGTTGCATCATTGACAACGATCATGCACTCGGTACCAGCAACTTGACCGATACCGGTAATAATTCCTGCAGCAGGAACATTATCTTCGTAAACTTGATAAGCTGCCAACTGTGATAATTCAAGAAAAGGACTGCCAGGATCAAGGAGTTGTTGTAGACGTTCACGAGGTAATAATTTGCCGTGTTTTATGTGCCTTTGTCGAGCTTTTTCATCCCCGCCCTGAGCGATCTCTTTAATGGTTTCTCTAAGCTTTGTAACCAAAGTTTGCATGACAACTTGGTTTTCCTTGAACTCTTTACTGGCAGTGTTTAACTGACTGAGAATTTTGCCCATAACGACCCTTAGCGAATTAAAATATTACTGAGTACAATGACCAGCCACAAACACCAGGTCAACTCAATAAAATAAGGCATGTCGCTACCTTTCACTAGACGATAGGCCAGTGCAGGAATTGCAGCAATAAGGACGGGAATGAACACCAGCAGAATGATTTTTCTAATTGCTAAACCCAAACCACTGTGACTAAAAATGGGGGTTAATTTTACATTAACGAATGCATATAACATGTCTATATAGACAATAAGCATATGGGCAAAACGAGCAAAAACCACAACCAGAATGCTCAGCACTAAATAAATAAGAGTCTGTCTTAGCATGTCCATCCTTTTGGGTTGAATAAATAGGGTCTGTTGATTTCTACTACCCCTCACCCTGCCCTCTCCCACAAGGGGAGAGGGAATGCGAGTACCTTCCCCTTGTGGGAGAGGTCGCGGCGGGTGAGGGGCGTAGAAATATCAACAGACCCCAGGCATATAGTAATTACAACATCTCCAACGCAATTGCTGTTGCTTCTCCACCACCAATACACAAAGCTGCTACACCACGTGTTTTTTGGCGTTGTTTTAGTGCATGCATCAGCGTTACGATAATGCGAGCACCAGAGGCTCCAATTGGGTGACCTAGAGCACAGGCGCCTCCATGAATGTTTACAATTTCATGGTCAAGTTCGAGTTCATGAATGGCTGCCATAGCGACTACAGCGAAAGCCTCATTGATCTCATATAAATCAACATCACTTGGTCGCCATTCTGCTTTGTTTAAAACTTTGCGAATGGCATCGACAGGAGCTGTGGTAAACCACTCAGGAGCTTGTGAATGGCATGCATGCGCTACAATTCGTGCCAATGGTCTTAAGCCTCGTTTTTTAGCATTGGCTGCGGTCATCAGAATCAGACTTGCGGCGCCATCTGAAATGGAGCTTGAGTTTGCTGCGGTAACCGTGCCATCTGCTTTAAAAGCAGGACGAAGCTGAGACACTTTAGCCAATTTGCTCTCATCAGGCCCCTCATCTTTGTTAACAACAACATCGCCTTTTCGACCGGCTATTGTCACAGGTGCGGTTTCTTCAGCAAAACTACCATCCTGTTCAGCCTGTAAAGCACGGGTTAATGAGCGTATGGCAAACTCATCTTGTTGTTGACGACTAAATTTGAAACGACTGGCTGTGGCTTCAGCAAAACATCCCATCAGTTGCCCACGTTCATAGGCATCTTCCAGTCCATCCAAAAACATATGATCTTTGAGTTCCCCATGACCCAATCGGTATCCTGCACGTGCTTTGCTCAACAAATAAGGCGCGTTGCTCATGCTTTCCATACCGCTTGCTAATACCACATTTGCGGAACCGGCTTTTAGCAAATCATGAGCGAACATCACAGCCTTCATCCCCGAGCCGCACATTTTATTAATTGTTGAAGCACCTACGGAGTTTGGAATGCCAGCTTGAATTGCTGCTTGTCTAGCTGGAGCTTGGCCAATGCCTGCTTGTAATACACAACCGCTGATAACTTCATCAATATCTGTTGGAGAAATGCCAGCTTGCGCAATAGCGGCACGGTGAGCGACTGCTCCGAGCTCAGGAGCTGACAAGCTGGATAGACTACCTAACATTGCACCCATAGGCGTTCTTTTGGCTGCAACAATCACAATATCATTCTGTTCCATGTTATATTTTCCTTATGCAGTTTCATTAAAAAGTTCACGTCCGATCAACATCCGTCTAATCTCAGATGTGCCAGCACCAATTTCATATAGTTTTGCATCACGCAGTAGGCGACCTGTAGGATACTCGTTAATATAGCCATTGCCTCCCAGAATTTGAATGGCCTGCAATGCCATTTGCGTTGCTCTTTCAGCGGAATACAAAATGACGCCAGCGGCATCTTTACGAGTAATTGCTCCTTGATCGCAAGCTCTTGCAACACTGTAAAGATAGGCTCTTGTGGCATTTAATTCTGTATACATATCAGCCAACTTCCCTTGAATGAACTGAAATTCACCAATGGCTTGGTCAAATTGTTTGCGTTCATGCACATAGGGAAGAACCACATCCAGACAAGCTTGCATAATACCTACAGGGCCTGCAGCTAATATTGTTCGCTCATAATCCAGCCCACTCATTAATACTTTTACGCCTTTATTCACTTCCCCCAAGATATTCTCTGCGGGGACTTCACAGTGTTCAAAGACGAGTTCACAGGTATTAGAACCACGCATGCCCAGTTTATCAAGCTTTTGCGCGGTACGAAAACCTTTGAATCCTTTCTCAATGATAAACGCTGTGATGCCTCTACTACCGGCGTGTTTGTCGGTTTTGGCATATACGACCAAAACATTTGCATCGGGGCCATTGGTTATCCACATTTTCGTGCCATCGAGAATATATCTATCTCCTTCAGCACGCGCTTGCAATTGCATGCTCACTACATCTGAGCCGGAGTTTGCTTCGCTCATGGCCAGAGCGCCGACGTGTTCTCCACTTATTAGTTTAGGCAAATAATATTCTTTTTGCTTGCTATTTCCATTTAAATAAATTTGATTTACGCAAAGGTTAGAATGAGCACCGTAGCTTAAACCCACAGAGGCTGAAGCACGAGAAATTTCTTCCATTGCAATAGCATGGGCAAGATATCCCATATTAGCCCCGCCATACTCTTCACTGACCGTGATGCCGAGTAAACCCATTTTCCCTAACTGTCGCCATAGATGATTGGGAAAATGATTATCAATATCGATTTGGGCTGCTAAAGGTGCAATTTCCTTTTGCGCAAACTCATAAACACTATTGCGTAAAAGATCGTAAGTTTCTCCAAGTTGGTATTGTAAGCCAGTGTACATAGATAGACTTCCTGTTACTTAAACAAATAGGCTAGACTATACCCAATCAATTTCAAGTTGCAACATCAATTTGATGATTGTGGTTAAAACAAAAGAAGGAGTCCTTCATGCGTAAACTTGTACTTTGGGGACATCATATAGATGAATATCAGGAAATGTTTGCTTTAACTGATAAGGATAAGCACTCCCGGATCTTGGAGTACGGGTGTGGCCCCAGTGCAGTTAACGTTGAACTTACTCAACAAGAGCAGAAAATTGTAAGTGCAGATCCTTTGTTTAATTTGGATAAAGATACTTTATATAGCAAAGTTGATTTGGTTTTTGCAGACATGGTCGCTCGTGTCACAAAAGACCAGGACAAATTTAATTTTAGCCTCTATGGCAGTCTAGAGGGACTTATTAATAAACGGCGCGAGGGAATGAAACAATTTTTTGCAGATTATCAACAAGGTAAAAAAGAAAAGCGTTATTATGGCGTTAATCATTACGCCTTGCCGTTTAGTGATTTCTTCTTTGATTTTGCCTTAAGTTCACATTACTTATTTGCCGATCTTGATGATCAGGACGTCGACTTTCATCTACAAGTGATTAAAGAGCTGGCGCGTGTTGCTAAAGAGGTACGTATTTTTCCTCTAATTGATCGCCACCATCAACCATCCCCTTTCTTAGGCCCGGTGTTGTTGGGGTTGCAGCAAGAGAATTTTGGTGTGGAGGTAAAAGAAGTTACTTATCATTTACAACCTGGCGGTAATGCGATGTTAAGGGTCTGGGCACAACAGTGTAATCTCTAGAGGCTGTTGACATTTCTACTATCTTGGCCGCAAAGCCTTGATTTTCTGCGCTTCGCTGCTCACATACGTCTATGTATGCTGCGCTGCTCGAAAATCAAGGCTTGCAGCTCCAGCCAGCGAATGTCAACAGCCTCTAATTTTGCGCAGGGATTTTCTTATTCCTGTTTAACTTAGGTGTTAGTTTTAGTGGATAAAAGGTGAGTAGTAATACGAACAACAATCCCAGACTTAACCAACCCATTAAATAAAAGCAGTCGTCAAGTGCTAACGCCGTCGCTTGTCGTGTAAGGTATAGGTTTAATTGGGCTAAAGCTTGTTTCCCTTGTAGATTAAACTCCCTGGCTCTTTGAAAAAAATCCAAGGTTTGTTGCGAGAAAGATGTTAAGTCAGCTCCCAAGCGCTGATGGTAAAAATCCTGTCTACGGTGCCATAAAATGACAAAAAGAGAGGCACCCAAACCGCTACTTATTAGTCGTACTACATGGAAAAAATTTACACCTTCTTTTGCTTCCTCAGCTGAAAAAATCTGTGCCGATAAACGAAATAGGGGAGGCAAGAAAAAAGCAAGACCAATTCCTGCAAGAACTCGAGAAAAAGCGATGCGATTAAAATTAATCTCCACATTGAAATAAGTTGTATAAAAACTGGAGATAGCAAAAAACAACAAAGCAATGGCCAGGGGTAACCTTGGATCAAACTGTTCATAATCAAGGAAAATAGGGGCCCATGCTCCTAAAGCCATTGTTCCAATGATGATAGCGATCCAATTAGGCGTGTAATTTACGAATAGCTTAAGCCATAAAGCAAGAAGGAGCACCATGCCAAAATAAATCGCAAAAAGTAGAGCAATATTTAACATTGCGAAAGAAAAATAAAAATGTTTAAGCAGCCTAATATCAACAACGGGATGTGGAGAAAAGAAACTTTCTACAATAAACAAAAGCAAACTTATGCTACCAATTACAATAAGATAAGTAATTAATGTAGAGCGAAACCAGTCTAGTTCTTGTCCTGTAATTAGCGCTGTTCCAAGGCAAGTTAGGCTGATTACATACAAAAAGTAACCCAACTTATCTAATTGGGCTTTTTCTTGGGTATGGGGGTATGTTTTGAATTTACGGCTAATATAAATAATTAAGAAAAGGCAGAGAGGGATATTACTAAAAAAGAGAGTACGCCAATTGCCATCATAAGCAATCCATCCGCCCCAACTTGCACCAAGCACGGGGATAAATGAAAATAAAATAAATATAAAGGGCAGTAATTTTTCTTGTTTTTCGGCAGAGCAAATGTGGGGAATTAAACTCTGGGTAATGAGTAAATAGAGTGGTCCCGACGCAAAACCCTCTAAAAAGCGAAATAAAATAAAATAAAAATAATTCGGTGCAACAGCACACTGCCAGGAGAAAAGTGTCATGAAAGCCAAACATAATAAATAAAGTTGTACAGGATTTAGAGGTGTGGCTTCCGGTTTACCAAGAGGAACACTTAAGGCATTGCCGATACAAAAAAAGCTCACTCCATAAACACTTAGGAAGGTGCTACCTCCCAAATCACTCACAATATAAATGCCTGCCATGATAGGTAAGGTCAGGTTAAATATCACCGCCGCAAGAGACAAAATAAGAATGTATAAGCTCATTGAAGTCCCAATTCCTTAGCCGCTATTTCTTGGCCCAAAGGCTGATGTGCGTATCTTTCCAGAGTGGGATCGAGATTAGCAAGAATAATGGTGTTGATAAGTTCCTTGTCGCCAAGCTCTTCTTTTTGGAAAATCTCTGTGGTGTATGATGGGCCATCGTTGGTTAGTGGGATGCGGGGCCCTTGTTGATCAGTAAGATTGGCAGTTACTTCCATAGACAAACCGATGCGAAGAGGAAATTTTCTCAACTCATCAGCATCCAAGGCCACACGTACAGGCAAACGCTGGACAATCTTAATCCAATTGCCTGATAAATTCTCAGGAGGCAATAAAGAAAAAGCATTGCCCGCACCTCCAGGCAAACCAACAATCTTTCCATGGAAAACCACACCACGACCGTAAAGATCAGAGGTTATTCGAGCCGGTTGGCCGATGCGCATATGCTTTAGTTGTGTTTCTTTAAAATTAGCATTGATCCACATTTGATCGAGAGGAATAACGGCCATCAATGGTTGAGTTGGTGTCACTGTCATACCTACCTGAATTGTTCTTTGGGCAACAAGGCCCTCTACAGGTGCATAAATCTTGCAGCGATACAATTGTACCCATGCATCTCGAACCCTTTGTGCTGCTTTTTGCACCACGGGATGGTCAAAGATTGAGCTTCCTTGAACAAAAGCCAACGTTTTCTGATAACTATCTTTTGTACTTCTTAATGCTGCTGCACTTGCTTTTAAATCATCGGCTGCATTTTGATAGTCTTCCAGAGAAACACCTCTTGCCTTTATGACCCCAGCGCGATGTTGGAAATTTTGTTTGGCTTTTAAATACTCAGCTCTTCTAACTTCAATCTCTGCTGCCAGGCGAAACACATCATGAAAGGCTTGACAAACTTCGCGCACTGCTGTGGCCAGCTTTGTTTTCGATTTTTCAAGAGCAACCAAAGAATCTGTTTCATCAAGGGTTATAAGAAGCTGTCCTTTTTTGACAAGAAAACTATCATCGGTATAAATGCCAGTAACAAAGCCATTGCGCAAAGCTGTAATGAATACCTGATTGCCTTGAACATAAGCATCATTGGTGTATTCCCGAAATCGCCAAATAAATAACCAATATAGAAATATCAGAAAAGTCAAAAGCACGAGAGCAAGAACAATATAATAAATGCTTCTTCTTTCTGTCATGTTCGTTTCACCAATGGTACCTCGGTCTGACAATAGCCACCTCCCAAAGCTTTTGTTAATTTTATAGAGGCCAGGTACTGATTATAAAGAAGCGTAAGATTCGCCAGTTTTTTTTGAATCAAGTCTTCTTGTTGATCATACACGTCAAAGCCACTCGCTAAACCTTCTTTTTCGCGAAGGCGGACTAAACCGTAACGTTCTGTAGCATACTTTAAAATGTTTAGTTGTTCACGTTTCTGTTGATAAACCGATTGCGCAAAAGCCAAGAGATCGAGCACCTCCTGAGTGCTCTGTAATAGCAAATTATTGTACGCAAAAATGGCTGCATCAAATTCGGCTTTTGTCGCTCTAATATTGGCTCTGATGGCACCTGCTGTAAAAATAGGCAGATGAATGGCTGGTTTTAGGGCTGCAGTGAAACTTGACGAGCGGAAGAGCTTTTCCCATTTTGTGCTTTCAAGGCCAACCAAGCCGACAATATTCACGTCTGGATAATAGTCGGCCATGGCAGCGCCTGTCTCATAAGCCAAAGCTTTTGCTCGCCAGATTTGTGCCATGAGATCAGGCCGTCGTGCGATAAGGTCGAGAGATATTGTTTTGGGGATAGTTAGTTTTTTTGGCAAACCGGGGAGTTTTTTACTCGTGGATAGAGGGATTTCTGGATTACGTCCCGCTAAAATATTAACCAAATGTTTATCAACCGCGAGTTCTTCGTCAATATTGGCAAGTAACTTTTGCGCCTCCAGAACATTTTCAGCAGCAGTATAAGATAACAACTCATCTGACAGACCTTTGCGAACAAGTAAATTCTGTAAGGATGCCTTGTTTTGACGGACAACAACCAACTGTTGGAAAAATTGTTTTCTAATCAAGTTTACTTTATATGCAAAATAAGCTTGTGCGATGGCGGTCGTAGTAAGCAGTTGTACCTCAGCAGCTTCAGCTTGTTGTGCTTTTGCTTCGCCAATTGCGGCATAGAACAGATTACGATTCTTCCCCCAAAAATCAAAATCATACTGAAAAGACAGGGAGAGATCTATCAGATCAGTACGTAAGGGCAACTTAGGATTTAGAGCTCGTAACAAGCCATTCTTACTTAGGTACTGTCTAATTTCCTTGTAATCAAAAAAAACCAAAGGAAAAAGTTGCGATCGAGTGACTATTGCTTCTTGCTTGGCAGCCATGACACGGCTTTTAAACTCTTGAATGGTCGGATTGCAAGCAAGGGCTTGTTTGATTAAATCATTAAGTTCGGGTGAACCATAGGCAAGCCACCAATATTTATTGGGCCAATCCCCAGAAGTAAATGTTTGTGTTTTTTGCTTGGCGCTCACCGAGCGGTCTATATTTGGGAGCGCTTGCAAGTTTTTAAGCTGCTGCTGAGGTGGTAAAGAAATCCGGCAGGATATTAAAAAACAAAATAACAAATACATGCTTATCCTGAGGATACTTTGCATGAACCGATCCCTTGGTGAGTCTTAATAGATTAAAAATTTACTTTAACGCAGAATGATAAGAATGACTAGGGCACGAAGAGGGTGATTACTTCAATTGGAACTTGAGTTATTATGCGATTTTCTGAAAATAGTTATTATTCAATCTTCAAGTTTTTATTGCGTGACTTTTCAGAATGTCGAATTACCGTGGTCAAGCCACGGTAATTCGGTTTTTTGATTAGTCAAATTAAAAATTTGAAGATCGAGTATTATTCTGGAGTTTAAGATGTACTCACTTTTTCGTCCCTTCCTTTTTAGGATGGATGCTGAAAAAGCTCACGGATTGACGTTAGCCGCTTTACATTGGTTACCTAAGTTTTGTTTCAAACAACCTCCAAGAAAGCCACTATCGGTTATGGGGCTTGAGTTTGAGCATCCCATTGGTTTAGCAGCTGGTCTAGATAAAAATGGTGAACATCTTGATGCCCTAAATAAGTTAGGTTTTTCATTTATTGAGGTTGGAACCGTGACACCTCGCCCCCAGCTTGGCAACCCTAAACCCAGGCTTTTTCGTTTAGCGCAAGCCACTGCCCTCATTAATCGTATGGGGTTTAATAACCTTGGTGTCGACGCCTTGGTCGCTAATGTCAGAAAAGCAAAGTATAAAGGCATATTAGGAATTAATATCGGTAAAAACAAAGAAACAGCGATCACCTGTGCTGCTGATGATTATCTTTATTGTCTGCGTAAAGTGTATGAATATGCTTCCTATGTAACCATTAACATTTCATCTCCAAACACACCTGATTTACGCCTCTTGCAGCAGGATAAATTCTTTCGTGACTTGTTAGGTAAGCTCTGTGAAGAACAGCAACGCTTAGCCGATACTCACCAACGTTTTGTTCCTTTGGTTGTTAAATTATCACCGGATGAACCCGATGAAACACTTAAAGAAATCGCTGATGTTGTTCTTCAGATGGGTGTTTCTGGAATCATTGCCACAAATACAACCTGCTCTCGTGAGGGGGTGAATCATCTCCCACAGGCTAAAGAGCAGGGGGGGTTAAGCGGCCAGCCTCTTTTTGAACGCTCTACCCAATGTCTGCGAATTTTAAAGGAAATTGTTGGGAATGATGTAACGCTTATAGGTGTGGGGGGGATTGATAGTCCTAAAGCTGCACAAGAAAAACTATACGCGGGTGCGTCCTTATTGCAAGTTTATACGGGTTTGATCTATAAAGGACCAGCCTTAATTCCGGCTTTAGTTGCAGGGTGATTCATACTCAGTGTCAAGTTAAGTAATTATACCGTTCAGGCTGAGGAAGCACTTTAGCGCTGTCTCGAAGCCTTTGTCACTGACCAGAGAGCTTCGAGACGGCGTAAACACCTCCTCAGCCCGAACGGAGGAAGATTTTTATTGGGATTTTTTAAATCCCTCTATCGTTTACTTTTGCTCAAATCATCTCTATTGGCGTACCTCTTGTTTAGGAGTACAATTTGCCCTTCCGTAATGGCCCAACCGTAGCAGATGCATGAAAAACAAGCCCTATAACAAAACAGGTCCTCTTTATCGACGCTTGCTTGCTTATGTCAAACCCTTCTGGCCTATTTTGTTACTGGGCATATTCGCCAACGCATTATCTTCCGCCATTGATGCGGGCTTCACGTACATGATGCGCCCTTTTCTTGATAAGAGCTTTATTGATATTGATATGGCCTTCGTTAAACAAATCCCTTTCATTGTGCTTTTGGGTGTTACTATTCGTGGGCTTGTCAGTTCCGCGGGAAGTTATTGCATGACTTGGGTTGCCAGATCGGTAGTAAAAGTGCTGCGCCAACGCGTTTTTGCTCACATTATCAGACTCCCTGCTGATTATTATGATGAGGCAACCTCAGGGCAGTTATTATCGAAAATTCTTTATGACGTTGAGCAAGTCGCTCAGGTTAGTGCCGATGCCTTGACTGATTTTGTGCAAAACACCTGTCTAGTTATTGGCCTATTGATCGTGATGATAATTATTAATTGGCAACTGTCACTGATGTTTTTAGTAACTATCCCATTTGTTGGCCTTATTGTTAACTATACCAACAAACGTATACGACGGATTAGCCATAAAGTACAAAAAACAATGGGGGAAGTCACTGAGATCGCTGGGGAAGCAATTGATGGTTATCAGGTCGTGAGAATTTTCGGTGGTGCACAGTATGAAATCAAAAAATTCAATAAGGCCACGGAAAGTTCACGCAGAAACGACATGAAAGTTGCTACTAGCAAGGCGATTAATGTCTCGGGAGTCCAATTTGTTATTGCTGTGGGAATCACGGTAATTATGCTGGCTGCTATCCAGTTAGCAACAATTATTCCAATTACAGCGGGTTCATTTTTGGCCATTATTGCTGCCATGTTGCAGTTAATTAAACCGATGAAAACCCTAACAACGTTAAATGCGACGATCCAAAAAGGATTGGCAGGTGCTGAGAGTGTCTTTGCCTTATTAGACAAGCCAAGCGAAAAAGATGAAGGAAAGTTACTTAAACAAAGAGCAAGAGGTGATATTGAATTTGATCATGTCAGTTATGCTTACCGTGAAGGGCAGAGAGTTTTGCATGATATCTGTTTTAAGGTGGCAGCCGGCGAAACGGTTGCCTTAGTAGGCCATTCGGGTAGTGGGAAAACGACTATTGCGAGCCTCTTACCACGCTTTTATGAACTGAATCAGGGTTGTATACGCCTGGATGGTGAACCGATTGCCAACATCTCCTTGAGCAGTTTACGAGCGCAAATTGCTCTTGTCAGTCAACATGTGACCTTATTTAATGATAGTTTGGCAAACAATATCGCCTACGGTTCTTTTAATGCTACTCGCACGCAAATCATTCAGGCAGCAAAACTGGCCTTTGCTGATGAATTTATTTGTCAATTGCCTGAAGGTTATGACACCAAAATTGGTGAGAATGGGGTATTGTTATCTGGAGGTCAACGCCAACGTTTGGCTATTGCTAGGGCTATTTTAAAAGATGCACCAATCTTAATTCTGGATGAAGCAACCTCAGCTCTGGATAGTGAATCAGAGAGGTATATTCAAGCTGCCTTAGAACAGGTCATGCAAAATCGAACAACCCTTGTCATTGCACATCGATTATCAACAATTAAACAAGCGGATAAGATTGTGGTAATGAAGCGGGGACGAGTCGTTGAACAAGGCACCCACCAAGAATTGTTAGCTTTAGATGGATATTATGCTCAGCTGTATGGGACACAAAAATTGACCGTGGAATCTGAAGAAGAAATGATCGCTTCATGACGATGAATCTTAATAAATTATGGTATGGCAACCATCCCTTGTGTTGGTTTTTATGGCCTTTAGCACTCATTTATAGCTGCCTAAGCTGGATTCGTCGCAGTTATTTGTTGCGTTTTTCGCAACAGCAATTCCCAGTGCCTGTCATTGTTATTGGCAATTTGACTGTGGGTGGAGTGGGTAAAACACCGCTGGTAATTGCACTAGCGAAACAAATACAAGCCAAAGGATTACGGGTTGGTATTGTGAGTCGTGGCTATGGAGCGAGCATAAGAAACTTCCCACATGAAATTACCGTGACGGATGAAGCACGAATGGTAGGGGATGAACCCTTGCTTATTGCCAGAAAAACAGGTTGTCCAGTGGTGATTGCCCCAAAGAGAGTAGACGCCGTGCACTTCTTGCTTAGCAAATATCAGTGTCAAGTTATTATTAGCGATGATGGTTTGCAACACTACGCGATGGGGCGCTCGATTGAAATTGCTGTCATTGATGGGGTGCGCAAGTTAGGTAATGGATTATGTTTGCCGGCAGGACCGTTACGCGAAGGACCGCGACGATTACGACAAGTGGATTTCATTGTGGTAAATGGGGGTGAATGGCCAAAAGCCTATCCCATGCAGTTTGTCCCGGGCAACCTGATAAACATACTCACTGGACAAGAAATAAGTGCCGAAACGATCACATTTCCTGTGGCGGCCGTTGCAGGGATTGGAAACCCACAGCGTTTTTTTACAAGCTTGCATAATCTAGGAATATCCTTTAAAAAATATCCTTTTCCAGATCATCACCATTTTCAATTAAATGAACTACAATTCAAGGAAAAAACAGTAGTGATGACTGAAAAAGACGCCGTTAAGTGCCGCTCCTTTGCTGCGGATTCCTGGTATTTTTTACCAATAGAGGCAAAATTAAGCGACTCATTTTGGCAGGCATTATGGTCCCATAAACACTTACAAGGCTACAATTTGACATGAAAGTACGATTCCAGACGTGGTTTCTATGCGTTGCATTATCGACAGGAAGTTATTCCGCTGCAGCCAATACGACAGAACCTCAAGATGTTGCACCGGAGAATAAAATTCTTTCTTTAAGTGCTATACAAGGAGATTGGGTATTCTCTGGAACGGTGATAAATGAAAGTGGTGAGCGTTATAATTATTACTTCCAAATGCATCGGAAAGGCACGCAATTTAGTGCGGTAGCTGCACTGATTGATGGACAAACCAAAGCTGCTTTGGTATTTGAAGAAAGCTCTGCCACGATTGCGCAACCTGAGATTAGCAATTGGCGTGTTGGCCATACCTTTTTAAAATTTAATCCAATCAATAATAGCTGGATCTTCGGAGTCAAAACGAAAGACAAAAAGGGCTTTAATTTCAAAGCAGATATGTTAACACAAGTTGAACATAGGCCTGCTGTTCAAGATCTTCGTTCGGGTATGGAGCTATTAGTCAATCAAACGGGTCGTCTAAACGGTCATGTCCAACATGGGGCAGATGGTACTGAGGAATTTGTTACTGGCCAAAAAGCCTGGTTTAGGCAAATCTGGTTAAGTAAACCCCAGGAATCGTTACATCCTTTTACAGGCATTTTATGTCAATTTAATGATGGCAGCGGTTTTTATGCTGTAAATCTTCAAGAAGCAGATGCCTTGCGAGGAGCTATTGCAGGATGGCGTGATCCACAAGGAAAGCCTGGGTCTATGTCTCAGTTCGTTAGCATCAAAGAAGGTAAGGATGGGCTATGGAGCATTCATATTAATTCACCTAAAATTAACTTGCTTTTACAAGATGCTTTAGCTAAAGAAGGTGAGAAACATCACTTAATCGCAGGAGTTACCGATGATTTATGGCCAGGATTTTGTGCCATCAACAAGGATGAAATAGGACAACTTCCTGAACCTAAACCTGAACACATCAGCTAAAGTTACCTCTTCAGAGGTAATAAAACGACCAAACTAGCGGCTATGATGAGGCTCAAAGGAACTATTGAAAGCGCAATCTGATAAGCAAACAGGGTCGATTCTGGTGCCATTTCCTGCAATTTATCAAGTAAAAGCCCTAACAAAGGTTGTAGGATAGGTGCTGTAAGCATGGCCAGGGTATTGGTAAAACCAGTGCACGTTGATAGGGAGTCAATGGGAGCTAGTTCATTAGCTATAGAATAGGCGAGCATATAGGCCCCGCAACATACCCCTATTAAAAACATGAAGAAAGCCAACATAAAAATGTTGTTAAAGGGCAAATAAAGAATCACTAAAATTAAACCTGCGGTAGAAAAGCAGGAAACGATCATTAAGAATCGATAAGAGAATAAGCTTGCCAAGTAGCCAAAAAGAGGGCAACTTATGGCGGCGCCAAGAAAAATCATAGAGTCTACTGTGCTTGCAAGTTTCAGGCTGCAGGAAAGTTTGATTTGAATAAATGGGACCGCCCACATGGCACCAAAAACAGTGATGACAGTAAAGCTTAAACCGACAAATAGACCATTAACCCATGCGCTGCTGTTTTTAAAAATCTGTGTTAATTGTTGAGTATATTTCAAGCCTGTTATTTCTCGCGTAGTACCTGGAATGTATTGCCAACTGAGGAAAGCTATACAAAGACCAACAATGCCAGCACTATTGATGATACTTCTCCAACCCCATTGGGCGATGAACGCTCCCATGCCGATCATGCCAAACATCGTCGCAAGAAAGCCTAACGTTTCTGATAAGCCAATAATGAATGCAAATTGCTTTAAAGGGAAATGTTGTCTGAGCAGGTGAGATAAGCCAATAAAGGCAAAAGCTGAGCCTGCACCGATTAACATGCGTCCTATAATCAATAAAAACAAGTGATGACTATGTGCGAAAAAAAAGCAGCCAATGCTGCATAGAAGGGCATTAGCAGCCAAGAGTAGGCGGGTGTTTCTGCGATCGAATAATATGCCAACCGGAATTTGCATGCTCGTGTAAATATAGTAAAAGGCACTGCCCAAAATCCCGGCTTGCAAGGCAGAAAGTTGTTCTTCTTGCATGATGGCACCAATAATGACGCCGGATGACAATTGCAAAAAAAATTGGAACAATACAAAAGAGACACCAATGAGCCAAATACCATAAACCCTGGTTCTGGCTGTAATAGGAATACTTACAAAGCTCATTAAAACGTTTTGTTGCTTACATAAAAAATGGGTGACTATACACAACTTCCATGCGATTGGGTATATCTGCCAGACATTTTTAATCAGGTGAAGGAAAATGAATTTACGCGATTTGCATTATTTTGTTGTGCTTGCCGATGTTATGCATTTCGGTGAGGCTGCCAAGCGTTGTCATGTAAGTCAACCCACATTAAGTATGCAGATAAAAAAATTAGAAGAGGAGTTGGGGATTGTCCTTTTTGAACGTAATAACAAACAGGTGATGTTGACTGAGGCGGGTAGAGCATTGCTTGGTCGTGCGCAGCAAGTATTGACGAATGTTGCTGAAATGAAGGAATTGGCTCGGCAATCAGCGGATCCTTATGCAGGTGAACTGCACTTAGGCGTAATCCCTACACTTGCTCCCTACTTGCTGCCTCATGTCATGCCGGCGATTCAAGCTGCTTTTCCAAAGCTCAATATTTGGTTAATAGAGGACAAGACACATCGCTTAATTGAGAAATTGGCTGGAGGGCAATTGGATGCAGCGATCATGGCTACTCCTGTGGAGGCGGAGTTTTCCCAACGCATTCTTTTTGAGGAGCCGTTTTATTTTGTTTCTGCTAAAACCCCAAACCGCAAAAAAGCTGCAATGGAGGTAAATGACTTAGCGAATGAGCAAGTAATGCTTTTAGAAGAGGGGCATTGTCTGCGCGAGCAAGCGATGGCTGTATGTCAATTAGCCAAAGCAGAAATGCAAGCCAATTTCTCCGCAACCAGTCTTGAGACGTTGCGGTTTATGGTGCAAGCTGGATTAGGTGTAACACTTCTACCTGCTTTATCGATTTATGATAACCAACAAGGTTTACAAGTTATTCCTTTCGCCAAACCTGCCCCTTTTCGTACGATCGCTCTTTATAGTCGGCCAGGCTCAGCGAAATTGGCTTGCTTACAAGCGATAGGTGATATCATCAGAACGACGATCCAGAGGGTTATTGGAACTCATGGGTAATTAGAAGAGTTCTCGCTAGACGAGTAGGGCGTGTTGACAATTCATCCTCCGCCTACGTGCCACGACTTGTTCGCGGCATCCAGGAGATGGTCATATTAAAAACGAACTTAATTCATTGATCTAGTCCATTGATTAGGGACTGTTGACAATTCATTTATTCAATTTCTCGAAAACCTTACTTACCGCGGCTTGTCCGCGGTATTCACAAGATCCCTGGATGACGCGGACAAGCCGCGGCACGTAGGCGGGGATAAATTGTCAACACACCCTAAATACTTAGCTCTCGCGCGAAAAATATTAATTTATTTACATTTTCTGTCGCGGGAGAGGGAATGTCTGAATGCTTATTAGCTCTCTAACCCACTTGATGAACTTTAATGAGTATCCCTGCCTGTGGGTGATCAAGATAATATGTATCGCCGCCTTTTAATCGTTGTTTTTGTGCAAATACAAAAGAACCCTGACCGTAAACGGTGGAGAACAATAAATGAGTATCTAATAAATAATAATTTGATCGACGCACACGGATTGTCCCTTCAACTTGCCAACCATCTCGGCTCAGCTTGGGCAAGATCACCGTTTGTTGGTTATTAAAGGGTTGTAACCAACTGTAATGTAAGAGCACATGGTATTGTGGTTTACGATTTAAAGCCCAGTATTCTTGCTTTAATTTAGAGGCTGATGATGGGAGGAGTCTATAGGGTGTTGCTGTCCCCTTTCCTTCAGTTTTTAAATGAATCCCATGTAATGTGTTTTGGGGTACCTCTTTTAAATCATCCGCGATAGAAGAGGCATTTTGATGAGTGAAAACAATGAGATCCACTTGATAGAGTGAAGCGTTTTTTCCCTGAGCCAGGCATGAACAAATGATCATGCCCATGAAAATCAATTTTCTAATCATATTCTTCTTCTTTTTCTTGTCATATAGTTGGAGTCATTCTCGTGAAGGCGGGAACCTATCCAAAAACTTAAAAATTTAAACCAGAAAATAGTTTAAATGGGTATTTTGGTTAGAACAAGATTGGATTGCGTTTGCACCATGAATAACATGATATTTTATATGTGATCCCGTATTACGCTGCGCTAATACGGGCTACTTAAATAGCCCTCTAACAAACTTCTCGAGACCTAACAAAGAAACAAGATGAATTTCCTCCCTATCCCGCGCTTTATACTCGACAACATTCTCTTTCAAGTGCCGTTCACTCACCACTAAACGATGAGGAATACCAATCAAGTCGCTATCGGCAAATAAAACACCAGGACGCTCGTTTCGATCATCGAGGAGCACATCAAACCCTTGTTCGCTTAGTTGTTGATAAAGCGATTCAGCGGCTTCTTTAACGATAATGGAGCGATGACCATTGATAGGGATAATGACGATTTGAAAGGGGGATATCGTTTGTGGCCAAATAATCCCATTGGCATCATGGTGCTGCTCAATGGCTGCGGCGACAACACGAGTGATACCTAAACCATAACAACCCATGATCATGGTTTGCAAATGACCCTGTTCATTAATCACCGCCGCCTTCATCACCTCGGCATATTTATCCCCGAGTTGGAAGATATGACCCACTTCAATGCCGCGACAAGAGTGTAGTTTGCCCTTACTATCGGGACTTGTATCCCCTTCTTTGACATTGCGTAAATCATAAGCATCTTCATAATGTGCATCGCGACCCCAGGCAGTATGAAGGTAATGGGTATCGGGTTGATTGGCACCGCAAATAAAGGAGGGCATAGCCAGGGCAAAGTGATCAGCGATGACTGGAATACCAAGATGAACAGGACCGACAAAACCGACGGTGGTTTTCAATGACTTGGCAATCGTTTCATCATCAGCTAAACGCAAAGGCGATTTCACTAAAGGATGTTTGGCAGCTTTGACCTCATTTAATTCATCATCACCGCGCAGTACCAGTGCGACTAAAGGATGCTGGCTTCCTTCTACGATCAACGTTTTCACTGTGTCTTTGGGGTTGACCTTTAAGAAGTCCGCAACTTCGGCGATTGTTTTTTTGCCAGGTGTATTAACCGTCTTCATGTTTTCTGTTGGTGGCTGAGTAGCTTTTGCGGGGAGTAAGCAAGTCGCCTGTTCAATATTGGCAGCATAATCGCTACTATCGCTATAGAAAATCAAATCTTCACCTGAATCAGCCAATACTTGGAATTCATGCGAAGCGGAGCCCCCAATAGCCCCTGTATCTGCCTCAACTGCACGATAGCGTAGTCCTAGACGGTCAAAGATTCTGCAATACGTCTCATACATTATATTGTAGGTTTCTTGCAGCGATTCTTGGCTTAAATGAAAAGAATAGGCATCTTTCATGATGAATTCACGAGCACGCATTACGCCAAATCGTGGTCTGATTTCATCGCGAAATTTTGTCTGTATTTGGTAAAAATTAGCGGGTAGTTCTTTATAAGATTGCAATTCGTTACGTATTAAATCGGTAATCACCTCTTCATGGGTGGGGCCAAAACAATAATCTCGCCCATTACTATCTTTCATCGTTAATAATTGCCCACCAAAGGTCTCCCAGCGCCCGGTTTCTTGCCATAACTCTGCTGGCTGTATGGCAGGCATGAGAACTTCCATCGCATTAGCACGGTTCATCTCCTCACGAACAATCTGCTCCACCTTGCGCAATACTTTAAGACCTAAAGGAAGCCAGGTGTAAAGCCCGGAGCCAAGTTTGCGGATAAGTCCTGCTCTTAGCATAAGCTGATGTGAAACAATCTCCGCATCATTAGGCGTTTCTTTAAGAGTGGGCAAAAACCATTGCGATGCGCGCATTGTCTTCTCCTCTAGCTCTGGTAGGTAAAAAAAAGTCATTATACTCATTTGAGAAGTAAACAAAATAGTCTTTTTTACGTTGTTATGTTCTCTACGATCTCCATCGAGGTGGACTCTTTCAATTAGCCTTAAGTTTTTTGACTCCCTGAAAGCTCGACGTACCGCGGCTTGTCCGCGGTATCTATAAGTTCGAAGTTCATTACTTCACTTCTACCAAATGAATACCGCGGACAAGCCGCGGTACGTCGGCACTTAAAGTCAAGGTGAACTTAAGGTTAATTAGAGGTTAGTCTCCCAGGCGAATAAGCCTTCTCGAACGCACCTTTCTAGAATTTACAATATGTCTCTGCTAAGATTGTCCTCATTTTGATCATAGGGGTATATAATGGCAGAACTAGAGAAGCTTAAAGAAAACCAACTTGCGATTGAACATGCGCTAGACGAGTTAAAAATTGAACCTAAGAAGTTCGCCGAGCTCTATACAGGCACACCTGGTCTTCGTTTTAATACATGGTTACTCCGTTTAGGGGAAGCAGAAAAATCCCAGTCTCGTTGGACTGACTATCAAGGGGCTTTAAGGTTCATAACTCAAAAGCTAGAGGAATTAGCTAAAGAAAATGAGTTTGAGAAGCTGTTTCAACAACGACTATTATGCTGCACATTACTAAGTGCACTAAAATTACTTGGTTATATTATTGCCGCTGTTGAGCAAAAAGAAGATTCCAAGCAGAAAGAGCGTTTCCCGGAAATTCTGGCGTTTCAAAAATCGGTTGCGTTACATCTTCAGAAAGTGATGCCTCAATTTCAGTTACCTTATCAATCTCTTGAACCTGAAAAAAGAACTTATGTTCCAACCTTCGCCCTGAGAACAAATAAAATCGAAGAGGAATATGAGTCTGCTTATCTAAAAAATTTTAGTGGCGGCTGCTTGGGATTTTTCAAATTGGCGATCAAAACATCGTGCCGACACAAGAGTCGTACTGAGGAGTTGCAATTTCTTCAAAATGTTGATGGCTATCTAGAACAACAACGGGGTAAGATGCATATGAAAGACGCGAAACTCTTCAGACTTAGCGCGCTTAATTTAGTACGTTGGAAGATTGAGACGGAATGGTTTGGTCGCAACAGCTTATTGCATAAGATTATCGTAGGGAAACTAGAAGCAGCGGGTCTTAAACCTGATGATGATACCATGATAGAAGGGTTTTTGAAGATATGTAAGGAAAAAGCCATCCATGTACCTGATGGGTTGGTCTCATGTTATGAGAATGATCTGGTTGATGCTTCACCCGCGAATACTTTTTAATTACACACTTGAAATTTGACCTTGAGAGATTAGATTAGATTATCTCAGGGTCAAGCTTTAACTTTCTATTACGCTCTACTGATGATTGACTTCGATTCGCTTCCGTAAGAACTTTCTCCATTTTCTCACCAAGAAGCTTATATGTTTCCCCTTGTTGTTTTAATGCCTTGGAGTAATCATTGAAACTAACCTTGCCGGTAGTGACATCATAGATGGCACCGACAATAGCTATATCTTCGTGATTAATCATTCCTCTTAAAATGTCGCTATCATTGTAGATCTGTTTCAACGTATTGATAACATTGAGCTCAGTAATGTGTCCTACGAACTCAATGTTTTTACTGGTGCGATTCGTCTTTGTGTCCGTTTCAGCAGCAATGGCAGGTTTAATTTTATCTAGCAATTGGGTGATATGCCCTTTTTCGACACTGTCACAGGCAGCTTGAATGGCTCCGCAACGAGTATGGCCCAAGACAACAATCAATTTGGCACCAACAACGTGACAAGCATATTCAATACTTGCTAACACATCGTCATTAACAACATTTCCTGCGACGCGAACACAGAACAAATCGCCAAAACTCATATCGAATATGGTTTCTACCGGCACTCGTGAGTCAATACAACCTAAAATAACAGCCATGGGATGTTGTGTTTCGGCCGTGTACTGAATATCGATTTTTGTGCTTCTGTGGATTCTGGTATCTTGCAAGAAGCGCTGACTACCTTCCTGCAATATTCGCAAGACTTGATAGGGCTCTAAAGTAGCTAATACGTCGTAGGTCGTGACGTTAATAAAATCGATGTGATTATGAATATCATAATGATCTTGGAACCCAATTAAGTTTAAAGCAATTTGTTTTAGTGGTGCTTGTTCTTCTCTAAACTCTTTTAATAATTCGATGATTTCTTTATCAATATAATTGGAATAACGTGCATCAATAATAAGCTGAGAATTCTTGGGGATAGAATCAAGTTCAGCGACCAAGGACGCTTTATTTAAAAAAGTGATTTGCTGTGGTAGCACAAGCCGATTGGTAATACCTGTAGGATATATTTCTTTAATGATATCCAAACGTGCTCGACTATTGGATTTTAAAATATAAAACAGGCTGATGGCCAAGCCGATTAAAATACCAACTAAGAGATTAAAGGCGACAATGCTTACCACAGTGGCAAGAAAAGGAATAAATCTGTCCATTCCTTGTTCATAAGCCGCTTTGTAAATTGAGGGTTTTGTGAGCTTGTAACCTGTAAAAATTAAGATACTTGCCAAGGAGGAAAGAGGGATCTTATTTAGCCAGTTAGAGATTAGCAAAACGGCAAGAAGAATATAAATGCCATGCAAAACCGCAGACAATTTGGTCTTTGCACCCGATTGAATATTCACTGAAGTGCGCACGATTACCGAAGTAATTGGGATCCCACCAATTAAACCTGCTAAAAGATTGCCACAGCCTTGGGCCACGAGTTCACGGTCTTTTGAACAATAGCGTCGCTTTTTATCTAATTTTTCACCTGCTTTTACGTTAAGCAAACTCTCCAATGAAGCCACGGTAGCTATGATAAAAGCGTATAAATAGATTTTCGGATTGGTCCAAGAAGCCCAAGCAGGGAATTCGAGCTGACTAAAGAAATCCGCAAAACCATCTTGTTGGGGGATATTGACTAGATGCGGGTTATTTTGTGCAAATGAAGAGCCAGAAAAAATAAAAACCTCATTGAGCAAGATACCTAGAATGACCACGATGATTGGTGCAGGAATGCTCTGAACCCAGGCAGTCTTTGCTTTATCGGCATAAATTAAGATGGCAAAAGAAACAAGTGAAATGATCGCTGCGCCTTCATTGATGTGATAAGACAAATCATAAAGAGGGTTAAAAGCCAGGCTTTCAGTGGATTCCAGCAAATGGGCTTTTAATTCTTTCAGGTCGGTGGAGAGCGTAAAGGCCAATGGTAGTTGTTTAATAATCAATAAAAGGCCAATGGTAGTTGTTTAATAATCAATAAAATACCAATGGCGCATAATAAACCTTGGACTACATTGGAAGGTATGTAATCTGCGATAGAGCCTGAACGTAGGGCACCTACAATAATTTGTAAAATGCCAGCCAATGCCAAGGCAAGCAAAAAGGTATTAAAATCTCCCAATTGGGTAATGGCCGCAAGCACAACCGCAGCCATACCAGCGGCTGGACCACTGATACTGACTTGTGAACCGCTAATAGCACCAACGACGATTCCACCAATAATACCGCTTAGAATCCCTGAAAATAAGGGGGCGCCTGAAGCTAAAGCAATACCTAAACAGAGCGGAATGGCCACTAAAAAAACCACAATAGCGGCAATGAAATCATATTTAAAATAACGATTTCGATACACACGAAATTTACGAAAATTTGTAGTTAATGTCTCATTCATAATCTGTTGATACCGGATTTAGTGAACCCATGGTAGCGCAGTTTGTTTATTTTGTGAACCTTTTCCTTTACAAGAAAGAAAACTTTCTTAACTTAATTTCAAAGTGGGTGGGAGTCAATCTTCTTCTGCAAAAATCAGGTCTTTTTCGTCAAAAATGGCTCCCTGTTCAGCAAGGAAGGGTCGCAGTAATTCATTTTCCAAATCCCGGAAGCGCCAAAGCGTTTGGTCCATTAATTGACTTGGTTTAACACTTTGCAAAGCATGCAAGATGTTACTGGGAACTTTGGGGTTTTCTTCGGCTAATTGATCAATCAATTTAGCAACGCGTTTACGCATCAAATTTTCCTGTGAGCCACATAAATTACAGGGAATGATGGGGTAAGCCTGCTCTTGTGCAAAAGCAATAATATCTTTTTCTTGCACGTAACATAGTGGGCGGATGACAATATGTTTTTTATTATCACTTAGTAGCTTGGGGGGCATAGAGCGAATATCGCCATTGTAAAGAATAGACATCAGTAGCGTACGAATTAGATCGTCACGGTGATGGCCTAATGCAATTTTTGTAAATCCATGTTCTTCCGCATAACGATAGATAATGCCACGACGCAATCTTGAACATAAAGAACAATAGGTTTTACCTTCCGGGATTTTCTCTTTTACAATGCTGTAGGTGTCGCGGGTGAGAATTTCATAAGGAATATTTCTATCATTAAGCCAAGCACGTAAGCGGCTGTCGTCCCAACCAGGCTGTGCTTGATCAAGCGTAAAAGCAAAAATCTCGAATTTATTATTGGAGCGACGTTGTAAGCTGTGTAGAAGGGTCAGTAGGGTGAAGGAATCTTTGCCTCCAGAAAGACAAACCATAACCCTATCCCCACGCTGAATCATATTAAAGTCAGCGATAGCTTTACCTGTATAATGCAGTAATTTTTTTTCAATGGTGGAGGGTGTGGAAGACATATGTTACAACCTGGTAATGACTTAAAAGAGCAAGTTTATCGTAAATTTTACTTCATTACCTTAACAGCTATATCAATGGGGTGTGATTAAAGTGCGGTTTTCTTGGCCGACGCCCAGCAGCTTGACCGCGAGGTCCATGAATCTTCAAGATCACTGGATCCCGCGGTCAAGCCGCGGGACGTCGAGAATTATTGAAAATAAAACTTTAAATAAAAAAACCGCACTTTTAATCGCACTCTATATCAACAGGCGGTTGACAAAAAAGAAAAGTAGGCCAACATCCCAAGCAAGTTATCTTATCGAGTATTTTAAACCCCAAACTGGCAACCATTCGTTATGAGGCTAAATATTCCACAAACAAAAATTTGACTCTCATTTGATCCAGTTAAGAATGCATTACTATTGGTAGCTTGGGTCACAATGCTAGGATTAGTTAGTACAGCTGTACTGTCCAGATTTGCAAAAAAACCAGTTGCTGTGGATGAGGTTGTATTTAGAGCTGAAACGGAATAATAATCTCGCCTGTTAGCAGCAAGTTTCTCTATACTTGTAATATTATTAAATCGGCCCTCTATCTCTAACACAACTCCCACAGCTGATGCCGTATCAGGAGAGGATGCTGTAGCTGTGAAATAAGAGCTAACTGGCATATTTACATTATTTAAGATTTCTTGGATTTCGGCTGCAGCTGCACTAATCCCTTGAGCAGTACTATTAAGATCTGCGGATGCTTGGCTATTTAATCGGATGCCTGTAAAGAATAGAGTTGCTCTTCGTCCTGTTTCGGTGTTAATGAAGCCTCTTATCCGTATGCCAGTGGCTGTAGCGGTTCCTGCTGCTTCGGCCGTGGTATTAATTCGAGTTTGGCGGGTTGTAACGGTAGACAATGATTCATCAGTGGGATCATCGACTAAAAGACCTACAGCATCAGCTGAGCTGCTTGTCCCACCAAGGCTAGTGGAATTAACGCTCAGTGTGGAATTTTCTAGGGTGACACTGCCTTGCTCAACGCGTACCCCTTCAGCGATAGCATCTTGTCCTGCAGAATGATTCACTTGAACATTAACTTGTGAGTTCGATAGGGTGATATTTTCACTTTGATTAACAAATATTCCCCGACCCGTGATAGTACCTGCTGTTTGTCGCGTTGCATTGATTGAAATGATGTCATTAATAAGATTAACCCTGCTCGTTGGGCGTGTAGTTCCAATAAACACGCCGGTTGCTGTGCTGCCGTCATTTGTAAAAGCGTTTATTTGACTGTTTTCAATAGTGACATTAATGGGAGGGACATCAAGGGGTTCTTCAATAGAGACCGCTGTCCTAAATCCAAGAGAAGAACTGTTTGCACCAATGGCTGAATTGGAGATTTTCACTGAACCAGCGATAATAAGACCATTAGTGTATTGCCCATCATCATTTAATAAAAAAATAGAATCATAAGTGTTATCGCCCGTAAGAATAAAAGTACCTGTTACTACCTGTAACTGCCTCACAGAAAAATCGCCACTTCGTCCGTAAATGGATTGTCTCTCGTTCAATATAAGCGGAGAAGGCAATAATAATAAGCTAGCATGTGGAGCAAAAGCTGAAGCAAAAGAGGACGTGCCACTCTGGGTGTTGTAGGTACCAGGACCAAGATAAAGGTTGGCACCGGGCGAAAGATTGTCGATGGCATCGATGGTTAGTTGAGTAAATGAGGTATCGAGGCAATTGTTTTCAAAGGTACAATTGCTAAAGCCATTGGCAGCATCAAACGGGATGCCAGCGCCGCTGAAAAACCAAATATTGCCTCGGGTCAGTACACGAACACCAGTATCGATATAAGCCTGCTGACTGGGAATGCCAGAACCCGTATCCCAGGTGCCTAAATGCCTTGGAATGGGGTCTAATAAGCGATCATGGATATTAGAAGACTCACTCTTATCCATGCCACCTAATGTGAGGCGGATGGTTACTTGGGCGGTATTTTTTTGTACTCGGTCATAACTGTCACGAACAGAAACAGTAAAATACCTATTAAGCGGCATTTCTACACCACCGATAACACCATTGATATCCTGTGCTTCCTTAAAGGAGAAATGATAACCGCCAGTGTATAAACGAATGTTCTTGGCTGCTGGTAACGTTAACCCTATTTCACCGTCGACGCCATTACCAACTTCTTCCACTAAATTCACTAAATTATCAAACTGGTTGTGGCCGGCAAAGCTAATGTATTGCGTCGTCCCAAGTTGCTCACCTAAAAATGTGGCTTCTACTTTTTGTTTTGGTGAGGTTGGGAAATAACCATTGACATGGATGTCCCAAAGATTGGTCATAAATTCCAATCCCGGATTGACTACAGGGAAATGAGGACCTCGGGTTGTGCGGTTAAAGTCACCAAAGACATATGCACCCCATAAAAAGATATCATTACGAATGCCGCGATACCCACCACCAATACTTCCCAAATGACCATTATCACTGCCTGTCTTACCTAAGCCATCAATGTACAAAATACTATCGTGATTCCCATAAAGTGGTAATATGGCGTCGGCTTCACCAAGGGTATTATCACCAAAAAAACCTTCACTCAAGATACGAGGCATGAAAGGAAAAGCCCTAGGGCTGAATTCAGCATGCACTGTTGAATTAGCAAGTAATAGGGAAAGACTTAAAAAAGACAGCTTGTGAGTAAAACAATGCATGAAATCCCTTTTGCTTTTAAACTATTTCGTAATATCGGTCTTGACGACTACAGCCTTAACCGCAGGTTTCACTACTACTTTTTTCTTGGCTCTAGTGCTTTGCGGTGGAAAAGAGGATACTCTGGTTGTCGCTAACCATGAGTTAATCTCTTCAAGATCATTAACATTCAATGTTCCTGCAAGATACTTTAAGTTTAATATGGCATTAATTAAGCCGTATTGATCACGAGCAAGTTGCTCTTGTGCTTCAAAGAGGCGTTGTTGCGCATTGACAACGTCCACCATGGTGCGCGTTCCAACTTGGAATTGAGCTTCGGTGCTCTCCAAAGAGTTTTGTTGTGAAATGATGGTTTGCCTGTCTGCTTTAACTTTACTGATCCCATCGATGATCGTGTTGAAAGCAATGCGACTATTGACTACAACATCCCTATAAACTTGCTCAAGTTCTTGACTTGATGTCTGGAAGTTGAATTGTGCCTGGCGAGTCTGGGATTGTACCAATCCGCCTTGTACGACAGGAAAATTCATGGCTATGGCAATATTGGCTGTAGACTGCCTCGACGGGATGAAAAAAGAAGGGGGCGCTTGGTTATTGATCTGTTGTGCATTACCCTGAATAGCGAAGGTGGGCCAGTTACCCGCTGCTTGGACTTTAATATTTTCGCGTGCTGCTTGTAGACTGTATTTTGCTGAAAAAAGTTTATAATTTTGCAGCAACCCCGTATTTACCCACTCATCGGCGTTATCTGGTTCAGGTTTAATCAGAGGAATAGTACTATCGCGTAAAGGTGATAAATGTTCATAGATATGGTTTGTGAGCTTGCGTAAATCTTCATTCCTATTAATTTGATTATTTCTTGCTGAAATGACTTCAGCCACCGATTGGTCATAGGCAGCTTTTGCCTCATAGACAGAAGTGATAGCATCCAAGCCCACTTTGAAACGTTGTTCTGCCTGTTCGAATTGTCGTTTGTTTGCGCGTTTTTTTGCTTCGGCAAAGTTGAGGGTATCTCTGGCAAGCAAAACGTCAAAATACGCTTTTGCAGTTCGCAGGATTAAATCTTGAGCGGCATCATTAAAGGTTGCTTGTGCTGCTTTGACAGAATCCTTTGCCTGTTGAACCTGAGACCAAGCTTGGTAATTAAATACAGCCTGCGAAGTGGTTACTGTCCATTGATTGCTATTATAAGTGGCTGCAACCGAAGCACCTGCAGCTCTAACACTTTCGATATTGCGTGAAGCTTGACCACTTACAGTTAATTGGGGGTATAAAGCTGCTCGAGCTTGCGGAATAGCTTCTGTATTAGACATATAAGTACTGTATGCCTGCTTAAATGTCGGATCGTTTTCTAGTGCTTGCAGATAGATATCCATAAGGTCAGTGGCATGTACAAAAGGGGATAAACTAACAGTAAGTATCAAGCACAAAAGCGTTTTTTTCATACCAGCTTGTCCTAGAAAACAAATTCTTTCGGTTTTAATTTATCAATTAAAGGAGGGATGTGGGTTTCAAATAATTCTCTCGCGTGCCATGTGCCATCGTGATGTAAACGATGAAGTTGACCTTGCATTACAGGTTCTTTGCCTACAATGGCAAATAATCTCCCGCCCGGTAAAAGTTGTAAGCGTTGAGTATCGTTAATTTTTTCAATGGCACCTGTAAATACCATAACATCATAGGGAGCTTTATCAAGCCAACCACGACAGGCATCACCAGTAATCAACTCGACATTGGTACAATTGTGATCGTGCAATTTACGTTTGGCGTTGTTAGTAAAATCAGAGAAATAGTCGATACTAATGACTTTTTTGCAAAGTTTGCTTAACAATGCTGTCAAAAAACCAGTGCCTGTACCAACCTCCAGCACGAGTTCATTTTTTTTAAGATTCAAAGCTTGTAGCAAGCTACTCTCTTCTAATGGAGTCATCATGCGTTGATTGTGTGCTAATGGAATTTGCATATCGGAATAAGCAAAATGCTGCATGTTATGAGGCACAAATTCATGACGAGGTAACTCATCATAAAGAGAAAGAATGGTTTCATCCAGAACATCACCGGTGCGAAGTTGCTGTTTGATCATGTTAATTCGTGCATTTTGACTAGTCATTTGGGGACTCACCATCACTTTGAATAGACCTTTTCTAAAACTCATTCGAAAAAGGTATATGTAGGTTAAAACGTTGTGGGGATTTTAGCAAGAATTGATAAAAGGTGCGATTGCTCAAGTGTAAATTACCGGTGAAAAATACTGAGAAATCCTCTCATTTTGAGATCGAAGTAAGAGTCTCCTTGGCTCCGACTGGATTTCAGGAAAAACCGCGTCCTGCGGTCGGTGCGCACGTCCGTGTGCGCAACGTCCTGAAACCCAGTCGGAGCCAAGGAGACTCCGAGAGATCAAAAAAAATGAGAGGATTTCTCAGTATTTCTCACCGGGAATAACTGGATGAGGGATTTCATGGTGGAGCTGTGTAAAATTTGTTATCATTGTTGCTTTTGCTATTCAAAGGAACCTTAAGGAGACGAATGTGCTTGCGCGATTTACTGAGTACTTGCAATCCGAGTTAGATGCACTCAAGGGTGAGGGGTTATATAAAGGGGAACGTATAATAGCTAGTCAGCAACAAGCTGCCATAACAGTAAAAGGACATGAAGTCATTAATTTGTGTGCAAATAATTACTTGGGGCTTGCTAACCATCCAGTACTCATTGCTGAAGGGCAGAAGGCTTTACAAAAGTATGGTTATGGTATGGCCTCTGTGCGTTTTATCTGTGGTACGCAAACACCCCATAAAGAATTAGAAAAAAAGATTAGTCATTTTCTAGGCATGGAAGACACGATTCTGTATTCCTCCTGTTTCGATGCGAACACAGGATTATTTGAAACCTTGTTAGGACCTGAGGACGCCATCATTAGTGATGCCTTAAATCACGCGAGTATCATTGATGGTATTCGTTTATGTAAAGCCCAAAGATTCCGTTATGCTAACAATGACATGAAGGATTTGGAAGAGCAGCTTAAGGCCTCTAAAGGAGCGCGGTTCCGTTTAATAGCAACGGATGGTGTCTTTTCTATGGATGGTATTATTGCTAATTTACCAGCCATTTGCGAATTGGCAGAGCGCTATGATGCTATGGTGATGGTGGATGACTCTCATGCTGTCGGATTTATGGGGGATACTGGGCGTGGTACCCCAGAATATTGTGGGGTGGCGGACAAAATTACTATCATTACAGGAACATTAGGTAAAGCGCTTGGTGGTGCATCGGGAGGTTACACGGCGGCAAATGCGGTGATCATTGATTGGCTACGTCAACGTTCAAGACCCTACCTCTTTTCAAACACCTTAGCACCAATGATCGCTCAAACGTCTATTGCTGTACTAGACTTGCTGCAAAGTAGTAATGAGTTAGCGCAAAAACTGAAGCGAAACAGTGAGTATTTTCGCCATGGAATGACAAAGCTTGGCTTTGACCTTGTTCCTGGTGAGCATCCTATTATTCCAGTGATGCTAGGTGATGCAGCATTAGCAGGAAGAATGGCAGCTCGTTTGTTGGATGAGGGCATTTATGTGATCGGTTTTTCCTATCCTGTTGTTCCCAAAGGTAAAGCAAGAATTCGTACGCAAATGTCGGCAGCTCATGAACTAGAGCACCTTGATAAGGCAATGGAAGCTTTTGCAAAAGTTGGTAGAGAACTTGGTGTAATATCTTAGTCAAGTGCAACAACTGATCTAAAGTAATTAATCTCTTTCAGGGGAAGTGCATGAAATCATTAGTGAAAGCTAAACGTGAGCCCGGAATTTGGATGCAGGATAGTCCTGTACCCGAGTATGGGGTGAATGATGTTCTCATTAAAATTCATAAAACCGCAATTTGTGGAACAGATATCCATATTTATTCTTGGGACGATTGGGCACAGGCAACAATACCTGTTCCAATGGCTGTGGGTCATGAGTTCTATGGAGAGATTGTTGAAATTGGCCGAGAAGTAAGAGGATTGAGAGTAGGGCAACGTGTTTCGGGAGAAGGGCATATTACCTGTGGTATGTGTCGTAATTGTCGTGCCGGGAAACGTCATTTGTGCCGTAATACTCAGGGGGTAGGTGTTAATCGCCCCGGTTGCTTTGCCGAGTATCTTTCTATACCGGCCAGTAATGTTCTTGTTTTGCCTGACAATATTACAGGAGATCAGGCGGCTATTCTTGATCCTTTAGGTAATGCTACCCATTGCGCACTGTCCTTTGATGTTGTTGGTGAAGATGTCTTAATCACTGGTGCTGGCCCAATTGGCATCATGGCTGCTGCTATTGTGCGTCACATTGGTGCTCGCCATGTAGTCATTACTGATGTTAACGATTATCGCTTGGATTTAGCGCGCAAAATGGGTGTTACGCGCGCGGTCAATGTCAAATACCAACCTGTCAAGGATGTTATGGGTGAGTTAGGAATGACAGAAGGATTTGATGTTGGTCTAGAGATGTCTGGTAACCCCACGGCATTAAATGACATGGTAAAAGTCATGAATCATGGGGGACATATTGCCATGTTGGGTATCCCACCTCAGGAAACAGCCATCGACTGGAACCAGGTCATTTTTAAAGGACTAGTGATAAAAGGAATCTATGGCCGTGAAATGTTTGAAACATGGTACAAAATGATAACGATGCTCCAAAGCGGTTTGAATATAGAGCCAGTAATCACTCATCATTTCCCCGTAGCTGATTACCAACGGGCTTTTCAGATCATGGCATCTGGACAATCAGGTAAAGTCATTCTTGATTGGTCTTGAGAAATTAAGCTGATTGGTTTACCTTCTGCCCTTGCTTTAAAGAGGAGCATTTTATGTCGCAGTATATTTTTACTATGAACCGTGTAAGTAAAGTCGTTGACAACCAACGCTTTATTTTGAAAGACATTTCTTTAAGTTTTTTCCCAGGCGCCAAAATTGGTGTCTTAGGTTTAAATGGTTCGGGTAAGTCCACCTTATTGCGAATTATGGCAGGGGTTGACCAGCAATATGAGGGGGAGGCAAGACCACAGCCTGGCATCAAGATTGGTTATCTTGCGCAAGAACCACAATTGGATTTAGCTAAGACAGTTCGCGAGGTTGTTGAAGAAGGTGTTGCAGAAATCAAGAGCAAACTAGCTCAGTTTGATGAAATTAGCATGCGTTTTGCAGAACCCATGAGCGATGATGAAATGAATGCGCTATTGGCCCAACAGGGAGAGCTTCAGAATGAGATCGAAACCTGTGGTGGTTGGGATCTTGATCGTAAATTAGATATTGCTGCTGATGCACTTCGCTTACCCGATTGGGATGCAAAAATTAATCAACTTTCAGGTGGAGAACGCCGCCGAGTTGCTTTATGTCGCTTATTACTCTCAAGTCCGGATATGTTATTGCTGGATGAACCGACCAACCATTTAGATGCCGAAAGCGTTGCTTGGCTCGAGCGCTACTTGGAGGAGTTTCGTGGTACCGTTGTCGCCATCACTCATGATAGGTATTTTCTTGATAATGCTGCTGAGTGGATTCTAGAACTCGATCGCGGCGAGGGTATCCCTTATAAAGGAAATTACACGTCCTGGCTTGAGCAAAAAGAAGCACGCTTAAGCTTAGAGGACAAACAACAAGCTGCCCATCAACGTGCTATTAAAGCTGAATTAGAATGGGTGCGGACTTCTCCCAAAGGTCGTCATGCCAAGAACAAGGCAAGGCTGGCTCGTTTTGAAGAAATGAGTTCGAAAGAGTTTCAAAAACGCAATGAAACCAATGAACTATACATTCCTCCAGGAGAGCGCTTAGGTGATTTAGTCATTGAGGCCCATCATTTACGTAAAGCTTTTGGGGAGCGTCTGTTAATCGATGACTTAAGTTTCCAGTTGCCTAGAGGCGGAATTCTGGGGATCATTGGTCCCAATGGTGCTGGTAAGTCAACGTTTCTAAAAATGATTACTGGACAAGAAACGCCTGATAGTGGGGACATTCGCATTGGTGAAACTGTCGATCTCGCTTATGTGGACCAAATGCGAGATCATCTCGAGGATAACAAAACAGTCTGGGAAGAAATCTCCAATAATCAGGATATTATACAGGTAGGCTCTTTTCAGATGCCTTCCCGTGCTTATGTTGGACGATTTAACTTCAAAGGAGCCGATCAGCAAAAGAGAATGTCACAGCTTTCAGGTGGCGAGCGCAATCGCGTGCATTTGGCCAAACTTTTGAAACGCGGGGCGAATGTGATATTGCTTGATGAGCCAAGTAATGATCTTGATGTTGAAACGTTAAGAGCACTAGAAGAAGCCATATTGAATTTTCCTGGTTGTGCGATTGTCATTTCCCACGATCGCTGGTTTCTCGATCGAATTTGTACTCATTTAATGGCTTTTGAAGGTGACTCCCAGGTTGTTTTTATTGAAGGTAATTACACCGATTATGAGGCTGATAGAAGGCGAAGATTAGGTGATGAAGCGGATAGACCTTCTCGAATTAAATATCGTCGCTTAAAGGATTAATTTTGCAGAAGATGACAATGTCAACATAAGGATTTAATGATTTAAATAGGATATGCTTTGGGAAGTATTTAGAAATGTTACTGTTAATAACCAATAGAGAGAATGCGTTATCATGAATAAGTTGTTGTGGGTTGGCTTATTATGTCTTGGGCTTACGAGCTGTATGCAGTATTGCGATGAATCGTGCTATATCACTGATGATGTAGGTATGGTCCATCGTACTACCCATTATACACAAGATAAGCGTGGTCGCGAGTATTTCCCGGTAAAAGCCCCAGCAACTGGACGTAAACAATTCATATTTGACCCTAAGGCCTTTGCCTGGGCAGCTTATGATGCAGATGGCAATCGAGTAATGACTGGCAGTGCTTCTGGTGGTAAAGACGTTTGCGATGAAAATCCAAATGAGTCATGCCGTACCGTCACTGGAACCTTCCATGTTTATAACAAAAAAGGAATCGAATGTCGCTCTGGAGAATACCCTGTAGAGACCACAGGTGGGGCAAAAATGCCATACTGCATGTACTTCTTCCAAGGATACACGATTCATGCCGCTTATGACGTACCTTACGCCAATTCCAGCCATGGTTGTGTACGAGTCCTACCCAGTGCTGCTAAATGGTTGAATGAAGAGTTTATCACTGTAGGTACACAGGTAACGGTTCTTCCTTATACGGATGAGGAAAAAGTTTCGTAGGCATTGCTAATGTGTTGCTTTGATGTGTATCCCACAACAAAGTAGTTTAGTTAGTCGCTGTCGCGAAATTAAATTTTACACACTTATCGTCACCCTCCGCGAAAGCGGAGGGTCCAGAAGAGCCTTGCCAATACTGGATCCCCCGCTTTCGCGGAGTGACGTAATTACAAAGCGGAGGTGACGTAATTACAAAGAAAGTGTATTTCAGTCATTTCGCGACAGCGACTAGTTAATTGAAGATTATTTCAGAAAGGGGAGAGGATCTCGAAGTGGTTTAGAGAAATAAAATCCTTGCCCCAAAAGATGAGAATGGTTTTTTAAGATATTGAATTGAACTTGTGTTTCAATACCGGTCACTATGAATAACATATCCAGAGAGCGGATTAATAAATGGATCGCCTTAATCATTTTCGCATCATTTGGAGTTGTTGCGAGATTTTTTATAAAGGATCTATCCAGTTTCACGCCAGTGATGGGTAATTGACGAATTAAATTCAAAGAAGAGTAACCTGCGCCAAAATTATCAATCAAGAGATCACAACCCATAGTCGTTAAAGTGGCTAATTGCTCACCGATATCATTGACATTAAATACCATATCGGATTCGGCCAATTCAAAAATTAGCTCGCGAGGATCAATGTGATATTTGTTTATTAACGATTGAAAAGTTTGTAGCCAATTTCCATGGGCTAACTGATTAATAGACAGATTGATTGACAGTTTAAAAGGGCTTACTTTTATTTCTCGCCACGTTGATAATTGTTGGAATGTTTTTTCTAAAATCCAATTTCCTAAAGGTATAATTAATCCTGTTTTATTCGCAATCTCAATAAGGGTATTGACGGGAGTATGTTGCAGCACAGGATGATCTGAGCGCAATAATACTTCCATACCCAATAGTTGATTGGTTTCAATATGAATAATGGGTTGATAGCAAAGGTAGAAATTTTGCGTTTCTAATGCGTCATACAACGCATTTTCAGTTTCCATTTGTTGATTGGATTGGATCGTTAATTCTTCACTAAAACAGCGAAAGGTATTTCTACCGCTGTTTTTTGCCTTGTAGAGTGCTAAATCGGCATTGGAAAGCATTCTGGAAATGGTTGTGTTGGAATCTCGATAAATAGCAATCCCAATACTGGGTGACGTTTTTATTTTATGCCCATTGATGTTGAGTGGGACCGACAAAGCATCAATTAATTTCTTGGCAATGACCGCGATCTGTTCATGGTGTTCAATATGATCAGCAAGAACAGCGAATTCATCACCACCTAGCCTTGCCAGAATGTCGCTTTCTCGAAGGCATTGTTGAAAGCGTCGAGCCACTTGTTTTAAGAGACTATCGCCTGTTTCATGACCGTAATTATCATTGATCAATTTAAATCGATCGAGATCGATCAATAAGAGGGCAAAAGCGCGGCAATAGCGTTGTGCTCGAGCAAATACTTTTTTAAGATGTGTTTCAAATTGAGCACGATTGGGGATCCCGGTTAAAAAATCATGATAAGCCAAATAATTAATTTCTGACTCTTTTGCTTTTACTTTCCTGATCAACTGTGATTTTTCAACGGCGTTAGCGATAGCACTATAGAGAATCTCTGGCTTTAATTCACCTTTGTTAAGGTAATCGTAGGCGCCGATTTTTAAGGCCTCAATGGCAATCTTTTCATTGCCAGTGCCCGTTAACATAATCACAGGGGTAGAAATAACATCGCCGTCTTTAAGTTTTCTTAAAAAATCAAGTCCTGTCATATCCGGTAATTGATAATCTAATAAAATACAATCAACTTGATTGGTTTTAAGAAAATCAAGGGCAAGCTCCCCTTTCTCCATTGTTTGGATGCTCAGTTGTTGCTGAAACGTTTTTGAAATATAACGCTTATAGGCAACTTGATCTTCAATGTTGTCATCAACAATCAATAAGTGGTTCAGCTTATCCATAATAAGCACCTTACTTTCCTCTAGGTAAGATAACAATTTCAAACCAATAATCTTTTAAACGCCTGATGGCTTCAATAAAACGATTGAGATCGACTGGTTTTTGGATATAGCTGTTGGCACCCATTTGATAACAATAATTAATATCCCGTTCATCTAATGAGGTGGTTAACACGATAATGGGAATAATCTGCAAGTCAGGATCACTTTTAACGGTTTTTAAAACATCTCGGCCGTCTTTTTTGGGTAAATTGAGGTCGAGCAAAATCACATTTGGGCGAGGGGATGTGAGGGGATCAGCATATTTATCCCGACGATAAAGATAATCCAGTGCTTCTATCCCATCCGCGCAGCGATAAAGCTGATTAGCAACTCCTGATTTTTCAAAAGCACGTTTAGTCGCGTAATAATCTTCATTACTATCCTCAATCAGTAAAATCGTGCGGAATTTCTGCTCATCCATGATGATTTCCATTTAATAGTTCTGTAATTGCTACTTCATTGCCTGGTTTTAAGGCTTTAATAATGCTGAAGTAAAATGTAGTCCCTTTATCCACCTGCGAATCTAACCAAATTTTACCTTTATGGCGCTCAATAATTTTTTTAATCAACGTTAAGCCAAGTCCTGTACCCCCACCGTATTCATCACGGCCATGCAAGCGCTTAAAAATTTTAAATATATTGTCAAAATGTTCTGCTGCAATGCCTATGCCGTTGTCCTCAATGGAAAATACGTAGTGATCATTTGCTTCTTTGAAATCAATGGTCACGGTTTTTTCTTCACTGTTATTATATTTTATAGCATTAACAATGAGATTGTGAAAAATTTCGCCAACACGAGCTTTATCACAAACGATCATGGGTAAAGGACGTTTGATAATCACGTTGGCATTATTTTCTTTGAGGTATGAGTCCAATAACTGCAGCTTATTTTCTACAACTTCATTAAGATTACAGGGTTGATACACTAATTCAGCGCGTCCAGCTCTGGAATAAATTAACAGGTCGTTAATCAATGCTTCCATACGCTGACTAAGCCGCTTTAAGGTATTTAATTGTTCTTTTCCTTCTTCATCAAGCTTATCGTAATAATCTTCTAGTAAAAAAGATGAAAAATTATTAATGCCGCGCAAGGGTTCTTTTAAATCGTGTGAGGCGATGTAGGCAAAATCATCCAGTTCTTTATTGGATTGGTTTAAGGCTTCGTTCATTTTTTCAAGTTGCCACGGAGAAGGTATTTTAAATAAAATCGGTAATAGTGGCCAAATTAAAATCGCTGTTAGTAAAGAAACGATGCCGGTAAAGGCTAGAACGAGTGCTTCTAATCCGTACATGGGTTTCCACAGGGTAACAATGCTCATTACATGGGTAAGACCACAGGCAAGAATAAAAAGACCAAATAAGACAAACATCCATTTAAAGCCAATGTCTCTTCGTTTTAAAATGAGGTAAATTAATGCAATAGGAATAATAAAATAGGCTAGCGCAGTCACCGCATTACCAATCACCATCGTCCACAAAATAGCTGGTTTCCACAACAAACACATACCATGGGGCATAAATCCTTGTGTCTGAAAGAAATTATCAATTGCTTCCATGACGCTCATTCCAGTTCTCCTTTGATTAGCTTTTGAATGACTTGACTTAGATAGTCTGCACTGTGAATACCGTAAATTGTTTCTTGAATATCGCCTTTTTTGTTAATTAAAATAAGGGTTGGCCAGCCAATGATTTGATAAGCATTAAATAATTTGGCTTCCTTGTCATAAACAACAGGATAAGAAATACCAATTGATTTAACATAATAGCTTGCATCTAATTGGCCCAGTGGAGAATTCGGATTGGGTGTGTAAATACCGACTATATCAATGGATTTGCCATAATCGTTTTTTACTTTTGATAACGAAGATAATAATTGGATACAGCCTTCACAATCATTGGTTAAGAATTCAAGTAATAGAACCTGATTTGAAAAAGTAATATTCTGAATATTATCCGGATTGTTGAGCCAAATAATAGGTTTTGAAAGTGGGGGAGCTTTTTTAAGGGAATCATTCGAACAACCAATTAAAAAAATCCCTGCATAGGCTAGCCATAAAAAAATCATGAAAAATGATTTCCACTCGTTCTCTTTTGCCAAGACTGTCTCACAAATCCCTGTTTTTAAATGATAACCTTACCCTATAAAGAATCAATTTGACAGCGAGTCATTTATCTTACCATCCCTTACTAGCACAAATTTGTTCATAGGCTTTGCGGATTTTTTGTGTTTTATCGTTGGCAACTTTGATCATTTGTTCCGGGAGCCCCTGGGCAATGAGTTTATCAGGATGATTACGACTAATTAATCGCCGGTAAGCGCGTTTGACCTCTTGCTTGTTTGCGTGACTATCAATTTCTAAAATAGCGTAAGCGTGTGCAAGACTATTGGGGGGTGTTTGATAGTATCGCTGTTGGTTAGAAGAATATCGCGAAGATGATTCTTGAGATTGTGATGTCTCTCTAAAGCCAAAATCCTCATAAAAACGATACTGCTGGCGAACTGGAGCAAATCCCAAGCGTCTGAAGACAATATCTAAGGCTTGTAATTTTGCTTCAGAAAAATTATCCGTTTTAGCGGCACGGTATTGAATGTCCATGAAGAGCTTTAAAAGATCAGGATTGTCCCAACAAGCTTCATCTAATCGCGTGAGCACTGCGGCCAAATCAAAGGTCAGCGTTTTACCCTCATTAAAGAATTTCTTTGCCGCAATTTTTTGCTCACGGTTTAAGCGCATTTCATCCATAAGTGCTTTGGCCACGCGTATTTCTTCTTCTGAAATACGTCCATCAGATTTGGCAATATAGCCCATGATCGAGAACGTTGCTTCAAAAAAAATTTTTTGCACCGCTTCTCTTCTTTCTTGATAGTAATACTGATGGGGGCGGTTAAAATGCTCGATGATACCGCGATCAAAAAAGTTGCCAATGAGAATTCCAAACAAAGCTCCAGCCGGCCCGCCGATAAGATAGCCAAAAAATGCCCCAAGTAGTTTTCCCCACCAGTGATAGTGAGTAAAGAAATCGCGCAGATTCATGCAGTTTGAATATCCGATGTTATAAGGAAAAACTCCATTCTAAGTTTAATTATACGCCTAGAAACTTAACATAGGCTGAAATTAACTTTATCTTAGCAATGATAGCAATAATTATATTATACTTGTCCTTTTTTTAAGCCGGATAAGTGATGCGCCAGATTTATTCTCTTTTGCTGTATTTGCTCACACCCTATTTATTGCTGCGTTTATGGTGGAAAGGAAAACAAGCGCCTGCATATCGACAACGAATTTCGGAGCGCTTCGCCTTGAATGCAAAAAAGCCGGAGCAGTTCGATATATGGGTCCATGCTGTCTCTTTAGGAGAAGTGATTGCAGTAACCCCGCTCATTGATCATTTTCTGGACAAAGGTTACAAGCTGTTGGTCACGACAATGACCCCTACCGGTTCGGGGCGGGTACAGCAGCGCTTTGGTAATAAGGTTACACATCAATATGTACCTTATGATCTACCTTGGGTGGTACGCCGTTTTTATAAAAAAAATCAACCTAAAGTAGCTATCTTTGTGGAAACCGAGCTATGGCCAAATCTAGGGTTTTACGCTCAGCAGGCCAATATTTCCCTATTCATTGTGAATGCCAGGCTCTCAGAGCGTTCTTATCAAGGTTATCGGAAGGCAACATGTCTTTTTAAACCCGTATTGCAACGATTTGATCAGATTCTTGCTCAAAGCGAAGATGATGCTAAGCGATATATAGCGCTTGGTGCTCCAGCAAACAAGGTCTTGGTATTGGGAAATATGAAATTCGACCTGCAAACACAGAATATTAATGGTGAAAAATTTGCCGAATTAAAACAGAAGTGGGGGCAGGACCGCGTTGTTCTGATGGTTGCCAGTACCCATGATAATGAAGAGGAACTGATTTTATCACGATTAAAAGAGCTGCAAACCCATATCGCCAATCTAATTCTCTTGATTGCCCCACGGCATCCAGAGCGTTTTCACAAAATCTATGAATTAAGTGTGCAAATGGGATTTAACACGGGTCTTCGCTCCAATGTTGCAACATTAAACCCTAATAACGATGTGGTGGTACTCGACTGTTTGGGTGAATTATTAGGATTTTACCAGCTGAGTGACTATGCATTCGTGGGTGGTAGTTTTGTTCCTGTGGGGGGACACAATGTTCTTGAGCCCATAGCGATGAACGTTCCGGTTTTTAGTGGTCCTCATGTTCATAATTTTAAAACCATTTGCCGTGATTTGCAGGAAGCTCATGCGATCGAATTGGTTGCAGATGTTGAGGAGTTAATTGACAGGATTCTTATTCTCCACAAGGATGAAACCAGAAGGCAAGCTCTGGTTAGAAATGCTACTCAAGTCCTTGAAGCCAATAAAGGCGCTGTTGCCAAATATGCTGAGAAGGTGGAGTTGATTTTACAAGAGTAAAACCTTTAACTGTGTCATTCCCGCGTGGCATTGTTGCGTGGATAAATTCGGATGTAGAAACATTCGTCTTTGCGAGCGATAGCGAAGCAATCCAGAGCGAAACTTGAACAAAGCTCCGTACTGGATTGCTTCACTTCGTTCGCAATGACGGCAATTTGTTTGTTCTAATTTATCCACGCAACAATGCCACGCGAGGATGACACAGTTCGGTAAAACGCTCTCGTAAAACCCGGAGTTAGTGAAATGTTTTCTTGTCTTCATGTTGTTCTATCTCAGCAGACTCCTTTGGCTTTGTTTCAGAAAACATCGTTTTTACATGCCTGAAAGCCTCGATCGCTGTCTTATCCTTCAGTTTCTCGAGGGCATCTTGACCTAGCGGAGGATGGTCGCCATCTGCTGGGAGAGAAGGAATTTTTTCATGTAAAGATTCTTCTGCGCCAGTAATCTTGGGCAACACCTCTTGACGTACTTTACTTACTTTTTCTTCAAAAGTTCTTTCATACTCTTCTTTCTTGCTTTGTAACTCTTTTTTAGTTTCATGTGCTTCGTCAATGGTTGCAGCCGTATCTGTCTTAAACCAGCTTGATATGTTATCGGCTAACCAGTTAGACAGTTTAACGAACCAATCATCATGCCATTCGATAACTTTATCCAAAGCGGCTTCGTGGCTTTTAGCTTGCAGTAGGAGTTCCTTGTGCTCTTCAGCCTCCTTTAATAATTGTTGATATTCTTGCAAAACGTCTTTCATGACTTCATTGGCTTTCTGTGTTTTTTCTAGATCGTCAATGGTTGCATTAGCTAAGGAATCCTGTAATTTTTTATCATCCTCTGCGTCTATTGCTACAGGTATTGTTTCGTCAGGAGCTAATTTTTTAGTTAAATCCTCTATTGCTCCTTCGACTGTAGCTAATTCTTTACTTAACCTCTCTATCGTTTTTTCGGCTGTATCTAATTCTTTCTTTGAGCTCTCTATTGTTTTTTCAACTGTATCCAATTCTTGGCGCAGTCTGTTTAAATAATTTTGTGCTGAGTCTTTAAGTGTATCTTTACAATCACGGTCCTGAGTCTTAGGTAGCACACGAGAACTTGCAGTTTGTATGAATGTTGGAGTAACGCTCGAGAATGCATTCCCTAGAGAAGTATAGTAAGTAGGGTTTTGTAGTGATGCTATCTTTTCCTCCAAAAGCGCCCCTTCTTTAGTAGGCATTAAAAACAGAAAATCTTTTTTATGCTCATTAAGGAGGTCTGCGAACGTTTTTGTGTTTCCGGATTTGTCATTTTCTTCTACTGCATCTATTAGACCTTGCATGGCCTTCATTTTTCTTTCAATGCCTACTTTTTTACTGCTTTGTTGCTCTAATGTTTCCTCGTTTGCTTTTTTTGCTTTATCTTGAACCAATTTCTTTTCTTGAATCGATACTTTCGCTTCTTTCTTTTCTTGAATCGATGCTTTTGTTTTTTCTTGAATCAATTTAGTAATACGAGTATTTACTTTGTCGATTTCAGCAATGACTTCTCCGACCCCTGCAGCCGATTGTCCCTTGGAATTAAACATATCAGTTAAGTGCTTAGCAATGGTTGTGGAGACTTCAGATGGAGCGCTCTCTTCGGCAACTTTAGGTTGTGTTTCTGACGTTGTTTTATCCTCTACATCTAATGGTAGATCCCCTATATCTTCATCCTCTTTATCCTCTTCTATGTGAGGCACTATTTTTCCAGTCTGCGTTTTAATCCAATTCGCTGACTGTTTGATGATTGAATCAGTTGAATCGCCTTGCTGAATGGTAATTCCGGGAAAAGCTGTTTTAATCTTAGCGAGATTTTCCTCGTTTCTACAATAAGTATCAATTCTTCGTTTGATCTCTGTGGCATTCTCTTCTACGCGATCATTCTCTTTTCGGACACCCGACAAAAGGGCTCCTCTAACAGTAACGCCAGTGGTACTCGAATCAATCTTTTTATAACGAAGAAGGTGGTTGTAGTAGAGAACAGCAAACAAAAATTGCTCTGGGTCATTTACGTTGGGTAAGCCCTCATCCTTTTTACTTTTGCTATTGGAATAAGATTTGCCTAAATCTTTTGCAGCATTATCAATGTTAGATCCAAGAGTTTCTGCCGCTGTTTTATGCCACTGACCCGCCTCAAATTCTATTTGAATCCCATCAGTAGCCATTTTGCGAGCAGCATCAACCCATGGTTTAGTTTCCAATTTTTCTAGATCGTTCTTAAGATCTGTCCACCAGTCTGTTAACGTATAAGCCATTTGAGTAACCTGATAACTACAATACTTATGATAATTAATTGTATCATCTGAATATTACGCAAACATTAAGCATTTAAAATGGCTAAGTGGCACGAATTGCCTCAAATTATCTGTTGCCGAAGGATGACGTAAATAAGTCCATAAATTGCTTCGTTGCCTCAATATGGCTGTTGCCGAGCGAGAGGAACAGAAATGGGGCAAGTGAATATGGATTTGTATCTAAAAATACAGCGTATCCGCTATCAACGAGGCAATAGAGCGTTAAAAAAACGCATTCTGGATGAATTTTGCGAGACGCATCATTATCATCGCAAAGCAGCAGCTCGTTTATTAAGACAGTTACCCATTTCTGATAAAAGTCCGAAGAAAGTTGGAAAAAAGAAGACCTATGACCCATCCATATTGCTGGAGCCTTTAAAAAAGATATGGCTTGGCACGGATCAGATGTGTGGTAAACGATTAAAGAGAGCTCTTCCCTTATGGTTACCTCATTATCAAAATCATTATGAGCCTTTAGCGGCGGAGATATCCTCTCAACTGCTAACCATGAGCGCTGCTACAATTGATCGCTTACTCAAGCCTGTTAAAACTCGCTATGGAAAAGGCTTAAGTGGAACAAAGCCTGGAAGTATTCTCAGGAATCAAATTCCAGTCAATACGAATCAGTGGAATACTAACGAAGTGGGTTTTATGGAGGCCGACAGCGTTGCGCATTGTGGAGCATCACTAGCCGGTGATTTTGTTTGGTCTATTACGCTGACGGATATTTTAGTGGCTGGACAGAAATGCGGGCCACTTGGAATAAAGGAGCTCATGGTGTCTTGGGGGGTATTCAAGACATAGAAAAAAATTTACCTTTTGAAATCAAAGGGTTTGATTGTGATAACGGCTCAGAGTTTCTCAATTGGCATCTCATTCATTATTTTACTGAGCGGGACCCACAAAAAGCGGTTCAATTTACTCGCTCTCGTCCTTATAAAAAAGACGATAATGCACATGTTGAACAAAAGAACTGGACTCATGTGCGTCAACTGTTTGGTTATCATCGTTTTGGTAATCCAAAGCTCGTTGAGCTTATGAATGACTTATATTCTAACGAAGTCTCCTTGTTATTTAATTTTTTCTATCCTTGCATTAAGCTCATTGACAAAGTACGAATTCAATCCCGTGTAATCAAAAAATATGATCAACCCCAAACGCCCTATCAGCGACTGATGACGTCGAATGGTCTTACTCTCGCTCAGAAAACAAAATTACAAGAGACCTTTAATACACTCGACCCGTTTGACTTGCAAAAAAAGATTCAAAAAAAGCTAAAATTAATATTTAGATTAGTGAATATTCAACATGTAAAACAAAGAAAGGCTCTTTAATGAAAGTCTTATTCAATATTGTAAAAAGACAGGAACATAAAGCCTGTGGATATGATGGACGAGTCCTTCGGACCAGCCTGTGCCCTATGGGACGTGTGGACAAAACCATGAATAACAAAAAGACGTTATTCACAGTTATTGCCCACACTCACAGGCTTCTCGCCCACACACCCACCAGGCTCAATAGCAATTATTTTTTAATCGCAACAAAACCTCTCAAAAGCAACACCTATTCTGAGGCAACGACTCAGTATATTTTTTGTCCTTCGGCAACAGGTTCTATTGAGGCAACAGGGCAGAAAACAATCAAGAAATTGAAAATGGAGGTTTTTTAGACAGTAAGAGGTAGCCTGGTTGACGCTTTAGCGGCAACCGGGGAATGTCGAGGATTACTGTAATTTCTCCTTTATGATCCCGGATGTTCGCTAAAGCGACCATCCAGGCTACATAGGTGTATATGTATTAGAGAATATGTGGAATATAGAAAAAGATTATCCAGCGCAGGGCTTGATTTGTAACTTGCAAATTTACCCGCCTTGATTTTGACGTTCTTTGATTTCAGACAAAGTCTTACAATCTATACACAACGTAGCTGTAGGACGTGCTTCCAAGCGTCGTAATCCGATTTCAATGCCACAGGCTTCGCAATAACCAAAGTCTTCATCGCGTAGTCTTTCCAAGGCATCTTCGATCTTTTTAATGAGTTTTCTTTCCCGATCACGCGTTCTTAATTCAAGGCTAAATTCTTCTTCTTGGCTGGCGCGATCAGAGGGATCCGGGAAATTTGCCGCCTCATCTTTCATATGAATGACAGTTTTATCCACTTCTTCCATCAGTGATTGGCGCCAAGCAAGCAATATTTTCTCGATATGAGCGAGTTGTTTCTCGTTCATGTATTCTTCGCCAGCGGTTTCCTGATAGGGAGCTATTCCCATGCTGCTTACGGCGTCATTTTTCACGTTTCGTTTTCTCTCTTTGGGTGAATCGATTATTGGTTCTGGCATCTAAGCCTCCTGCTATTGCATTCCTATCAACAAGCCATATGGGCGTGATGATCGAAAAGGGCTAAGGTTATATCAAAAATCATCTCGGTCATCAACTAATTATTCGCCGGCCACCACTAACACGGTCATTGCCTTGCCAATCTTGCCAACATTGAATCTCTAAATACCCATAATCCTTAAGCATAGACGTTACTTTGGATTTTTGATCAAAACCATGCTCCAATAATAATAGCCCGCCAGGCTTAAGCCTAGCAAGACTATGTTTAATAATATGTTTTATCGCTGTGAGGCCGTCATCACCACTAACCAAAGCAAGCTGTGGTTCGAAGCGAACGTCTCCTTCACTTAAATGTGGATCATTTACCGCAATATAAGGGGGGTTTGCCACAATGGCATCAAAAAAAGATTGCGTTGTGATGTTTTCAAACCAATCAGAATGGTAGAAAAAAACATTGGTTAAATTTAAGCGAGCAGCATTTTCTTCAGCGGTTTGGATGGCACCCTGACTGCAATCGCAAGCGGTTATTTGCCAGCAAGGCCGTTCTGATGCACATGCGAGAGCAATGGCGCCACTGCCTGTACCCAAATCAAGAATGTTTGCTTGTGTTTTATCTGCGAGCAGGCTTAGCGTAAGTTCAACAAGAAGCTCAGTTTCAGGTCGTGGTATAAGCGTATCCTCACAGACTTTTAAAGGCAGTGACCAAAATTCACGTACACCTGTTAAGTATGCAATAGGCACGCCTTCTATTCGCTGAGCAATCAAACGTTGATAGGTTTGCCACTGTGCTTGCGTTAATTCTGCATCGGCATGGGCATAGAGGAAGCTACGGTTTTTCATCAATACATGTGCCAGTAAAATCTCTGCATCCAGCCGTGGACTAGCACTATGCGCTTTAAGCTGGTCTACCACATGTGTCAGTACATCTTTAATCTCCATCATGGTGGCCCAATTCAGCGAGCAATTCGGCGTGGTGCTCGCGTTGTAATGCATCAATGACTGGATTTAAATGACCTTCCATCACATCAGTCAATTGATAAAGCGTCAAGTTAATACGATGATCGGTCAAACGGCCCTGAGGAAAATTATAGGTGCGAATGCGCTCGGAACGATCCCCAGTCCCAACCAGGGATTTGCGCGTTTCGGCTTGCTGTTGACGTTGTTTACTTAATTCTGCATCCAGAAGTCTGGTTTTAAGCAAGGCCATTGCTTTGGCACGATTTTTATGCTGGGAGCGCTCATCCTGGCATTCCACGACAATGCCCGTTGGCAAATGAGTGATACGGATAGCTGAATCTGTCTTATTAACATGCTGACCTCCAGCCCCAGAAGACCGATAGGTATCGATACGCAATTCATCAGGGCTAATATCAACATCATCAATTTCTTCGAGTTCAGGCAAGACAGCGACAGTACAGGCAGACGTATGTACACGTCCTTGAGACTCCGTTTCTGGGACGCGCTGCACACGATGGGCTCCGGATTCAAATTTTAATTGTGAGTAAACGGAACCTCCACTGATGAGGGCGATAATTTCTTTATAGCCCCCATGTTCTCCATGGCTAGCACTAATCACTTCAACCTGCCAACCTTGAGTCTCCGCATAACGGTGATACATACGAAATAAATCTCCAGCAAAAATCGCCGCCTCATCGCCTCCAGTACCTGCCCGAATTTCCAAATAAATATTACGGGTGTCGTCGGGATCTTTCGGAATCAGATGCCACTGTAATTCTTCTTCCAATTTGTTAAGTGCTTTCTCCTCTGCATCAATTTCCTCAGCTGCCATGGTAGCTAATTCCTTGTCATCGCCGGCTGCTAGTTCTTGTAGAGATGTCAGATTATTGCGGGCTTGCACATAGTCGTTATAACAATTGGCTATTGGCTCTAGTTGCGCATACTCTTTAGATAACTGTTTAAATTGATTTTGGTCAGCAATCACTGAGGCTTCAGAAAGTAAACGCCCAACTTCTTGGAAACGCTCAAGCATTTGCTCGAGTTTCAATTCAATCGATTTTTTCATATGGAAATGGGTTGATAGAAGGATTAAATAAATATTGGGCTAAATCGAGCAGTTCTTCTCGTCCGTCCCAAGCTGCATGGCGTAAACCGACAGTTGGATGGTGGGTTAATTTGTTGACCAGGCGTTCACAAAACTCCTTAAGCACCATCGTTTGATCATGGCCAGCCGATAATTTACTCTGAGCCCGTTGTAATTCCTGCTGCGCCAAATTTTGCATATAAGCACGGTAATCACAAATGAGATTCTTTGCTCGCAATGAACGGTGCCGACGAATGAAATTATCAAGCTCGCTTTCTATCAATTGTTCAGCCTGCAACGCCGCCTCACGACGCTCGTCCATACCTTTTTCAATCATTGATTGTAAGTCATCAATATTATATAGATGAATGTTGTCTAATTCGGCAACATCTGCTTCGATATCTCTGGGTACTGCTAAATCCAGGAAAAACATCGGTGTTCCATCGCGTTTGGTTAAAGCATGTTGCACCAGACTTTTATTGATGAATGGCAGCGGGCAAGCAGTGGCCGAAATAATGACATCAGCTTGAGGAAGGTATTGCGGTATATCGCCAATCGTTAAGGCTTTTCCCCCAAAAACGGCTGCCAGTTGTTTGGCATTGTCGGTTGTGCGGCTAGCAATAACAAAATGCCTTGCACCTTGTTTATATAAATATCTGGCGACGAGGGAAGAGGTTTCACCTGAGCCAATGATAAAAACGTTCAACGTCTGATAATCTGAAAATAGCTCGCCAATAAGTTGTACCGCAGCGTAAGCAATGGAAACCGGGTTGTTACCAATACCACTGCGACTGCGTATCCGTTTACTGGCGCTGAAAATATACTGGAAAACATAACGCAAATTGGTTTTCACTGTGCCTAATTGACAAGCATGCTGATAAGCTTGTTTCATTTGCCCAAGAATCTGCGGTTCACCCAGCATCATGGAATCTAAACCACTTGCAACGCGTAGCGTGTGGCGAATACCATGATGTCCATGGTGAATATATAGTAATTCAGGGGCTAATTGATGCTGCTCTGCTAACCAAGTAGCGATGTTATCGGGTTCCTCAGTATCACAATAAATTTCTGTGCGGTTACATGTCGAGAGAATAGCTGCCTCATTCACTGCAGGCAATTCAATTAAATTGTGGAGCAAAGTCTCTTGCATAGGCAAAGGCAGAGCGACTTTTTCGCGCACATTGAGCGGAGCAGTCTTGTGATTTAGTCCACAGGCAACGAACATAGAGTATTTAAAAATAGCAGCAGAATAATCTTGGGATTGTAAACCATTAACTTTAGAATTTATAGACTTTTATCCTTTGCTATTAGGGCCTACGCATGAAAAAACACTTGACATCGACGTCCCGCGGCTTGACCGCGGGACGTCGAAATTAGGTAAATATCATGCGTAGGCCCTATCTGCACCACAAACTCAAGTAGTTTTTCTTTTGGCCGCTAACAAGAGCAAGCACTTTGCTCAGGAAATCTTTCCTGATAGGGAGCTTTTAGAATGGAAATCATTTTTCAAGGTCAACATAATAGTGAAGAAGCGGCCGAAAGTTTGTTAACCGTGCTACGCTTATTTAAACAACGATACCATATTGGACAATTTCGGGAGATGCATCTCACTGTAACGTTGGTGGATGAGAATGGAGATGAGGTAGAGCTTGTTGATAGCGAAACATCTAAACCCTATCGGACTTTTGAAGTTTACAGGCATGGGCATGAGTTGAAGGGTAAACGAGGGCATCCAGTTTTACAATTGGTAGTCGATAATACACGCTAACGGGGGTTTTAATGGTATGGGGTGTGCTTGCGTTTATTATAACCCTAATTTTGGTTGTAGGGATTCATGAGGCAGGCCATGCTATCGCTGCACGAATTTTTTCTGTAAAAATTCAACGCATTTTTATCGGTTTTGGCAGACCCTTATTTACCTGGAGAACAAAATCAGGTTATGAATTGGGTTGGGGTATTTTGCCGTTAGGCGGTTATGTGCACCTGCTCAATTCGCGTACCCAAACCGTATCCCCCGAAGAATTAAAATATTGTTTTGACAAAAAACCTGTTTGGATGCGTATTAGCATTCTAATCGCTGGAGCTTTGGCGAATTTAATTACTGCGTTGTTAGCGTTTACCATTATGTTCTCCATCGGTTACCGCGAAATTCCACCCATTATTCAATCTATCGTTCCTACGAGCGTTGCAGCAGAAGCGGGCCTAAACGCAGGGGATCGGATTGTGGCTCTCGATGGCAGAGAAATCCATTCATGGCAAGAAGCGGGGATGCGGGTGATTATGTCTCTTGGTAAAAAGAATGTTCTTGTTGTTGTTAGTAATAGGGAAGGAGTCTTACGAAACACGACGATTGATCTAAGCCGATGGTATTACCAAAAGCAAGATAGCTCCTTACTAAAAGGCTTGGGAATTGTACCTGATCCATCCACACATGCTATTCAGATAAAAAGAGAGCCATTGGGATATGCTTTTTACCATGCCGTCACCAAATCCATGCAGTTACTCATTTTCTTTTTAGTCATGATCAAGCAATTACTGACTGGAGTGCTCCCGTTTGCAGTACTTCTTGGACCAATCGGTCTATTGGAAGTTTCCACCACTTCTTTTTTGCAGGGGCTAGCGGTTTTTTTAAGTTTCATTGCAAGTTTCAGCCTCGCAGTTGGTTTGGTAAATTTATTTCCTATCCCCGGTCTCGATGGTGGTTCAATTGTGTATGCCTTAATTGAAAAAGTTCGCGGGCAGCCGGTTTCTGTTGAGATGGAGATTCTGCTACATCGTTTATTCGTGATTGCGTTTCTTGTTCTTTTGGTGCAACTGCTGCTAAATGACGCTCAGCGATATTTTACGTAGCACGCGCACAGCACCACACATCAACACGGTGTACTCCCTGTTTTTTGAAGAGCTTGGTTAATTCCGAAACAGTGCTGCCAGTGGTGAGTAAATCATCCACTAAAGTAATATGTTTATATTGCTGAGGTTTTACCGCAAAGGCATGACGTAAATTTCGCCTTCGTTCTTTTCCACTCAGTTGGGCCTGAGGTGCAGTGTGGTGAATTTTTCTGCACAAGGTTAACTCACACGGAATGTTCAAATGTTTTGCGAGTAGCTTGCAAAGCTCGGCAGCTTGATTAAACCCTCTTTCGCGCAACCTTTTAGGGTGTAAGGGAACTGGAACCAGGCATTGTGTTTGTATTTCAGGCCTAGGGAGCGCATCCAGCATTAATTTAACCAAGAAATGACGCAGAAAGAGTGCACCATTGTATTTATAGTCATGCAATAAAGTGCGCAATGGTTCTTCGAAGCGATATGCGATCAGTGTTTGATCAAAATTTGGTTTTGTTCTGCTGCAACGCCCACATACTAAAAACTGATCATCGAGTAAGGGAAAAGCACAATAATGACAAGCTGGTCCTAGTCGTGTGAAGAGTGTTATGCAACGTTTGCAAACGGCATAAGGTTCACGATGATAGCGATAACAAACGATACATACCGAGGGCAAACGTAACATTTGTGATATACTGCCCAATTTATGATACACGAGAGTTGGCTTCCTATCCTTTTACTTGCGCCTCTATGATGAATCTCCAAGCCGAAATTTGCAATACGTTTAACAAGCATGCAGCAGAATATGAACAAGCTGCCAAAATCCAGAATGAGATTGGTCAGCGTTTGTTCGAACGTTTGCATTATTTAAAAATTAATCCTCGCTATGTTCTTGATTTGGGTTGCGGCACAGGTCTTTTTACCCTACAACTGAAAAAGCGTTACCCAAAAGCTGAAATCATTGGCTTGGACTTAGCACAGGCGATGTTACTAGAGTCTCGAAAAAAGCAAAGCTGGCGGCGCAAATGGTCTTTAGTCAATGGCGACATGACAGCACTTCCATTTGCTACAGGGGCATTTGATCTCATTTTTGCTAATCAGGCTATCCATTGGTCTGAGTCATTAGACATGGTTATCCGTGAATTAAATCGTGTTATGAACGTTGCAGGCTGTTTAATGTTCTCAACCTTGGGTCCAGATACGTTCAAAGAACTAAAACAAGCTTGGCGATTAGCCGATGACCACCATGCTCATACGAATGAATTTATGGATATGCATGATATTGGTGATTGTTTATTACACGAGCGTTTTCTTGATCCAGTGGTTGACATGGAGTTAATAACTGTACATTATGGTAATTTAAAACAGTTATTAGCCAATTTAAAAGCACAGGGGGTGCGCAATATTAATCCCAAGCGTAATGAAGGATTGACAGGAAAGAATGCTTGGTTAGATTTTGAAAAAGCCTATAAAGAATTGCTTACCAAAGAGGGTAAATATCCTCTTACTTATGAAGTGATTTATGGTCATGCATGGAAAGGGGAACAGCGTCGAACGGGTGATATGACAGAAACGTTTATCCCGATATCGCAAATTTTACGAAGCGAGAAGTCGCCATAATAATCACCTAAACTTACAATTATTTCATTGAAAGAAATCTAGGCTTTAAGACCATTGCGCTTCAGTGTAAAGCGCTATAATTTAAGTGATCCAAGTTTACTGGTAATAGCATCTAGGAGTTCTCATGGAATTTGTCAGTCGTTATGTTGCTCATCAACCTGATGCCCAGGGTATGGTGGATTATTCAAATGAAGAGCATCGGATTTGGCAAATACTTTATGAACGTCAGATAAAAATTTTACCTGGAAGAGCGTGTGATGAATTTATCCAAGGTTTAGAAATGCTTGATCTTGGACCTCAAAGAATACCCCAGTTGCCAGAGATCACTCGTCGTCTTAAGGCTCTAACTGGCTGGGAAGTGGCGCCTGTTGCCGCATTAATTTCTGCACGTGAATTTTTTCAACTTTTAGCTGAGAGATGTTTTCCTGCGGCGACGTTTATTCGCTGTGAAGAAGAAGTTGATTATGTTAAAGAGCCGGACATTTTTCATGAGCTATTTGGGCATTGCCCTATGCTAACCCATCCTGTCTATGCTGATTTTGTTTGTAATTATGCCCGTAAGGTTTTAAGCCTGCCTGAGGAAAGATGGCCTCTTCTGCAACGTCTTTTCTGGTTTACAGTAGAATTCGGATTAATTAAAACGCACCAAGGTTTGAGAGCTTATGGTGGAGGTATTTTGTCTTCAATCAGTGAAACGCCTTATAGCGTCGAAAGCGATGCCGCTATGCGTGTACTTTTCGACCCAGTTGTTGCATTTCGCACACCTTACCGTATAGATATGCTGCAACGCGTTTACTTCGTCATTCATAGTTATCAAGAGCTTTATGATTTTGTTGAAGCTGACATTGTGAGACTTATGGATCGTGCCCAAGAATTAGGTGAGTATCCACCTTTCTTTCCTGTGGATAAGGATAACCCCAGTATTCACATTTTGGCTTGTTAGGGGCCCCCTAGTCCCTTTATCTTTATAGCGGGGACCTCAAAATGTGGACTATACTCAAAGTTGAACATTCCTGGTCCTTCCTTTTGATGAGGCAGGTAATGTTAGGGGACGTTTTAGCAAATTAACAAGGAATCAAGGTTAATTGAACGATAAATCAGCACCAATTGTAATGATTGATTACTCTTGCTAATATCGATGCATGTTTTGTGTTCATTGGCCGTGAGTCAAGGAGCATCGCTTGATTAAAGTTCTAATTGTTGATGACCATGCCCTAGTAAGAATGGGGATTCGACGATTATTGGAAGATCTGCCTGATGTAGAGGTGGTGGCTGACGCCGAGAGTGGTGAACAAGCTTTGACGTTAGTCAAATCACATAAGCCTGATGTTGTGTTGTTAGACATGAAAATGCCAGGCATAGATGGTTGGGAAGTAACAAGACGGCTTAAGAAAACGCATCCTCAAATAAAAGTTATTGCTGTGACGGCGGTATGTAGTGAACCTATGCCTACACGTGTTCTACAACTAGGCGCCATGGGTTACTTGACAAAAGAGTCGGGTGCGGAAGAAATGGCAGCAGCCATACGGAAAGTGGCTAAGGGCGAAAAATATCTCAGTGCTGAGATCGCACAAAAAATGGCGATCAGTAGTTTAGAAGCACCTCAGGAGTCTCCTTTTGATTTATTATCCGAACGCGAGATGCAGGTGATGTTAATGATCACCAGTGGCATGACCGTTCAAGACATTGCGGATAGGTTATTTTTAAGCTCCAAGACGATTAATGGGTATCGATATCGTATGTTTGAAAAATTAGGAATAAAAAATGATGTCGAGCTAACATTTCTAGCCATGAAACATCGTGTTATTGAGCAGCCCAATGACGCCCTGCATGACGAATAGGGGGCTGTCAACAGCCCCTGGTCTATTCTATATTTTATGCTGTTATAATTTTATAGATGAATGAAAATATACACTTCACGGACATAACGACTTTCTTAGCCAATCTTACGAACGACCCAGGCGTCTATCGCATGATAGACAAAGAAGGGACGGTACTATATGTAGGAAAAGCTGGCAACTTAAAAAAGAGAGTCAATAGCTATTTTAGTAAGCAAAATACTGGTGCTAAAACACGCTCACTGGTTAGCCAGATAGCTTCTATTGAAGTGACTATTACACGCAGTGAAACAGAGGCACTGTTATTAGAAAGCAATCTAATTAAAACGCTGCGACCCAAATACAATGTGCTATTGCGGGATGATAAAACTTATCCTTATATCCACGTAAGTACACATATTTTTCCACGCATGGAACTTTACCGCAGCAAAAAAAAGCCGCAAAAAGGTGAGTTTTATGGGCCTTATCCCAGCGTCGCTGCAGTTCGCGATACGCTGAGCACCATCCAAAAAGTGTTTAAGATCCGCAATTGCCGTGACAGCTATTTTAACGCCCGTTCCCGACCATGTTTACAATATCAAATCAAACGTTGCAGTGCCCCCTGCACTGGCTACATTTCTCCTGAGGATTATCAGCAATCTGTTAATGACGCGACTCGTTTTTTGCAAGGGAAATCACAACTGATTTTAGAAGAGCTGGCTAAACGAATGGAGCAAGCTGTAGCACGCTTGGCTTTTGAAGAAGCAGCAATTTTACGCGATCAAATCAAAAGCCTACGATTAATCCAAGAGCAGCAAGGCATTGTGCAATTAAGAGGGGATGCTGATGTCATTGCCATCGAGGCACAACCAGGTTTTGCATGCATTCAATGCGTAACAATCCGTGATGGTCGTGTCTTGGCAAGCCAAAGCTTTTTTCCGTCCGTTCCCCATCGTGAATTTATTGAAGATCAACAAGTCGAAAATGACTTGTGGCAACAGGTTTTTGAGGCTTTTGTTGCTTTCTACTATATTGACACTCCCGAACGAATTCCTGCTTTGATCGTGACTCACCAACCAATCGCGGATATTGAAGCGCTGCAAACGATGTTAGGTGAATTGCGAGGAAAGGCCTGCCAGATCCAAACAAAACCAAGAGGGGTAAAAGCTCGCTGGTTAGATTTCGCTCATAACAATTTGCGTTTGGCGGTTGCTGATTTTATTGCTTCTTCTGTGACCATGAAAAAGAGGTATGAGGCATTGGCTGAATTGCTACAACGAAAAGAGGCTATTCAACGCATGGAATGTTTCGATATCAGTCATACGCAAGGCAAAGCAACCGTGGCTTCTTGTGTCGTCTTTGATGCAGAGGGTCCGCGCAGAAGCGACTACCGACGTTTTAATATTCATGACATCACCCCGGGAGATGATTATGCAGCCATGGAGCAAGCGATTACCCGCCGATTTAAACGTTTACTACAAGAGCAACGCTTACCTGATGTCCTAGTCATTGATGGCGGTAAAGGGCAAGTTACTGTCGCAAAGCGTATTCTTGAAGCACTACAAATCACAACAATAACCTTATTGGGCATCGCCAAAGGTCCGGAAAGAAAAGCCGGTTGGGAACGTTTGATCTTGCTCACGCAGGAGAGAGAAATTAGCTTGCCCGCTGACTCACCTGCCTTGCACTTACTGCAACACATACGTGATGAGGCGCATCGTTTTGCGATCACCGCACATAGAAAGAAGCGCCAGCATGCTACCCTTGAATCGTCTCTCGAAACAATAGAAGGGGTAGGGCCTAAGCGACGACAAGCGTTATTGCGTCGTTTTGGTGGTCTGCGTGAATTGGCTCGCGCTTCTATCACTGAAATCATTAAGGTGAGCGGGATTAATGAGGAGCTTGCCAAGCGAATCTATCAACATTTCCATCCCTGATATTAGGGTGTGTTGACAATTTACCCCCCGCCTACGTGCCGCGAACAAGTCGCGGCACGTAGGTGGGGGAGATGAAATGTCAACAGACTCTAGAGAGTATGGTTATATAGGTGTTAAGAATACTCCATCACCCAATCCAAGACTTGTGGCCATAGTTCTTTGTGTGCCAGCGGAGAAACCAGTGGTCCAAGGTGCTGAAACATTGGTCCATAGTCGGCTTGATACGTAAGAACCGCTACTGGAAGGTTTGGGACAATTGCCAATGCCTTCAACAAGGAGTTGGGTGGGACGACTTTCCCAGGAGGATTAATAATGGCTAGTGTAGGCGTTTTTAATTTAGTGATACCTGTGCGGCGGTTGCCGATTTGTAGAGTGCCCTTGAGGAATCGATCCTTGCGAAAGAGCTGTTCAATGGTTTCTTCGAAGAGATGCCATGGCAAAGGCAACTCGTCATATGTCCAACGTCCAACGCGAGTATGAATTTCTAGAGCTTGGGGATCAAACCAACTCGCGGTAAGGTCAGTAAAACGCTGAAACTGAAAAACTTCAGGTGAGGCGGAAACACTCAGAATATTGATAAAAGAACCTGGAACAGGGCTTCCAACCAATAAATGAAGTGTTTCCAGTGAAGGTATGGCTGCTGCAGCATTAGCTATGGGGCCGCCATGCTCGCCGAATGCAAGGGGTGAATCAATAAGAACGAGTTTTTGCAAACGTTCTGGGAATAAGGTCGCAAAAATAGCTGCAAACGTTCCTCCAAGTGAGTGACCCGCAATAATTTGAACGCGCCCTCCGCTCTCTGCTTCAATCACCTCTATGGCGGCCATAGGCAAGTGATGAGCGTACTCAAGCAAACCAAAATCATCTTCTCTTTGGGTTGGTAATGTCCATTCAAGCGCGTAGACATTGATCCCTCGGCTTAGAAATTGACGTACCACACTTATATTCGGCATCAGATCCCAGATATAGACCTGTTTAAAAGGGGCAGGGATGATAAGCAGATTAAGTTCGGATTTTTCATTTTTATTGAGGTATTTGCGTACTCTGGCGCCAGGAAGATCGGCAATGACGTGATAGGCTGCTTCATGTGGGTCAAGACCACACTGGCCTAATAATCTACCAATATACTGACGTGTCTGGTCCATCCATTCCATGGTTTATATCACTATTTTTTCCCACTCTATTTAAGCTTACCAACGAATGCAGGTGGGTGCAAAAAAATGAACTTGAACGTTCAGCTAAGGGAGCGGATGGAGAAACGACATACTTCTGAAACACAAAATAAAAACAATTTCTAAACTTTTTAAACAGATGACCGAAATAGAACTTAGAAGGTAACTGCTTGTTTCGATATATCGCCGACGGCAAGGAATTTACCTTAGGAATATAAGTTTTGTATTTTAAGCACGTTTCTTGCATTGGAAACGTTATATTGTAAAGAGTAGGGGAATCACGATGAAGAAATTTCTAGAAGTGATTGCACTGATGATACCTGCATTTCTAGTAAATGCAAATAGTTATTATGGTACCGGGCTGTGTGCGTACCCACAATACGAGTGTATCAAAGTTGGTAGTGGGCAAACATGGGAAAAACTCTTCCCTGATCCACAGCAGCGAGATATTGTGCAGCGTATCAATCGTACATATAACCATCTTTGGGCTGGCAAAGAAATCGCTGTTCCCCGCAATCTAGTCAATAAGACCCTATTTGATTTTTCACCTTTTCCTTTAGAAGTTGATACTGAAGGTGAAAAACTCGTGGTTGTTGATCAAGATAAATTGGCTTGGGCGGCTTATGGTGCCGATGGGCAATTAGTGAGATGGGGGCCTATTTCCTCGGGTAGTGATATTTGTTCGGATCGCAGCAGTAAAACGTGCAGAACGATGACTGGAATTTTCCATTTCTTCAGTAGAGAAAATGAGAAATGTCGTTCCAACGTTTTCCCCATTGGTCGTGGAGGGGCAAGAATGCCTTATTGCATGTACTTCCATAAAGGGTTTGCTTTGCATGGTTCAGAGGATATTCCAGGTCACAGAGCAAGTCATGGTTGTGTACGAATGTTTACCGAAGATGCGAAATGGATGAACCATCACTTCATAGACTTAACCAATGATAAAACGCAAAAATTGGGTACGAAAGTGATTATTCGTCCTATCATGGCCACAGCAAGTGAGAAGAAGAAATGAAAACAAAAACGCCAATGCTTAAGAATATTGTTTTATTATCTGCCCTGTGTGTAGGAATGGGTGCCGGAAATGCTGCCAAGGAATCTAAGGAAGTAGAAGACAATAGAAATCCGCTTGGTTGCTATGACACAGGCTTTCAATTTGATTTAAAAACGTTGCATCTGCTTCCTGGAGAGGCGGGTCCAAGACAGTCAATGTATTTCATATTTAACACATTGGATCAAAAGATTAATCTTTACCAAATGCGTGATGAAGAAAGCTCACGTACGATGTATATGAATCACTCGATTAATGCACGTCAGTGGGCGGTACTATCCACTACCGAGAAAAAGGTTAAATTTATTTGTACCGTTCCAGATGGTAAGGAAGAGTATGGCAAGATAGTGGATTGTGCCGAAAGCCTGCGAGTGTGTGAATATACCAATGTGCGGTATGGTTTAAATAATCGAGGTAATTACTGGATAGTAAGTAGCAATACCAGAAGTGGCGCACTAAGGGCAGTTGTGCATTATGGCATTATTCCTGCGCAGTAAACCGTGATTAACAGCGGTACTAGAGAAGAGGGGAGTTACCATGAAATCATTTGCAACATGGTTTTGTCTGGTTGCAGCAACCGGAAGTCAGGTCGTATATGCGGCTAATGGCCTAGAGGCATACCGCCAAGGGAACTATCCTCTTGCGGCCCAGACACTCATCACTCAATCAGGTCAAGATCCTATTGCTGACTATTATTTAGGTCGAATGCGTTTGTATGGCTATGGTGAATTAAAAAATAATGCATTGGCGTTGCGTTATTTTGAGCAAGCTGCAGAAAAAGGGGTTTTGCCGGCGCAACTTTTACTTGCACGTTACAATTTGATTGCTGCAAATGATCCAGAAAAAGCATTGTATTGGTTTAAAAAGGCGGCTGCAGCAGGTGATCTTAGTGCACAATTATATTGTTCTGCTGCTAACCTATTTGGATTTGGTACCAAACCCAATGATGCTGGTAGACGTTACTTCATTGAGGCAGCCAAACGCGGTAACGCAATAGCCCAATACGCCTTAGGTGAACATTTTCTTGAGAGTCGTGACTCAAGAACTAAAAAATTGGGTGTAATCTGGCTAAATAAATCAGCCGAACAAGGGAATCCAAAGGCGCAGTTAAAATTAGCAGAATTACATGCTACTGGAGGCTTGGTACCTCGCAATGAAATTTTGTCTACTGACCTTCTACATAAATCTGCAGCCCAGGGATACTTACCAGCCATACGGAAATTAGGTGCGTTGGCTGCGGTAAAAAATGATATGGAAGCAGCGAAAGATTGGTACACCAAAGCTGCGGCCGCCAATGATACGCAAGCTGAAATTGCTTTGGCTGGTTTGTACTTGGATGATAAAAATAAATTATACAATCCTAAAACCGGCTTTATGTGGATGTTACAAGCTGCTCGCAACGGTTCTGCCGAAGCACAAGAGGCCTTAGCTCATATGTATGAGGAGGGGATTGGTGTTGCGGCTTCCCCACAGTTGGCTGAACAATGGCAACAAAAAGCAAAAGAGACGCTCGCTCAGCAAGCAAAATTAAATCCTGCGATAGAAGTATCCAAATGGTTAAGTAATGATAAGAGTAAACATTTTGATATTGATGGCTATCGTTTAGGTGGTATCTATAATGCCTGGAGGAATCCTCGTGCATTAAAGGAAAATAATTATAATGCGGCTCCGCAAATGCAAGCTGTCACTCGCACGGAGCTTTATAAGCCGCGTTTCACTATGATGGGGCCTAAACAAATTGCCATCAGTGAGTATTTTGATATGATTGCGCCGGCATTAAATCCTGATGATGCTACTTCCTTTTTGTTCCAACGCTACCCTCTAGATCCACAAATTGTAGCACTACAACAACATGAATCGTTGGCATTAGCTCATCCTCCAAGAGTTTCTATGGTTGAAGAAGGATTACCCTATCCGGTGAGTGGTGACCCTCAACCATTTGATTATTTTGAAGAAATGACGAGAGGATGGCAACATCAGGCCAATGTGCAAGCGGTTTTGAGTAAATTATATGGCCAGGCGATTTTAGGTGAATCTGCTTCTCAGTTCGAATTAGGCCAACTCTATCATTATGGTGTGGCAGTAGCTAAAAATATTCCGCAAGCAATCACTTATTATCAGTTGGCAGCCATGCAACAAGATGTCCGTGCTGAATATAATTTGGGTATTATATATCTGGAAGGAAAAACAGACCCAGTAGACTATAACCAGGGGCTTAATTGGCTCACTGATGCTGCTTTCAAAGGGAATGTTTACGCGCAATATGCACTGGCTAACATTTATGAAAAGGGATTTAAAGACCCGGCAGGCAACATGGTTATCCAACCCAATCCTCAGCAAGCAACGTCCATGTATTATCTCGCCTCATCGAATCATTATGGTCCGGCGCAATTCCGTTTAGCTGAGTATTTAGTGAAGCAGAAGAACGGAGGCTTAAGTGTTGCAGCCAAGCAAAATCGCATGCAATTAATTAAACGTTTGTATGAGGGAGCTGTTAAAGAGGGCGTCGCGGAAGCGAATCTGCCATTGGCCTTCTACAATGCAATGGATGGGGATCCAAAGAAACAACATCAAGCCTTTGAAGTTGCAAAAGAGGAGGCTAATAGAGGGAATGGCTATGCTGCTCTCTTGTTAGGCATTATGTTTGAAAGAGGGATTGCTGTCCCTACTAACGATGTTGAATCGTTATACTGGTATCAACAAGCTGGTTTAAATCCGGTTAATTCTTTTATTCTCGGAACTTATTATGCTCAAGGCTTAGGTGTTAATAAAGATCTGGAAAAAGGAAAGGCATTGTTGCAGCAAGCAGCTGATTCAGGTTTTTCTTATGCCGATCTTAATCTTGCTGTTTTAAAGCATGATGCCGGTGAGGATTTCATACAAGAGTTAGATAAAGCGCGTCAACTTGGCAATAGTACTGCTGGCCTGCTTCTCGCAGATTACTATCTTGCCCAGGCAGACAATCCAGAGAAAATGCAGCAAGCAAGGGATATTTATCAGCATTTTGCCGAAAAAGGTGACAAGGAAGCAGAGTTAAAGCTTGCATTCCTCTATGATAAGGGACTAGGTGGCGAGTCTAATACGGAACTGGCCGCAAGATGGTATCTCGCTTCTGCAGAACAAGGTCAGCCTGTTGCCCAATATTTATTAGGTCGTTTGTATCAACTTGGTAAAGTAGGCAAAGAACCTGATTATACTGAGGCAAAAAAATGGTATACCGCAGCTCGATCCAATTATCCTCGTGCGGCAGTTGCTCTTGGCTTCGTTTACGATACTGTCGATGATGATTATCAAAAAGCTTTAGAAAACTACCAAATGGCCGCGCAAAAGGGTGATAAGATCGGCCAGTTCAATTTGGGGTTAATTTATGAAGATGGTAAAGAAGTGCCTGTTGATTATGCCAAAGCTAAGGCCCTCTACAGCAAAGCAGCGGAGTTAGGTCATAAGCAAGCAATGACTCAACTCGCAGCGTTCTATTTTAATGGTTTTGCTGGTAAACGTGATGAACAACAAGCTCTGCATTGGTATAAAAAGGCTGCGGCTCTGGGTGATAGTGCAGCGCTATATCAGTTAGGGTTGCTTTCTGAGACAGGTGTTGCCACCAAGCTTGATTTTACCAATGCCGTTAAGTATTACGAAGAGGCTGCAAAAAAGGGAAATGAAAAGGCAAAACTGGCACTTGCTCGCATGTATCAATATGGATTAGGGGTGGTCAAAGACAGTCAAGCCGCAGCGCAATTATATACAGAGTTGGCTGCAAATAATAATGCTTATGCGCAGTATCAATTGGCTTTGCTTAATATAGAGGGTATTGATGGTGTACAAAAACCTGATGAAGGTAAACGTTTATTGCAACTGGCGAGTGCCAATGGCAGTCAACAAGCACGTAAGGTTCTGAATTGGCTTGATGCACAACAACAAGAACGTTTAAGTTTCATCGAACCAGTTATCATTCAACCAACACCTGTTTTAGCTGGTCAATCTGCTAATATGATGTATTTCGATGCCTTAAATGAATGGAATCGTGGAGATGAAACACTATCACGTATGATCTTGGATCGGATAATGAATCAATTCCCACAATACATACCAGCGAAGCGTGCTTATGAGCAATTAAACCAGGAGATTACTAACCCACTGCCTGTAAATTTAAGCTCTAATAATGAGTAACTCCCTATTAGGGCAACAATCAGAGAGGAATGACAATGCCGAATTTAATAGGACTTATCCTCGGTAATTTTGGTTTAGCCATGTTGGCTTTAGCTGTGTTGATGATTTTGATTAATTGTTTGGTGGACCGACAACTATCTTTTTTTGAGATCAGTTTTCGCTGGTTGAGTCTCTTACCTTTGGGCGTCACCGCAATTTACGCTTTTGCCATGCATGCTTTTTTCCCTAACTTTACCGCCGAGCAAATAGGGTGGCAAAATAGTCCCTTTCAGTTTGAGGTAGCAATGGCCAATTTGGGTTTTGGCGTTATCGCTATCCTCGCATTTAAAGCAAGTTTTGGTTTTCGTCTAGCCACGGTTATTGGGAATACACTGTGGCTATGGGGTGATGCTTTAGGGCACGCCGCACAGATCCTAGTCGCACGCAACTACACCATTGGTAACGCAGGTTCGTGGTTTTGGATGGACATTTTGATGCCGCTATTGCTGATTATTTGCTTAATCTTTATTGACCATAAGTCAGGATTGAAACGCCAAACCTCTCTGGAGATAAACCACACAAGAGGATAATTTTGTTTATTTCCCTAAAAAAAACCGAACCGGGGGGCCGGTTCGGAGTGTGTACAGACTAGAGCGACGGAAAAGATAGGATTAAGCAGCCATTCCCTTAACGCGGGCACAAAGACGGCTTTTTATGCGAGCAGCTTTATTTTTGTGAATTAGGCCTTTACCAGCTGCTTTGTCGATGATAGGTTGTGCTTTGGCATAGGCAGCGCGAGCGGCTTCTTGATCGCCGGCTTCAACGGCTTTAATCACATTTTTAACGTAGGTACGATACATTGAACGCGCACTGGCGTTATGTTTACGCAATTTTACGTTTTGGCGGGCACGCTTGATCGCTGATTTAATATTTGCCACTTAGAAATCTCCACTCATTATAAGATGTCAAAAAAGACGATGATCATGCACAATGTGTTAGAATTTGTCAACACACACAAGGGGTTAGTACAACTCTTACCTTTGAATTAAGACATTATAGCTTATTGAGAGTAAAATTGTATATAAGACTCTTGATTCTATTTTATATGTTTACCGAACCGTGAATAGTCTTGTATTAAGCCGTCATGTTTTCTAACAGCAAAATGCATAAAAAGCCGATGAAGAAACTTGCTGTAATGAATGGGGTTTCAATTGATCCTTCATGCGCTTCGACAAGTAATTCCTCAGTAACTAAATAAAGGAGAGCAGCTACCCCGAAGGCCAAGAGTCCCTCGGTCACCGCTGGCGGCAATTGGGATAATAGGCCAGCTCCAGTTATGCTCCCTAGTGGAATCAGTAAAGCAAGAAGGATAATAATCAGAAGTCGGAGTTTTATGCTAACAGCACGATTGCCCAAGGCGGCTGTTGTAGACACCCCTAAAAAAAGAATTTCCAAGGCTAAAGCAATGGCAATGAGAAGACCGCTTTGTGTACCTGCCAAAAAAGCGATGCCAATCAAAACCCCATCGATGAATAAATCAATACCAACGGTCGTAACTAAACCGGGTGAAACACCAGTTTGCTCTGTCTCTTTCTCTGTTAGTTTGTTGGCAAATAATTTAAGAACAAGCATACTGAAAATGCCGAAACAAAAACCAATGATTAGAGCCGGTAGGGGTTGATTAGCGCCTAATTTGGGAATAAGTTCTTTTGCTACTGCTGCCAAAACCACACCAGAAGCGAAGTGTTGTGCTGCACTGGTCAATTTATCACTAGGGCGATAAATCGTTGCAGCGAAACCGCCAACGATCATACTTAAGGTTGCCAAGAGAGAATAGAGACCGATGTTAAATAGTGAAACGGGCATGTGCCAAATCCTTTTTCTCTGTCCTTTTCTGTCGCAAAATGTAACATGAATTTTAGGATCTTAAAAAATCTTTATATGAAACTATAAAATTGGGCTGTTGAAGGTATATCATAGGCATTCTTTTTTTATTTGTTTGCGCCATGTCTGCAATTGAACAGATGATACCTAAACGACAAACGCTTTTACGCTCAACAACACTTGTCTCGGTGATGACGTTGCTCTCACGCGTGGTAGGGTTTATTCGTGACATGGTAATTGCTCAATTGTTTGGCGCACAGGCTGGTATGGATGCTTTTTATGTGGCTTTTCGCATCCCAAATTTTATGCGTCGTTTATTTGCGGAGGGGGCTTTTTCACAGGCCTTTGTTCCGGTGCTGGCCGAGTATCAACAAAAGCGTAGTTTCACCGAGGTACGTGAATTCGTAGCTCGTATTGCCGGTCAATTGGGAGCCGTGCTTTCTTTAGTAACTATCGTTGGTGTTTTAGGTGCTCCAATCATTATTTGGATCTTTGCTCCTGGTTTCGGAGAGCAGAGTGTGCGCTCAGTGTTGGCTACTGAAATGCTGCGCTTGACCTTTCCTTTCCTCATGTTAGTGTCTTTAACGGCTATGGCTGGAGCTGTCCTCAACACATACGGCTATTTTGGTGTACCTGCCTTTACTCCAGTATTATTGAATATCAGCATGATTCTGGCGGCACTTTATTTATGTCCTCACTTGGAGCAACCAGTGGTTGGCTTGGCCTGGGGAGTGTTGATTGCTGGGATTGCACAACTCTTGTTTCAACTGCCTTTCTTGTATCATCGCAAATTGCTTGTTAGGCCTAAATTGACTTGGAGTGATCCAGGTGTGAAACGGGTTCTGAAATTAATGGTTCCTGCATTATTTGGTGTTTCCATTGCGCAACTCAATTTAATGGTGGATTCCATTTTTGCTTCATTTTTGAAGGTAGGAAGTGTGACCTGGTTATATTACACCGACCGCTTAACCGATTTTCCTTTAGGGGTCTTCGGTGTTGCAATCGCAACCGTTATTTTACCCCATCTGTCGCGGCGTCATGCGGAACAAAGTAGCGAGAAATATTCACGAGCTTTGGATTGGGGTTTACGCTTAATTTTATTGATTGGTATACCTGCAGGTTTAGGATTGGCGATGTTTTCTATGCCTTTAATTGCTAGTTGTTTTGCTTATGGTGAATTTACACCGTATGATTTGATGCAAACACAAAAAAGTCTCATTGCTCTTGGTTCTGGTGTACCAGCATTCATGATGGTCAAGGTTCTTGCTTCTGGTTTTTATGCTCGCCAGGACATTAAAACACCAGTAAAAGTTGGTGCTCTGGCGATGATTATCAATAGCTTTTTATGTTTATTGCTGATTTGGCCTTTAGCACATGCTGGATTAGCTTTAGCTTCTGCCTTAGCAGGTTACGTCAACAGCGGTGTTTTGCTCTTTTTATTAGTACGTCGCGGAGTCTACCAACCCTCTGCTGGATGGCTGAAGTTTATATTGCAATTATTGTTAGCTAATGTTGCCATTGCTGGTTATTTGTTTTTCATGGCAGGTCAAAGTAACTATTGGCTAGCACAATCAGCTTTCTGGCGTTTATCTTTGTTGCTCGGTCACGTGTTTATGGCAGTTATTATTTATTTTGTAACCTTGCGCTTGGTTGGGGTGCATCCGGCTCAGTTTCGTGGCCAGGTGAAGGAGTAATTTTTATGCAAGCAAACCTTTTTTATCAATGTTTCCCTGAAAAAGCAGTGCCTTTATTTTTTATAACCCAAGCCCAATGGGAAAAGGGATTAGAATTAGCTCCCTCAGAGCGAAATGCATTTTCATTACAACAGTTTAAAGGCAACCCAGGTGATATCTGTTCGATTACCGATGCTGAGGGACATATTGCAAAAGCGTACGTCGGAACAGGGAACAACGACAAAAATTTAGCCATGGCCTGTGCTGCCTGCCGTTTACCTTATGGCAGCTATCTACCGCAGGAAAATTTATCACAAACGGCGATGATTAATTGGGCGCTTGCGCAATACCGTTTTACTAAATACAAAAAACAGGACATCATACCCAACCGACTCGTGGTGAAAGACGATCATCTGCCTGCTCTTCTTGATGAAGTTGATGCCATTTTTCTTGTGCGTGATTTAATTAATACGCCAACGAATGATTTAGGTCCAGAAGAACTCGGGACTGTATTGGCAAATTTAGCTAGAGATTTTGGCGCTACTTTTGAGCAATGGATCGGTGAGGGGTTGGTAAAAAACAATTTTCCTGCCGTGTATGCTGTTGGCCAAGCATCAGCTCAGGCACCGCGGTTGCTGAGTTTAACTTGGGGGAATGAAAACCATCCTAAGATTAGTCTAGTTGGCAAGGGTGTATGCTTTGATAGTGGCGGATTGGATGTTAAACCGGCTGTTGCCATGCGTTTGATGAAAAAAGACATGGGCGGAGCCGCTCATGTCATTGGTTTAGCGCAATGGATCATGAAACAAAATTTGCCTATTCGTTTGCAAGTTTTGATTCCAGCGGTGGAAAATGCCATCGGTCCCAATGCATTTCGACCGGGTGATATTTTAAAAATGCGCAACGGCTTAACAGTGGAAGTAGATAATACCGATGCCGAAGGGCGTTTGATTCTGGCTGATGCGATTGTAAAAGCTTGTGAAGAAGAGCCTGTATTATTGATTGATTTTGCGACACTAACGGGTGCTGCTCGTGCAGCAGTGGGAACCGAAATGGCAGCTATGTTTTGTAATGACGATGAGTTAGCACAAGCGTTGGCTGAATCCTCACATGACGTGAATGATCCTATATGGCGCTTGCCGCTTTTTAGTGGTTATGAATCCATGTTGGATTCAACACATGCAGATATAGCTAATGCAAGCGATTCACCGTTTGCAGGTGCGATTACCGCTGCTTTATTCTTACAACGCTTTATCTCTGCCTCTATTTCTTGGGTACATTTCGATATTATGGCGTGGAATCTTGGTAGCAAACCCGGTAAGCCTGAAGGGGGAGAAGCAATGGGTTTGCGGGCAGTTGCTCATTATTTGTTGAAGACCTATTCTCCAAGCGCTAAATGATCTCATGTGTGTGTATTTCGCATTGCTTTGCGCGATACTCTCGATAATGTTTTCTGCTTAATTCTTTGGCCTCATCATCATTAACCACAATTTCCATAATTCGCCGAAAACGCGAATAAAATGATGGGATTTCAGGGCTTAAATTTAACAAAATATCATCGAATCCTCGTGGTTGCCCCTGATAACCAATTTGTACGGGTGGGGGTGGTTCAGGTCCTTCCCCTTGCAAGTTATGTGGGATAAAGCTGTTGTCTTTAAACGTCCATAGGAGTTCATCAATGGTGTGAGCTTCTTGTTGGTTCCCGCAATGAACAAAGGCACGATGACCTCGAAGGTAGGCTTTTTCAAGTAGGCGACAAGCAACAAGCCAACGTGCATTACTTTCTTTGCTGCTTAATAAATAAAAATCAATGCGAACTGGCGACATGGCGTAATAACTGTATGAGTAAATGAACAGGACGACCGGTGGCATTGCGGTTCTTGCCTGTAACCCAGGCCGTGCCAGCAATGTCTAAGTGTGCCCAACGGTATTTTTTAGTAAAACGTGAGAGAAAACAAGCCGCTGTGATTGCTCCTGCAGCACGATCAAAAGAAGCG